>JAGWBN010000123.1:1123-13251 GCA_021295875.1 Pseudomonadales bacterium
TTCACCATCGAATCGCCGGGTACCTGGCATGTCGCCGTGACGCATCGCGGCCAGGTCGTGCGCATCAGCGACGAGTACCTGATCGATGTGGTCCACGACCGTCCGCCGGAGGTGGACTTCACCTTTCCCGGTCGCGACCGTTCGGCCACCGCCATCGAGGAGGTGTTTCTCCGCTTCGGCGCCAAGGACGACTTCGGCGTCGATGCCCTGACCTTGCGCTACGCGGTCAACGGGGGTGCCTGGACGGACATCGAAGGCTCGGCCGACGGCGATACCGAGGCCAGCCTTGCGCACATGATCCAACTCGAGGGCCTCCGTGACGAGGAGGACAAGCGGCCGCTGCGTCCCGGCGACCTGGTGTCGTTCCATGTCCTCGCCGAGGATCACCGGCAATCGACCAGGAGCGCGCTGTATTTCGTCGACGTGCGCCCGTTCGACAAGCGCTATCGGGACACCGGTGTCAACCAGGACGGCGGTGGCGGCGGTGGCGGCGGCGGTGGCGAGCAGGAACTGTCGAATCGCCAGCGCGAGATCCTCAACGCCACTTGGAACGTCATCCTGGAGCGGGACACGGGGGTTCGCGCCGGTGCGGATCTGGACGACCAGGTGGATCTGATCGGCATCCTGCAGGGCACGCTCAAGGAACAGGTCGATACCCTCGTCGCCCGAGCGGAAGGCCGACGCCTGTCCGACGACGACGAGGTCGAGCCTTTCGTAGCGGAACTCAACAACGCCTCCGAACAGATGGCCATCGCCGCCGAGCGGCTTGCCGAACGCGAACTCGACGACGCCGTCAGGCCGGAGCAGCGTGCACTGCAGCACCTGCTGACGGCCGAGGCGGGATTGCGCAACGTCGACGTGACGATGTCGCGCGGCGGCCGGGGGTCCGGGGACGCCGTGAGCCGGTCGCTGTCGGAACTGTTCGAACTCGAAACGGACCCCGAAAAGAACCGCTACGAACAACCCCAGGAACCCGGCACCGGCCAAGGCCAGGAGGAAGCCGAGGAGGAGTGGAAGCGGCTCACCGAACTCGCCCGGCGGCAGGAGGAACTCGCCCGCGAGCAGGAACGCGCCCGGGAACAGACGCCGATCTCCCGGTGGCAGCTCGAACGCCTGCAACGGGAACTCGACTCCCTGCGCGACCGGCTCGCCGGCGATGAGAACCAGCAGTCCTCGCAAGATGGCCAGCGCCCGCAGGACGGTGCGCAGCGTAGCGGCGCGCAGCAAGGCGGGCGTTCGGATGGACGTCCCATCGCCGGCCGGACTCCCCGGGGTGAGACACTCGACGATCTCGACCGCGCCCGGGAGTCCATCGAGCGATCCCTTGAGCGCGATGCCAGCGGGGAGACCGCGGCGGACGCTTTCCGCCAAGGCGCCGAGGCGCTACGCCAGGGTGCCGAGCAGATCCTCCAGGACAGTCGAGATGCCGTGGCCTCGGGACTCCGCGATGCCGAACGACGCGTCGGCGAACTCGTCGACGAGCAGGAGCAGATCCTCGAACGTCTCGAGTCGTTCCAGGAGGAGGTCCTCGATGCCGTGCGTCGAGGGCGGTCGTACCCGTCGCGCCGCGACGACTTCCTCGCCGAAGCGGAGAACAAGCGGGACATGCGGCGCGACCTGGAATCCGTCGCCGCGGACGTCGCCCGGCTGCGGGAGGAACTCGCGCGATCCGACGGCGAAGACGCCGACCTCGCCACCATGCTCGATCGGGCCCTCGATGATCTCGCCACCAACCGGGTGGCCGAACATCTGTCCATCACGGCCGAGTACTTCGAGCTCGGCCGCCCGCTCTACATAAGCGGGCGCGAGCGCCGCATCCACGACGCGCTGCAACGCCTGCAGACCCGCCTCGGCCTCGCCTTGGAGCGCCTCGACGAGAACGCCGACGGCAATCCGACAGCGCAACCCGGCATCGCCGAAGTCCAGGGATTGCGGCGGGACCTGGTCGACGTCGGAGCGGGCGGCGATCCGCGGGCGCTGGGCAACATCGCCCGCGCCGTGGCGCGACTCGCCGGTGAGCTGGAGGATTCCGGGGAATTGGATTTCAGCGAGGACCAGCGCGCGTACCGAGGATTGGGTGCCAGCCCCGAGAACCGCGAGCGACTATACCGCCTGACCCTGGCCGAACTCGACCGCCTCGAGATCGCCCTCGGCAAGGTGGACGGTGCCGCGATCCGCGCCGAGGAACCAAGGGACGAAGGCTACGACTCGGACGCCGTGGCGCGCTATTTCCGCGAGCTTAGCGGTGGCGCGCCCTGACGGGCGCGTTGGAAGTTTCGCTTTGCGAAACTTCTGCGTGCCGGACGCTGGCCTGACGGGCGCGTTGGAAGTTCGCTGCGCGAAAGCGCGCCCTGACGGGCGCGTTGGAAGTTTCGCTGCGCGAAACTTCTGCGCTGGCCAACTGGACCGGCGGGCGCGTTCGAGGCTCCGCTCGGCGAATTTTTAGCCTGAGCGGACGAAGATCGCGGTTTCGATCCGGTCGAAAGCGTTCTCGTAGACCTCCGCTTCGAGGATCGGCCGGTCCCTGCGACTGGTCTGGCCGTCGCCCCTGGACTCCTGCCAGGTCTCCACGAAGTTGAGCCGTATCCGGGTCTTGTCGTCGACCTCTTCGATGAACGCCGTGGCCCGCGTCTGGGACACCTGAGACGTATTGAGCAGCCACTCCAGGATGCCGATTTCGCCTGTGGCCAGACCCTCGGTGGTGATGAACCCGGTGGCGAGGTCCGCGCTGTTGACGATGTAGCCGAGGTCCTGGAACACCGACATCACGCTGGCGAACACGACCTGCTTGCTCTGTTCGTATTCGCGGGTCTGCACGCTCTGGATCTGCAGCGGCGTTGGTGGCGGCGGCAGTTGCACGCAGCCCGCGAGAAGCGCGCAGGCCGCGACTCCTGCCAATGGTCGTGTCATTGCAAGCATGTCCTATGTCCCCTCTTAGAAGTTGGACTCCCTGCTGCGGAAGTCCGACACCACGTCGTTGGCGTCGAACTCGATGATCAACGTGATCATCCGCGAACTCGTCTCGAGTCCGCTGGACGACGAGCCCAGGCTGCCACCGCCGGCAGCGCGCGACCCGGTCAGGATGATGGTCCAGAAGCCGGACTGGCTCGCGGACTGGGCGACACGCGCCGACCTTTGATAGGTCCACACCTCGGTCTCGTCGCCTTTTCGAGTCGTGACGTTGGGCGCGCCGAAGGTCTCCAACACGGCCGCCTTCGTCGTCTGCCCGACGATCAGATTCATCTGCACGTTGCCCTGGGTCAGCGTGGAGTTCCTGTCCGTCACCGGCTGGACGGCGACGCATCCCGCCGCCACAAGTCCAACTAGGAGGGCAAGCACCGCATGGACTGGGGCTCGAATCGACTTCATGGTTCCTCCCTTGCCGTCGTCGATGAGGCTGCGCCGCGGTCGACCCGCGACGCGTTGGGCCAAATGTACTCCCAATTACTGAACGATAGCTGAACACGCGACCGCTTCGCGGTCGGCCGAGAATTCGCTACACGAACTCTCCCCGCAAGACGCGTTGCGGTCGCTGCCGACCACGACCTTCCACCGCGCCCCGCCAGGGCGCGCCGTCACAGGCCGTTGACGTACTCCAGCGTCTCGGCGAGCGCCCGGTCGAACTTGCCGAACAGTTCGTCCAGCTCCTTGTCGTCGATGATGAGCGGCGGACAGAAGGCCATCGCATCGCCGAGGTTCCGTAGGATGAGGCCGTGGTCCAGACACCGCTTGAGGCAGTACGGGCCGACCGCCGCGGCCGCCGGGAACTTCGCCTTCGAATCCCTGTCGGCAACCATTTCGATGGCGCCGATCAAGCCGACGCCGCGCACGTTGCCGACCAGCGGATGATCCTCGTACGAGTGCAGGCGGGCCTGGAAGATCTCTCCCATCCGCGCCGCGTGGCCGAAGACGTCGCGCTCCTCCATGAGCTCGAGATTGCGCAGCGCCAGGGCCGCGCACACCGGGTGGCCGGTATACGTGAAGCCGTGGCCGAACATGCCGATCTCGCGGCTCGCCTCGATGAACGGTTCGTACATGAACTCCGGAATGATCGCCGCGCTGATCGGCAGGTAGGCCGAGGACAGCGCCTTGGCGATGCTCATGGTGGTGGGCTGGATGTCGAAGGTCTGCGCGCCGAAGGGATTGCCGGTGCGGCCGAAACCGCAGATCACCTCGTCGTCGATGTAGAAGATGCGGTGGCGTCGCAGCACCTCCTGGATCTTCGCATGGTAGCTGTCCGGGGGCACGATGACGCCGCCCGCACCGAGCACCGGCTCGGCGATGAAGGCGGCGATGGTCTCGGGTCCTTCCGCCTCGATCAGGTCGTTCAGGCTGTTGGCTAGGCGCGTCGTGAACTCGTCCTCCGTCTCGCCCTCCCGGGCCTCGCGGTAATAGAACGGCGAGTCCGTGTGCAGGATGTTCGGAATCGGCAGGTCGAAATGCCGGTGGAACGGCGGCAGCCCCGTGAGACTGCCCGCGGCGACCGTGACGCCGTGAAAGGCCCCGTGTCGCGAGATGATCTTCTTGCGTTCCGGCCGGCCGATCAGGTTGTGGTAGTACCACATGAGCTTGACCTGGGTGTCGTTGGCATCCGAGCCGGAGACCCCGAAATACACCCGCCCGGCATCGAACGGCACCATTTCCTTGAGCTTCTCCGCAAGCAGGACGCTGGGCTCGTGGGTCTTGCCCGCGAAAAGCTGCGAATAGGAGAGCTTGCGGAACTGCTCCGTCGCCGCCTTGATGAGTTCCTCCTCGCCGTAGCCGAGCGCCGTGCACCACAGGCCGGCCATCCCCTCGATGTACTGCTTGCCGTGGTTGTCCCACAGGTAGACGCCCTTGGCATGGGTGTGAACGGTCGGTCCATCCTCGTGCAGATCGGCGAGATTCGTCGTCGGATGCAGGATGTGCGCGAGGTCGCGCGCTTCGATCGAGCCAGGCTCGAACTCGTTGTGGAGCGGATCGGTCACGAGAGTCCCCCGACGGTCGGAAATGCAGGGGCAGCGATGTTACAGGATCGCCAATCTGGTTAACCGAAGGGATGCGAAGCGGTTGCGGCGTTGGGCGTCAGTCCAGGCCGTCGAGGACGTCGCCGAGCACCGCGGCCAGCGTTGCGATCTCGTCCTCGGCGACGATGAGCGGCGGTGCCAAGGCGATGATGTCCGCCGTGGTCCTCACCAGGATGCCGCGGTCGAAAGCTCGGCCGAATACCTCGGTGGCCCTCGCCGTCGGTTCCCCCGGGCGCGGCTCCAACTCCACCGCGCCCACCAGGCCGAGGTTGCGGATGTCGCGCACGTGGGGTTTGTCGCGTAGGCCGTGCAGGGCGTCTTCGAGGACCGGTTCAAGCGTACGGGATCGCTCGAACAACCCCTCGTCGCGGTACACGTCCAGCGCCGCGTGTGCAGCCGCCGCCGACACCGGATGCCCGGAGTAGGTGTAGCCGTGGAACAACTCGATGGCATCGGGCGCGGCATCGATGATCGTCTTGCGGATCTCCCCGCGGGCGAGCACCGCCCCCATGGGCACGGCGCCGCTGGTCAGTCCCTTGGCGATGGTGATGAGGTCGGGCACGACCCCGAAACGCTCCGCCGCGAATCCCGCGCCGAGACGGCCGAAAGCCGTGATGACCTCGTCGAATATCAGCAGGATTCCGTGTTTCGCCGTGATCTCGCGTAGCCGCTCCAGCAGGACGCCCGCGGAGCCCGCGAAGGGTTCGACGATCACCGCCGCGATGGTGGACGCATGGTTGACCGCGACGATCCGCTCCAATTCGTCGGCGAGGTGTGCGCCCCATTCGGGCTGACCCCGGCTGAAGGCCTGGTGTTCGTGATCGTAGGTCTGGGGAAGATGCAGGACGCCCGGCAGGAGCGGACCGAAATGCTTGCGGTTGTTGCCAATGCCGCCGACGCTGGTGCCGCCGAATCCCGCACCGTGGTAGCCCCGCTCGCGACCGACGAAACGGGTGCGTTCGGACTCGCCGCGGGCGTGGTGGTAGACGAGCGCGATCTTCAACGCCGTGTCGACGGACTCCGAACCGGAGTTGGTGAAGAACACCGCGTCGATATTCTCCGGTGCCATGTCCGCCAGGCGTTCCGCCAAGGCGAAAACCTTGGGATGGCCCACCTGGAACGCCGTCGCGTAGTCGAGTTCCGCAACCTGGTTTGCGATCGCCTCGACGATGCGCGGGTGACCGTGACCGGCATTGCAGCACCACAGACCGGAGATGCCGTCGAGCACTTCGCGCCCATCGTCGGCGCGGTACCGGGTGCCTGGATCGGCCTTGAACGCCCGGTTCGCCGTGAACGGCATCCAGTAGGCGTCGAGACTCAGCTCGTTGTGTAGACGTGTCATTTCAAGAATACGCGTCAGATGATGTCGGCGGGTTCGAGGTCGAACTCGGCCATCACCTGGTCGGCGTAGTCGATGCGCCCGGTGATCTCGCCGGCATCGCCATGGCACAGCCTGAGGCACGCCTCGGCCATGTGCTCGACCGGCGTCACGCGGTCCTTGTTGGACTCGTTGATGAGCTTGTGGTGAACAACGCCCGGCGTCGCCACCAGCCCCGGCGAGATCACGTTCACCCCGACTCCCCGGCCGTAGACCTCCTGCGCGAGCCCCGTGGTGAACCGCTCCAGCGCCGCCTTGCACATGCCGTAGACGGTACCGCCGTGGCCACCGGGGGCCTTGGCGTTGGGATGGATCGCTGCATGGGACGAGATGTTGAGTATCCAGCCCCCGCCCCGCTCCAGCATGGATCCCAGGCACAGCTGGGCCAACTCGAACGGCCCCCACACCTGCACGTCCATCATGATGCGGAAGCGCTTCTCGGTGAAATCGGTGACCGGCATGAACCACGTCACGGCGGCGTTGTTGACCAGGATGTCCACGGGCCCGTAGGCGTCTTCCGTGGCCTTGACGAGGTTGTGGCGGTCCTCCTCCTGGGACAGGTCGGCCTTGACCGCGATTGCTTCGCCGCCGGCATCGCGGATCGCCTGCACGGTCTCGTTGATCGAGCCCGGCAGGAAGTGGTCCTCCGGGTCCACGGTGCGGGCCGACACGACGACCTTCGCGCCTTCCATGGCGTAGCGTTTGGCGATGGCTTCACCGATGCCGCGGCTTGCGCCGGTGATGACGGCGACCTGGCCGGCTAGAACGCCGTTGGGATTGATTGACGGCATGGGGTGTCCCTCCTGAATTCCAAGCGCGCGATCATAGCGTAGGCGCGACCGCGCGCCCTACCCACACGTTGCGGGCGTTTGCCATCGTCAATTGTCTACGTACGTTCGTCTAGCCCGCGATCCGATGCGCGTCAGCATCTCGTAGCTGATGGTGCCCGCCCACGCGGCGATCTCGTCCACGCCCACGGTGGAGCCGAAGATCTCCACCCAGTCGCCGAGGGCGATGCCATCCGAGACGGTCGTGGCGTCGATGTGCATCAGGTCCATGGACACTCGCCCGATGATCGGCAGCCGAGATCCTCGCCACGCCACCCGGGCATCCGCCGACAGGACCCTGGGGACACCGTCCGCGTAGCCGATCCCCAAGACCGCGATGCACGTCTCGGCGGTGGTGGTGTGGGTTCCCCGGTAACCGACCGGTTCGCCCCTACCAACCTGTCGTAGGGCCAGCACCCTTGCCTCCAGGGTCGCCACGGGACGCATGGGGTTCCGTTGTGTGGCGAACGGGTTGCCGCCGTAGAGAGCGATGCCGGCGCGGGTCATGTCCGAGGCCACGCCCGACAGGGCGCCCGCGGAATTGGCGAGACTGGTGATCGCGCCTGGAAAGACCGTCGTGGCTCGGGCGAAACGATCGATCTGGCGGTCCGTCATCGGGTCGGCAGGCTCATCGGCGTTGGCCAGATGAGACAGCACGACGCGAACGTTCAGACCTTCGAACAGGTCCGCGGACAGTGCATCCCAGGGAAAGCCGAGCCGGTGCATCCCGGTGTCCACATGGACCGCAACGGGCAGCTCGCGGTACGGCGTCCAACGCCGCACCTGGATCTCGTCGTTCAGCACGGGAGTCAGGTCATTTCGCGCCATCGTCTGCGCACCACCGTCGTTCAACGGGCCTGAGAACACGTAGATGCGGGACGCGACCGCTTCGCGGTCGCCCCGAGAATTCGCTGCGCGAATTCTCCCGGCGGCGAGGCGGCGCCGACCGCTAGGCAACAAACCACGTTCCATCGAACGTTCCGCGAAAGCGCGCCGAAGCTCGGCGCCCTCCTCCACCGTGGCGACGAAGAAGTCGCGGCATCCCTCGGCACACAGCGCCTCGAATGCCGGTACGGCGCCGGTGCCATAGCCGTTCGCCTTGACAACCGCGGCCGTGCGTGGTGCCGACACTGCAAGGCGCCGGTAGTTGGCACGCAGCGCACCGAGGTCGACGGTAAGCCGGGCAGACTCCGAGTCCGATCCCCCTCCGGTCGAGTCCAAGCCCTCGGTTTGCTCCGTCATCTTGTCGTCCGCTCCGGATCCGACCCGACTATAGCCCCCGCGTGCGCATCGAGTATGGCCGACACGTCCACGGTCTCCCGCCACCAGAGTGGATTCACAGCGAACGCCTCGGTGCCGAAACGCCCGGTGAAGTAGGCGAGCTTGGCCGGGTGGTCCGGGACGAAGCGGCGGTTGAACGCGTCGTTGGCCGACACGCCGACCAGCAGGCTGTCGGGCCTCGGCGACTCGCGCAGGGCCCGGCTGAACGCCTCCATCGAACGACTGCTCCGAAAACCGGCGACACGGCCATCGCCGTGGAATTCGACCGCGAAGATCCCCGGCTCTCCCTGCTCGAGCGCGAGTCCCTCGACGTTCGCCAACAGCTTCCGTCCGTCGACCCGGATCAACGGCCCCTTCGCCTCGAGGACGATCTGCTCGCCGCGCTGTAGTCGAATGGGTGGCAGCGACTGGGTCAACGCCGGGAGTGAGTCCGAACCCAGGGCGAACCATGGGCTGTCGAAGCGCAGCAGCGAAGCGCCTAGATTGTGGCGACGCCAGTTCTCGAAGCCGAGGAAGTCGAGCAGGGTCGGCATGACGTCGAAGTGCGTGCCGGGCTTGTCGACGACCGCGGCGTCGGCATCCGGCGACCACACCGCGAAGCGCAGCCTGCGACTCTCGGCGTGTTCGTTGAGGACACTCGAGAGGTCGTTGCGGTGCGCGAGGTGGTCCGACAGCAGGACGACCACGGTGGTGGGATGCCGCTCACGCACACCGTCGATGAAATCCGCAAGTAGTCGATCCGAACAGCGCACCGCGAACTCCATCCCGTTCATGCCCGCCCGCAGACCGCAGCTTGTCGACGGGAGTCCCGACGGGTGGTGTGTGTCCAGCGTCAGCAGGGCCAGCATGAAGGGTTCCTCGCCACGACTCCACTCCTCGAGCTTTTCGTCGGCGAAGGCGAACAGGGCGTCGTCGTGAACACCCCAGCCGGACGACCGCGACGCATCCGGGAAACGCGCCTGCAGGGCTTCGCGACCGTAGCGCTCATCGAATCCGTGGGCCGCAAGGAACTTTCCCTTCCCCGCGAATGCCAACGGCGCGCCGCCCATGTAGGCCGTTCCGTAGCCGTGCGCCGTCAGCACATCGGCGAGACAGCTTTGTCCGCGCAAGGGCGCATCGACGTTCGGCAGCAACACGTTGATGTTCTCCCAGGAGAAGCTCGTGCGCAGCGGTAGAGCGCACATCGCCGCGATCATGCCGGTGATCGTGGCCTCGGTATCACGGACCTGGCGTATGTCCGTGAAGCGGATCCCCTGCGTCGCCAGATCGCTCAAACGAGGTGTCAAGTCCTCGCCGAAAACACCGGCACGGCTGTAGGTCGCCTCCAAGGACTCGGCGAAGACCAGGACGAGGTTCCTTGGTTCCACGAGCGGCTCGACGACGATGGCCTTCGGCAACGTCTGCGGGATGATCGTCGCCGCGCGCTCGTCGCCGAGGCGTTCGACACCGTAGCCGACGAGCGAGATGAGCGGCGCGTTGCACACGAGTCCCAAGGTTGCGGCGACGGCAAGACGCACTCGTCCCACGGTGTCGCTTTGCCGTCGGAGCGCCAGGGGCCAGGCGCAAAGCACAAGTAGGTAGATCAAAGCGCCAAAGAAGAGCGGCGCGAACGCTTCCCTCGCGATGGCGAACGTCTCGCCGTCCAGGTGATGGAAGAATGGCGCGTTGAACCCGGTGCCCTGCAGGTAGAGGGAGGAGGCCAGCGCGATGTTGGCGAACGTCGTCGTCCCGTTCAGCACGAGCGCCGCGAGTCGCCGCCAGAATCCACCGCGCCAGAGCCAGACCACCAGGATGGCGATGCCGATGCTTGACACCAGCCAGTAGGCGTAGGCCGCGTTGAAGGAGACAGCCAACGCGACCGGGACGAGATGGAGCAGGTAGTACAGATAGGCCGTGGGGTACATCCGCTCGGCGTTCTTCCGGCGACGGAGCGCGGATTGTGACACGGCCCAGGTCGACGGCGCGTTCTACGCAACTTCGGCGGGGTCGGGTAAGCTGTCACCCGTTGGCGTGGAAGGGGAGGACGACATGGCCGACGACGGGGCAAGACTGCGAGCCGGTCTCGGGCATCCGGTGATCGACGCCGATGGCCACTGGCTGGAGTACGGACCAGTGGTTGGCGCGGCGATGGAGAAAATCGGCGGCGAGCCCGCCGTGCGCGCCATGCACATCAACGGCGAGCGGGTCCGGCGCTCGCTCAGGATGACGTCCGCCGAACGACGCCGGGAGAACGTCGCCCAAGAGGCGTTCTGGGGCGCACCCACCAAGAACACGCGCGACCGCGCCACGGCGATGATGCCGCGACTGCTCTACGAACGCCTGGACGAGTTCGGCGTCGACTTCGCCGTGCTGTTCCCCACCATGGGGCTGGGACTACCCCGGGTGAACGACGCCGAGGCGCGCACCGCCGCCTGCCGGGCGTTCAACATCTACCAGGCGGAACTCTTCGAGCCGCTCAAGGACCGCATGACGCCGCCTGCGGTGATTCCCATGCACCACCCGGAAGAGGCGATCGCCGAACTCGAGCACGCCGTCGGCGAACTGGGCCTCAAGGCGGTGATGCTGAACAGCATGATCGACCGGCCCATCGCCAAGGTGGCCGAAGACCGGCCCGAAGCCGCCGACCTCGCCATCTGGTACGACGTGATCGGCCTCGACAGCGCCCACGACTACGATCCGGTGTGGCGAACGTGCCGCGAACTGGGCGTCTCGCCGACATTCCACCGCGGCTCCCGCGGCCGGGCGTTCCGCATGTCCCCGTCGAACTTCTGCTACAACCACATCGGCCACTTCGCGGCGGCGTCCGAAGCGGTCTGCAAGGCGATCTTCCTGGGTGGCGTCACGCGCCGCTTCCCGGAGCTCAACTTCGCCTTCCTCGAGGGCGGCGTGGGCTTCGCCTGCCTGCTCTACGCCGACCTCATCGGCCATTGGCACATCCGCAACCGCGACGCCCTGGAGGATGTCAACCCGGCGAACCTGGACACGGCGGAACTGGTCGCGTTGGCCGAACAATACGCGCCGCCGGAGATGGCCGAAGCCATCCGCAGCGGCAACGGCATCAGCACGAACAGCGGCACGCGAACCACCGGTGGGCTGGACGAACTCGACGACTACGCCGCCTGCGGCATCGCCTCGGTGGAGGACTTCAACACCCTGTTCGTCGAGCCGTTCTACTTCGGCTGCGAGGCGGACGACTCCAACAACGCCTGGGCCTTCAACCGCGACTGCAACCCGGGCGGTGCGGAGATCAAGACCCTGTTCGGCTCGGACATCGGCCATTTCGACGTCCAGGACATGTCGGAGGTCGTCACCGAGGCCTACGAGTTGGTCGAGGATGGACGGATCGACGCCGATGGTTTCCGCCGCTTCGTGTTCGAGAATCCGGTGAACTTCTGGGGCAAGACCAACCCGGCGTTCTTCGACGGAACCCGGGTGGCGTCGGAAGCACGGGCATTGCTCGAAGCATAGCGCGTCTCGCTTCGCGAGCCGTCCAAGAGCGATCCCGAGCGTTGTTCGAAATGCAACCTGCGTGTAAACATCAGCGCCGCTCAAGGAACCTAGCGCGTCTCGCGAGTACGCGAGCCGTACAAGAGCGACTCGTAGCGCTCGTCAGTAAATGCAACCTGACCGTAAACA
>JAGWBN010000123.1:13271-18071 GCA_021295875.1 Pseudomonadales bacterium
CCGTACAAGAGCGACTCGTAGCGCTCGTCAGTAAATGCAACCTGACCGTAAACATTGGCCCCGCTCAAGGAATCTAGCGGCGCTCAGGGGTAGACGATGAACTCCAAGAGATTGCCGTCGGGATCGCGGATGTAGGTGCTCATCCCCGTTTCGCCCCGACCGCCGACCCTCGGCACCGGTCCTTCCACCACCGGCGCGTCGACCCGGGCGAGCGTCTCAGCGAGTTCGTCCGCGGAACCGTCCCATAGGAAGCAGAAGTCGCCACAGCCGGGCCGGGCGGTTGGTCCCCGCAGGTTGAACGTCCCCGACTGCCAAGCCTGCGGGCCATGGAAGTTGATCTTGTTGTCGCCGAACACCACCGAGTAGAAGAGCGGCGGCCGGACCTCCTCGACCTCGCAGCCGAGCGCTCCGTAGAAGCGCAGCATGGCGTCGATATCAGCAATCGGTATCGCGGCATGGTCGAAATTGGCTATGGGCATTGTGGTCAGTCCACGGCACCGAGCCGGCGGAGGAAGTCGTCCATGTCCCTGCAATCGAGTGCCGCCTTTAGCGTTGCCTCGTGCGGCATCGCCGCGATCCGCTCGGCTTCTTCGTTCAACTTCGAGGTGACGCGGATGTCGCGCATGGCAAGCAGGCGTTCGACCATGGACAAGCGCTCTTGGCGTTGGCCCTCGCGGCGGCCTTCCTCCCGTCCTTCGCGATGGCCTTCCTGCCGTCCTTCGCGATGGCCTTCCTGCCGGCCCTCGCGCAGGGCTGCTTGCCGGGTTACTCGGCGATCGGTAGCCAGGAACGGGTCGTTGTCCGGACCGGAGCCGACGAGTTGTCCCATGGCATGGCCTACCCGCCGTAGTACGTCGACGGTCATCTGGGATCTGCTGGACTCGTTGAGCGCCGCGTGGATTTCGTGCGCCGACCAGCCGGGAAAAGCCACGCTTTCGGCGCATTGCCCATAGCGTCCGTCCTCGAAGGCGAAGATGGTCAGGCCCGGGCGCTTCCGTTTGCTCGGCATTGGCGCTTCGGGGACTTCGATCCAAAGCTCCGGGAGGCGGTACGAGGCGTACAGATCGAGCTTGCGATCACGGACATCGGTGGTCAGATCGACCTCCAACACCACGTCGGGAGGAGGGAAGTCGGGCTGCGGCGTGTCGCTCAGCACCACGAAGGCTTGCGGAATGACGTTCGGACGGTCGAGGTAGATGGATGCGTCGGGCTGCGCGGAGCGCAACGGGCCGTCGTGGGCGTCTCGCTCCTGGAGGGCGGCGTGGCCGAACATCGCGATCGGCCTGCCGCGCATCTTGGCGATATCGGCAACCAGTTCGACGATCCGACTGCACGGCTCTTCGTGCCTCGGGCTGGGTTCCCGGACCTCCCAGGCGATTTCGGTCTCGGCGTCCCAGTATTCGTAGCGGCCATCATAGTCCGCGATCTCGTCACAGGTAACCCGGACAGGCTGGCAGCCGGTCAGCTTGATGGCGGTCCTGGGCTCGGCATCGTCCTTCGTCAGCGCGGTGTCGGTTCTTGCAGCCAACGCTACCCCCTGACCAACTACAACGATGGCAAAGCATAGCGTGCAGGAGGCCAACTGAACAGCGAATACACAAAAATAGGCAGCAAAAACAACGTACTTAGTACAAATGTGTGCGAATGCAGGGTGACCGACTCGAACCGAGGGGCTGCTTCTTGAGAGTTTGGCGCGCCCGCAGGGACTCGAACCCCGAACCACCAGGTTCGAAGCCTGGTACTCTATCCAGTTGAGCTACGGGCGCAGAGCGGCGGATTGTACGCGTCGCCGCTGTTGGCGACCAGAGTGCTGAGTGCCACGCCAAGTTCTCCTCCCCTTCTCCACGGCTTCGAACAATTCGAACGACGAAACACTTGACACGAATTCTCTAACGTCTACTATTTCTGTTATGACAGAAATACAAGAACACACCCTTCCGGCGGTCGTCGAGAGTTTCATCCTGCATTGGGGCGACCTCGGCAACCACTGGGGCGTCAATCGATCGATCGCCCAGATGCATGCGCTGCTGTACCTCGCGGAACGTCCCATGACCGCCGAGGCGATCGCCGACGAGCTGGGCATCGCCCGCTCCAATGTCAGCAACTCGCTGAAGGAACTCCAGGGGTGGAAGCTCGTCCGCCGGGTACCCGTGCGGGGTGACCGGCGAGATCACTACGAGGCGGAGACGGACCCCTGGGAGATCGCCAGGCGCATCGCCGAGGGTCGCAAGGCCCGCGAGGTCGACCCGGCCCATCACGCCCTCCAAGCGTGCGCGGCAGCCGCCCAGGACGATCCGACGGTCAGCGACGTCGCGCGTCAGCGGCTCGCCGACATGGCCGCCTTCGTCGAGTCGTTGAACACCTGGTACGAGCAGATGCTCGTCCTGCCCAACGCCACCCTCCTCGGGTTGATTCGCCTGGGTGCCCGCGTGGTGCGGATCCTCGGCCGGTCGGAGAGGTAGCTCGACATGGCCTTCGCGAATGTCAGCGCGGTCGCTGCGGGTTCGGACCCGACGACGACGCCGAGTTACGCATCGCTGGTGGGTCCGTCCTGGAGCGAGTTGCCGGTGCGCACGCGGGCGCGTTTCGGCGTCGAGCGAGGGGTGGTCTGCTACCGCGGGCGCGTCGTGGCCGCGGAGTGCACGCGGCTCGGGCGACTCTTTCGACAACTCGCACGCCTTGTCGGCAGCCCGCTGCCATTCGACGACACCCTCGGCCCCGCAGCGGTCGTGGTCATGGCAATCGGTAGCGGTAGTTCGTCATGGACGCGGGTCTATCGCCAGGACGGAGGCCGTGCCCAGGCGATTCGCTCGGTGAAGCGCTTCGCGGGCCCCACCGGACTCGAGGAATACCTCGGCGCCGGTCTCTGCATGCCGTTGCGGGCACGGGTGGAAAACGCCTCGCTGGTGTTCGAAAGCACCGGCTACTCCTTGGCGTTCGGCAACCTTCGAATCCCCCTGCCCAGCTGGCTGACGCCCGGCAGATTGCTCGTTCGCAGTACCGAACTCGCCGCGCCCTGCTTCAAGTTCAGCCTGACGCTGAACCACCCCCGTTTCGGCGTGGTACTTCGCCAGGAAGCCGTGTTCGAGGATGCGCCATGATCCCGCTCGAAGTCTGGGTGGTCGTCTCCATCCAGGTCGTGCTCGGCTTCGCCGACGTCGTCCTGCACCATGAACTGATCGCACGCTTGCCCTGGCGGTCCGGTGCCGCTCCGGAACTGCGCCTGCACGGCGCGCGCAACCTCGCCTACGCGGTGATCTTCCTGATGCTCGCCTGGGTCCTGCCGCTCGGCTGGACGGCCCTGATGCTGGCGGGACTCCTTCTGGTCGAAGCCGCGATCACGTTCACGGACTGGATCGTCGAGGACTCCAGTCGTCGGCTGCCGGCGTCGGAACGGGCCCTGCACGGCCTGTTGGCCATCAACTTCGGGGTGTTGCTGGCGCTGTTGGCCCCCATCGTCTGGCGATGGCTGGACGCGCCGGTCGCCATCGCGTTCGTCTCTCGCGGCGTCTGGTCATGGCTGGCGACGGCGGCCGGTGTCGGGCTGCTGGCGATGGCGATCCGAGATTTCGCCGCAGCCCGGCGGGTGCGTCGATTCCAGAACAGGTCACTGTCCTTGGAACTGTCCGGCCGACAGCGTTGGCTGGTGACCGGTGGCACCGGCTTCGTGGGCCGTCGACTGACCGAGGCACTGGCGGGCGACGGGCACGAGGTCACGGTGCTCACCCGGGATATCAACCGAACCAAACACCTGCGCGCCCCGTTTCGCGTGGTGACGAGTCTCGACCAGATCGACTCCGGTGAACGGTTCGACGCGATCGTGCACTTGGCGGGTGAACCCGTGGCCGGGGGACGCTGGACGGCGGCGCGGCGGCGGCGCATCGAACGTTCCCGACCGGAGGTGGCGCAGCGATTGATCGAACTGGTCGACCGCTTGGAAACGAAGCCGAGGGTCTGGATCGGCGCCTCTGCAGTGGGCTGGTACGGCGACCGCGGAGAAGCGGAACTCGACGAAGACGCCGACCACCAAGACGGCTTCGCGCATCGCAGTTGCCAGCTAGCCGAAGCCGCGTCGACGGCAGCCGAACACCTTGGAGTCCGCGTGGTCGTGTTGCGGATCGGACTCGTGCTGGGACGCGAGGACGGGCTGTTGGCCCAATTGCTCACGCCTTTCGACCTGGGGCTTGGCGCGAGGCTCGGCTCGGGCAGGCAGTGGATGTCCTGGATCGAACGGGACGACCTCGTGCGGCTGATCGCCTTCGCCTCGACGCATGAAGGGCTTCGCGGCCCCGTCAACGCCGTCGCGCCCCACGCGGTCACCAATCGGGCGTTCACGAAGGCTCTGGGCCGGGCGCTCCGCCGCCCCGCATGGTTCACGCTGCCGCGAGTCCTGCTGGTGGGTGTCCTGGGCGATATGGCCCGGGAACTCATGCTGGCGAGCCAACGGGCCGTCCCGGCCAGAGCGCTCGACAACGGCTTCGAGTTTCGCCTGCCCGAGATCGATGCCGCCCTCGCCAAGGCGCTGTCGTGACGGGCCACCGATGACCACCAAGGTCTACTACAACAGCGCCTGTCCGGTCTGCGATGCCGGCATCCGGCGGCAGCGCGGCAAGCTCGATGCCTGCGGTGCATCCATGGAGTGGATCGACGTGCACGCGGACAACCAGGCCGCGGCGGAGGTCGGCGCGGATCTGGAGTTCGTCCGCAAGCGGCTTCACGTGGTGGACGACGAGGGCGAGCTCCACGTGGGCGCCGACGCGATCGCCGAGTTGATGGCGGCGACACCTCGACAGCGCGGGT
>JAGWBN010000124.1:0-8946 GCA_021295875.1 Pseudomonadales bacterium
ACGTTCGGGCCTACGATCCGACTTCGTCCTGAGACCGTGGAAGAACGATGCGAACCACGCTGAACATCGATGACGATGTTCTCGCGGCCGCCAAGGAGATCGCCCAACGCGAGCGCAAGAGCACGGGAAAGCTCATGTCCGACCTAATGCGGGACGCCTTGAAGCGGCGTGCGGCACGGGCGAGCGGTCGCCGGCGAGACCACGGGTTTTTCGGGTTCCAGCCGATCCCGCCCGGTGGCACCGTCGTCACGAACGAACTGGTCAACGAACTCCGTAACGAGTTGGAAATCTGATCGGTGCATGCTCGACGTCAATGTGGCGTGGGCACGTTGAGGAGGTCCTGATGAATCGACGCAGACTGGTGCAGACGGCTGTCGCCGCGGGCGTCCTGGCCGGCACGGCACCGCTGGCTTCGGCGGAGCGGGTACGAACGCCGCGCGACTTCACCGGGCCGTTCTATCCACGCGGCCCAAGGAACCAGACCAGCGACCTGATCGTCGGCGAACCAAGGACGGATGTCCTGCACTTCGGCGGTCGGGTGATGACGCCGGACGGCGCACCCTACGCCGGCGCGCTGGTCGACATCTGGCATGCCGATCCCAACGGGCGCTACAAGCATCCCCGCGATAGGGGCCAAGGAGAGTTGCTCGAGGAGTTCCTCTATTGGGGCGAGGCGGTCACGGACGCGAACGGCGCCTTCGCTTTCCGCACCTACGTCCCCGGTCGGTACGCGGCGCGACCCGCGCAGCACATCCACTACAAGGTCTGGTTCGCGCGCAAGGAGATCCTCACGAGCCAGGTCTACTTCGACGAACTCGGCGGCGCGAAGGGCTTCGCGCGGTCGTCGGAAGCCGCTGCGCTGCAAACGGCCAACCTCGTCAGGAAGAACGACAACCTGACAGCGATGCTCGACGTCGTGATCTGACGCGACGCGACCGCTGGCGCGGTCGCCGCAAATGCGCTACGCACCGACGGCAGGACGGCTATGCGGTCGTGCGATGTTGGCCGATCAAGGTCCGCCACTTCAACACCACGAGGCCCAGGGCGACGAGCCCCTCCACCGCGACGATGGTGCACGCGGCGCTCGCGCCGAACCAGGCCGCCATCAAGCCGAGATGCAGAAGGCCGATGGGGCCGCTGCCGATGCAGACCGAGAGCAGGCCCATCATCCGCTGGCGGCTGTCGGCGGGCGCGTACTGCATCACCAGCACGTTCTGCATGGCCGCGAAAGCCGACATGGCCAGGCCGAGGATGAGTAGAAGCGCACCGGTGAGTATCGGCAGTACCGAATGCGCGAACATCGTGGCGGCGGCGAGGAAGGTCAGGACGCCGAAGAAGTAGAGGAATCGGTACTGTCGCCGCCGGGCGAACGCCGTGAGTGCCAGTGCGCCGAGCAGCGAACCGAGGCCCTCCATGCTCGCCAGCACCCCGATCTCGAACGGCGGCAGGCCGAGTTTGTCGGCCCCGATGACCGGCACCATCGACATGACCGGGAATCCCCAGATGTTGAACACCACCGTCACGGCGAGCACGCCCTGCAGCGCCGGCTGCCGCTTCACGTCGCGCAATCCCCCGGCGATCCGCTCGAAAACCCGCCCGGCCGTCGCCTGGCCGTGGGCGGCGACCGAAGGTAGGCCTAGCAGGACGATGAACGCCAGCGCATAGGCGCAGGCCGTCAGCAGGAAGGCACCGTTCATGCCCGCGAACGCGTAGAGCGCGCCGCCGAGGAGCGGGCCGATCATGCGCGTCCCGGAACTCGCCACCGCATCGAGACTCATCGCGGGTCCTAGCCGGGCCCTGCCGACGACATCGGCAAGCAGGGTCCGTCTCACCGGAAAGTCGAATACCCACGCGAGTCCGGCGACGAAGGCGGCGAGGCCGATGTGCCAGACCTCCAGCCGACCGAGTTGCGCCAGGGTCGCCACCGTCGCGGATACCACCGAGGATCCCGCCAGCATCGCCAGCAGCACGATCTTGCGGTTGAACCGACTGGCGATCTCGCCGCCGAACACGCCGAACAAGCCGAGCGGCAGCATGCGCAGCATGAGCATGGCCGCGACCAGCGGCGCCGACCCGGTGACTTCGAACACGAAGATGCCGACGGCGAGCATCTCCAGCCATCGGGCCGTGGCCGCGAAGGCGCCCGTCATCCACAGGCGCAGGAAGTCGGGTTCCGCGAGGAGCGGACGTCGGCGTCGCGCGGGACGCGACGTGGGGCGATCCACGTCGGTCAAGCGGTGTCCGCCGTGCCGCGCAGGGTCTCGATGGGCAGGTACTCGGCCGTCTTCGGAAGTCTGCGCGCGAGCACGCGTCCTCGCGACACGGACACCGCGTAGGCGCTGGCCTGCTCCTTGGTCGCGATCAACCGGTAACCGGCTTCGGCGAACACCACCGCGCAGTGGTTGTCGATCCCGAGGCCACGTCCGCCGCGCCGGATCATCATGGCCCCGAAGTCCCGGCGGCGGGGGACGCCGTAGGTACGACCGTTGTAGTGCGGACACGCGATACCGGTCACCAGCCCCATGCCCGCCACCGCGATGTAGCGCCAGTCGTCCTTGTTGTAATACGCCATGGAGTCGCTGTGGCCGTGTTCGAACCAGCAGATCGCACCGGCGCTGACACCGCACAGGACGGCTCCCCGAGCCCACGCGGCGTGCAACCGGGCGTCGACGCCGAGGCGGCGCCAGCGACGCATCATCATGAGCGTGTTGCCGCCGCCGACGTAGACGATGTCGGCGCGGTCGATCTTCTCCGCGACGATGACGGGGTCCGGCGTTGATCCGAGGAGACGGAGGATGTCGGTCGAGCAGCCGAGGCGATCACGATAGACACGCTCGAAGTGCCGGCAGTAGACATCGGAATCGCTGCTGGCGGTGGGAATGAACAGTGCGTGCGGCCGCGTCGTGCCGGCGAGCCGGATGATCTCGCGGTCAATGGCTTCGGTCTCCATCCTGCGGATGCTGCCGCCTCCGATGGCGACGATGGCGCCCGGGCCGTTGCCGATGCGGGGAGTGTCCATGCGGGGAGGTTCAACGCAATTCGTGATTCGGTACGGTAGAGTGCAGCAACGCGTTGACGGCGGAAAGGTTCCCGTGGGGGAGTGTCCCGTAGCGGAGCCGTGCGGTTCCGACCTTGAACGACGTCCTGCAGCCGATCATCACTCTCGCCCAGCTGGGGCTCGACCGCGACCACAAGGCCGAGATGGCGCAGGTGTTGAAGGCGGCCGAACGCGGGAGTTCGACGTTCGAAGTCCTGATCCCCAACCCTCGCTAAAAGGCCAGCCTCACGCGCAGCCAAGCCGAACGGGGTGCGCCGGGGGCCAGGAAGCGCACGTCATCGCCGATGTCGTGAAGCCCGACGATGTCGTCCGGTTCCTCGCCGATCAGACCGAAGTTCTCGTAGTCCGAACCGAGGATGTTCTCGACGAGCAGTGATGCTTCGAAGCGGTCGTTGCGGTAGCGGAGAACGGCATTGACCACCGCGTGGCCGGCCAGCTCGTCCAATTCGTTGGACTCGTCTCCCCGCAGGTGGCTGCCGGACACGGCGACCATGTCCACGCCGAGGGACAGCCGGTCTGTGAACGCGTAGTCGGCGGCGGCTTTGAACACGTGGCCGGGAATGCCTGGAATCCGGTCGCCATGCGACACCGGGCGGGTGAGCGGTGCGTCGTCGTCCTCGTCGTCGCCCCCGGCATTCGCCGGATGGTTGGGGCTCAGCACGGCGAAGGAGTCTGCGAACGTGGCGCGTACGTAGGTGTAGTCGATGCTCCAATCCCAGCGGTCGCGCGTCCCCTGCAACGACATCTCGGCACCCATGCGGCGGGTTCCGGCGACGTTCCGGAACAGGCCGTGGGCGCGTGTCTGGCCGGTCTGCCAGATGATGTCGTCGTCGTTCACGACGTGGAACACGTTGAGGGACCAACCGAGACCGGACTCGGGGTCGCCGCGGATGCCGAACTCGATGCTCTTGGCGATCACTTCCTCGAGCGGCGGGTCGGCGAGGAAGGCGTTGGGGAGCCGGCACTCCTCAACCTCGCCGGTCTCGGGATTCCGCGCGAGTGCTTCGCTGCAGGCGAGTTCGATGGGGGTCGGCAAGCGACTCGACCGGCCGATCGACGCGTAGACGCGACGCGTGGCCCAACGACGCATCCCACCAACACGCCAATTGAAGTTGCGATAGCGATGCGAGCCGTTGAGCTGAGGTTGTTCCCCCGTCTGGTCGCGCAGGTCGACCTCGCTTTGGTGCATGAATCCGGAGAGGGTGACGATCCAGGCGTCGCCAACGTCGATGGAGTCGCCGACATAGAGGAAGCGCCGCTCCACCCGGGCACCGATATCGGTGGCTTCGTCGGCGAACCCTCCCTGCGCTGACCCCGGCGTGCGGGTGGACCGCGTGGCCGGGTCGAAGAGCGCGAACTGCACCCGGGACTCGAACGCGCTGCGGCCCCGGTAGAAACCGCCACCGGCGCTCAAGTCGTGGTCGTACCCGAACCAGACGGCGGGCAGATCGAACTCGATCACGCCGCCTCGGGAGTTCTGCGACCGGCGGCTGATGTTGTTGACGGCACCGCAGCCGCCCTCGCCCACGGTCTCCTGGAACGCCTCGTCAGAGGCGTTGCCATCGTCCCCCGCATCTGGCGGTTCGCCAGCTTCGCCTGCGCACGCCGCCGACAGCATCGGGCTCAAGATGGATTGACCGCCGAAGCCGTCGATCAGGTCGTCGATGTCGTCCTCCTCGAGGGCGTCGCCATTGATGGACGCCGTGTCGGTGTCGCGAACGTGGAACTTGCCGATGAATGAGCCGCCGTCGGCCCGTGATGATCCTCCGCCAAGGGACCACATTCGGGCGCTGTTCTCGGTGAGGTCGGGCGCGGTGAACACCGCAGCGCGGTCGCGGGCCAGCAGACCCGCGGGCGACAGGCCGTTGCCCGTGAGTTTTGAGTCCGCGCGGTGATGTTCGACGGCCAGGGAGCGCCCGCCGGCTCGCCAGTCGACGTTGCCGTAGACGATCTGGGCCCGTGAAGGTGAGAGGTCGCGCCAACCGTCCTCGTTGAATCGCTGGCCGTTGACGTAGTAGCCCAGTCGGCCGTCGTTGCCGCCACTCTCGAGGTTGGTCACGAGGCGGTCGTGCGAACCGCTCTCTACCTCCAAGGCGTGACCGCCATGGCTGAAGCCGTCCTTCATGCGCATCACGATGGAACCCCCCAGGGTGTTCAGACCGAACAGGGGATTCGAGCCGCCGAGCACGCTCAACTCGGCAACGGCCTTCATGGGGACGAGATCCCAATTGACCGCGTCGCCGAGGGGCTCGTTGAGGCGGACGCCGTTCTGGTACACCGTGAGACCCATGGGCAGGCCGAGCAGCGGCGAGGCCGCGTAGCCGCGGTAGTAGAGGTCAGACTGCAAGGGATTGCCCTGGGCGGAGTTGACGTGGACGCCGCGGCCGCGCCGCGCCAGGTAGCCGGACACGTCGAGGCTACCGCTTGCCGCGAGTTCCTCCTGCCCTGCGGTTTGGATGCCCCCGGGATAGTCGTGGACGTCCAGGTCGCCCCGACCCACCGGGGTCTTGGCGATCACCGTGATGGTCTCGATCTGGGCCGCCTGGTTGATCGGCGCGCCGAGACCCAGGACGGTCGTTGCCGCGATCAGACGCGCGGCAAGGTGGCCGGACGTCAACTCACGGACCCGTTTCCATCGGTAGCGACTCGTCGCGTACCCACTCCGCCATCGAACCGTCGTACACGGCGACGTTGTCGTGACCGGTCAACAGGCACGCAAAGCCGTCCACGGTTGCGGAGATGCCGCCACCGCAGTAGGCGATGACCCGGGGCGCACCGAGGAGGCCCTTGGCGTCGAGCGCACGCCGCAACGCCTCGTCGTCCTTGAAGAATCCGTGGTCCATGAGATCGTCGTAGAAGACGTTGACGCTGCCGGCGATGTGGCCCTTGCGGCCGTAGTGCATGCGGCTCTCGCCGGAGAATACGTCCGGCGACAGGGCGTTCACCGTGCATACCCCCGGGTCGCCGATCGCCGCCAGCACGGCGTCCTGGTCGGCGAACAACCCCGGTTCGGCCCGAGCGTGAAACGAGCCCGGTTCGGGCGAGGTGATTTCCCTTGTCGTCGGATGGTGGCCCTTGCGCCATGCCGGGAAGCCGCCGTTTAGGACACGGCCGTGACGGTGTCCGCAGTAGCGCAACAGCCACCAGGCGCGGGTCGCCCACATCATGTGCCCGGTACTGTAGAAGACGACCTCGCTATCGTCATCGACCCCGAGACTGCGGAACAGGACACCCAGCTGGCCGACATCCGGGAGGCTGAATCCGAGGCCGGTCGTGGTGTCGGACGCCGCCTCGATCAGGTCGAGAAACTGCGCGCCGGGCACGTGGCAGGACTCGAACTTCCGCCGTCCCGACTCGGCCCGCATCCGGCCACTCGACGTCGGTGTCAGGAACACGGTCGCGTCGAACACGCGACGCTTGGGATTGTCGAGATCGGCGGCGAGTTCGTCCGGTGCAATCAAGAACTCGGGATGAGCGTAGGCCATGGGTGGTTCCCCCTGTGGTCGCACCACAACCGCCACGGCCAGTGGCGTCGGTGCGTTCGGCGAGTGTCAACGTCCGCTAAGCTTTAAGCTTGAACGCCGCCAACGCAAACAGCCGAGAGGATTCCACATGGAAAACCGCCAGATCGTCATCGAGTCGCTGCCGACCGACAAACTCGAGCCGGGGCACTTCGCCCTGCGCACCGTGTCCGCGCCGGCACCCGGGGAAGGCGAGGTCCTGTGCCGCACCCTGGCGCTCACCGTCGGCGCCGGGCAACGGGCCGGATTGCAGGGCAGTGCGAGCTACGCCGGGGCACCGAGGAGCGGCATCGTGATGGGCGGCACGGCGGTGGCCAGGATCGAGGCATCCGAGGTGGACGGCCTTGCGGTCGGGACGCTGGTGACCTGCCCGTCGGGTTGGCAGGACTACGCCGTGCACAAGGGGGGAAGCGTCCACGTCGTCGAGGGGAACGGCGATCCGGCCCATCATCTGGGCGTCTACGGCACCAACGGTCTGACCGCGTATTTCGGCCTGTTCGACCTGGGCGAACCGAAGTCGGGCCAGACAGTGGTTGTTTCCGCCGCGGCCGGCTCGGTGGGTCACCTGGTCGGGCAGATGGCGAACATCACGGGCTGCCGTACCGTCGGCGTGGCGGGCAGCGACGCCAAGTGCCACCTGCTGACGGATGACCTCGGCTTCGACGCCGCCGTCAACTACAAGAGCCCCGACTTCCGCCAGGAGTTCCGCGACGCCTGCGCAGACGGCATCGACATCTATTTCGACAACACCGGCGGCGAAGTCCTCGGCGGCGCGCTGCGGCGCATGAAGCCCCACGGGCGCATCGTCTGCTGCGGCGTCGTGTCGCAGTACGACACCAGCAACCCGGCACCCGGGCCGCGCGGCATTCCCGGTCTCCTCGTCAACAACCGGGTGCGCATGGAGGGGTTCCTGGTGTTCGACTACGCCGACCGCTACGGCGAAGGCCGGGCGAGGATGCGCGGCTGGATCGAAGCGGGGGACCTGAAACCCCTGCAGGACGAGTTCCACGGGCTGGAGGAAGCGCCCCGCGCGTTCATCGACATGCTGGCCGGTGGCAACGTGGGAACCCGCGTCATACGGGTCGCGGACTGAACGGCGACCGCTTGCGGTCGTTATGACGATGTGATCGCCGCGAGATTCTTCGGTGCCTGCAGCCGCGCGAACTCCTCTTCCAATTTGCGCGCGTGTTCCTTCGCGGCTTCGAACTGGGCGTACTGCGTCAGGTAGCAATACAGGCAGCGCTCGTCCATGTCCGGGGGAAGCACATCCGTGGGGAGACCGCGCGCGGTCATCAAGGTGCGCAGGAACTTGGCCGTCGGCGGCGACTGCGTGACGCCCATCTTGTAGAACACCCCGGTGGCGACCGACAACGGCGTGAGCCCGCGGGTGTCCACGGCATCGAGCTTGGCACCGCGCGCCACCAGGTACTGGGCGATCTCGGTCGCTCCCCGGTACGCGGCACCGTGCAGCGCGGTGTCGCCGACCCGGTTGACCGCGTTGATGTCGTTGCCGAGGTCGACGCACATCCTCACGGCGGTGAGCAGGTCCGCCGCCCAGCCGCGCTGGTGAAATCGCCCAAGACTACCGGTATCGCTATAGAGTCCTGACGCGACCATCAACGGCGTGGTTCCATCCAGGGTTGGAATAGTCGGGTCGGCACCCGCCTCGAGCAGCAGTTCCATCAACTCCAGATCCGCCTCCTTGGCGGCGAGCAGGAAGGCGGTCGCACCGACCCGGAACAGCACGTCGCGCATGTTCACGAATCGCTGTTCCTTGAGACGGTCCTTGGCCATGCGCGCGTTCACATCCATGCCCTTGGCGATCATCTTTCTGACCAGATCCATGTGGATGTCGAGTGAACCGACGGGGATGGCCGCCTCTTCGCTGTAGACCACGCCACGGATGATCTGGCGCTGTACCGCGATGCGGTGCAGGGCGGTGTAGCCGGCGTCCGCCTGGTTCGGATCCGCACCGCGGTCGAGCAGCAGATCGGCGATATCCCAGTGCGTGTTGACGAGGGCGAGTTCCAGGGCGTTCTCGCCGGTGGCCATGGTGCCGGCGATGTCCGCGCCCGCGTCGAGCAGTGCTTCGGTGGCTTCGCGCCGACCGCCTCGCACGGCGAACATCAGCGCATCGAGTCCCTGAGGCGTGCGCGCGTCGAGATCGGCGCCACCGCCGACAAGCGTCGCGATCGCGGCCGCGTTGTTGGCGGCACCGGCCCACATCAGTGCGGTCTGGCCGGCCTCGTTCGGCACGTTGGCGTCGGCGCCGGCGGCAAGCAGCACGCGGACCGCGGCGGGATCGCCGGTGCGGGCGGCCGTCATGACCACGGACTCTGCCCCGGGAGCCATGGCCTTGGGGTCGGC
>JAGWBN010000124.1:8982-12348 GCA_021295875.1 Pseudomonadales bacterium
AGCGTGATGGGCGCGAAACCGTAGCGGTTCGCGATCCCGGGATTCGCGTGGGCATCGAGGAGCCATTCGACCATCGCCGTGTCGTTCTGGTTGACCGCCCAGTGCAGCGCCGTGGACCCATCCACCCCGGATTCGTCCACGGTCGCCGGATCGGTCGCGACGAGCGCCCGCGCGCGTGTCTCATCGCCGGTCTTGACGGCCTCGATCAGGGGCGCTTCGGCGACGGCGGTGCCAGCGAGAAGAACCCCATAAAGCAGTGCGGACCGTGCGGCGAACTTGGCCGAATGGGTCATGTCGCTACAAGTGGGCAAGCCGCCCCGTGCTGTCGCCGATCCGGTCCACGTGCACGCCGACCTTGTCGAGCAGCGTGACGCCGGCATTCATCAACGGCGTATCCATGGGGTAGACCAGGTGGCGTCCACCCCGGTGATTGCCCGCCGCGCCGCCGGCGATGACCACCGGCAGGTTGCTGAAGCTGTGGGTGTTGCCGTCGCCGAGCCCGCAGCCGTACAGCAACAGCGAGTGGTCGAGCAGCGAGCCGTCACCGTCCGGGGTGTCGCGGAGCGTCGCCACGAAGTCCTTGAACAGCGACATGTGGTAGGTGTCGATCTTCACCTGGTCGGCGATCTTCACCGGGTCGTTGCCGTGGTGGGTGATGCTGTGGTGGCCGCCGTTGACGCCGATCCACGGGTAGCTGCGGTTGCCGTTCTCCCGACCGATCTGGGTGCAGCTCACCCGCGTTATGTCGCCGCGGTAGGCGAGCACGAGCAGGTCGAACAGGATGCCGACGTGTTCGCGGAAGTCCTCGGGAATGCCGGTCGGTGGCGGAAAGTCGGCGCCCAGCTGGTCGGTCTGGTGCTTCTCGATCTTCTGGATGCGCGCCTCGACGTCGCGAACCGCCCCCAGGTAGTCGTCGACGGTGCGCTTATCGCCGACCCCGAGTTGCCGCTCCAGCCCTTTCATCTCCTCGGCGACCGAGTCGAGGATGCTGCGGTCGTTGGCGAGTTCCCGTGCCCGTGCCTCCGGCGTCGACTCGGTGCCGAACAGGCGTTCGAAGACCGCCCGCGGATTGTTCTCGTGGGGCAGCGGCGTGGTCGGTGTCAGCCAGGATGTCGAATTGCGGTACACGCAGCTGTAGCCGAGTTCGCACAGCCCCGCGACGATGCTCGACTCGGTGGTCAGTTCCAGCGAGCGCAGCAGGGTGTCCCGGCCAAGGACATCGGCGGCGTACTGGTCGAGGGTCTTGCCCGCGCGGATGTCGGAGCCCTCGGTCTGCTTCGATGGCGCGCCGTTCAACCAGCCCGAATGCGCGCTGGAATGACCGCCTCCACCGCGGGCGGTGGCGATGTTGCTGAGGCCCGTGATGACGGTGACGTGCTCGCGGATCGACGCCAGGGGTTCCAGCACCGGGGTGAACGCGTAGTCGGGTCCGCCTTCGCCGGCCGGATGGAAACTCGGTGGATGGATGCCGTTCGGCACATAGAAGAAACCCATGCGCGGGGTGGGCCGGACCGACGACGAGGCCAAGGCCGGCACCATCGCACCCAGGAACGGCAGCGCCACGACCGCGCCGGTTCCCTTCAGGAACGTCCGACGATCAAGGGCCTTCTTCGTGATGAACATCTCGGCTCCTGTCCGGGCCGCCGTTCCCCCGTTGCCGGCACCCTACGGGAGTGCGACCGCACTCGTGGAGAATAGCGCCGTGCCGAAGGCGCGATCAACAACGAGTTCGTCCCCGCTCGGCGGCGGTGTCGAGCGCCGGGTGACGAACGGATAGCTCTGCGCCACGCCGACGATCAGGGATTGCATGCGGTAGCCGTCCTCGGCCGCGTGGGCGACGATTTGGCGCACGGTCGGTGCGTCGTAGTGCTCGAGGCCCCTTCCCAGGGCGTAGGTCAGGAGACGCTCGGCGATGGTGGTGGCGAAGCGTTCCGGTCTCGCCACCAGCGCGGCCTTCAACTCGGCAACGCCTTCCACTCTCGTGCCGTCGGGCAGGACGGCGGCGCTGTCGATCGGGTTCCAGGAGTCGTCGCGTTCGCGCCAGCGGCCGATGGCGTCGAAGTTTTCCAGCGCGAAGCCCGGCGGGTCGATCATGTTGTGGCAGCCCGCGCAGGCCTCGTGCTCGCGGTGGATGCGGAGTTGCTCGCGCAGCGTCGGCGCCTTCGTGCCCGGCTTGCCGCCCTCCAGGTCCGGCACGTCCGGCGGTGGGGGTCGTGGCGGTGTACCCAACAGGTTGGCAAGCACCCATTTTCCACGCAGGACGGGTGATGTCCGGTTCGGATGGGAGGTGATGGCGAGCAGGCTGCCGTGGCCCAGGAGACCGCCGCGCGCGTGGCCCGGCGGCAGTTCGACGCGCCGGAGATCGCTGTGCTGAACGCCGGTGATGCCGTAGTGGTCCGCCAGGCGTTTGTTCACGAACGTGTAGCCGGCGGTGAGGAGTTCCGTGGCCGGGCGGTCGTGGCGCAGGATATGGTCGAAGAACAGCTCGGTCTCCGCCTGGAAGCCATCGCGCAGCGCCTCGTCGTAGTGGAAGCTCAACGGCGCGGTGGGCCGGTAGAAGGCGAGGCTGCGTAGTTCCAGCCACTGGCTGGCGAAATTGGAGGTCAACGCCCAGGACTTGGGATCGTCGAGCATGCGCCGAACCTGCCCGGCGATCTGCTCCGGGGTATGCAGCCGGCCCTGCTCGGCGGCCTCGAGCAGCGCCTCGTCGGGGATGCTGCTCCATAGGAAGAACGACAGCCTAGAGGCGAGTTCGATATCCGCCACCGGGCGCGGACCGGTCCGGGGATCGGCATCGCCCTCGATCCGGAACAGGAAGCGGGGGCTGACCAGCAGCCGGCGCAACGCGAAGCCGATGGCCTGTTCGAACGAGTTGCCTCCTCCGCGCGACTGTTCGTACGAGTCGACGAGCGCGTCCACGGCATCCGGCGCTGCCGCGCCCCGGAAACCCTGCCTCGCGAGGCGCTCGAGGATCGTCCGCGCGCAGTCCTTTTCCCCGCGGTTCCCGGGATCGCAGATGAAGATGCCACGTCTACTCGGCGTGTCGCCCGGGCCCGCCGTGTCGAAGGGACCCGCCACCGCGAGCGACGATAGCCGCGGCACGGAACCGCTGGCGCCGGCGATCTCCCCTTCGCCGCGTTCGTTGACCTGCGGTTCGAGTACACCGTCGACCAGGTTCAACGGCGTCTTGTAGAACCGGGCGGCGACGTCGTGGGCGCCGGCGGAGACCGCCACTCGGGTTCGGAACTTCGGTGGCTCCCGCATTTCCCGGTCCGGCTTGGGCACCGTGAACACGCCGGCCTGGACGCCGTCGACGGCGACTTCCAGTTGGCGGTCCACGAGAATCGGGGTGGTTCGCCTGGCCCC
>JAGWBN010000124.1:12467-13229 GCA_021295875.1 Pseudomonadales bacterium
ATGTGATAGGTGCGGTTGCTCGTCGACTCCGCACTGCCGACTGCCAGCCGACTGACGGCCTTCGCCGCCGCCAGGTAGCGCTCCATCAGGAGCGGGGACAACCGCAGCGTTCCCGCCATGTTGTCGAACCCGTGGCTGGAATCGTCCGCCGGCAGGTAGTGGGCGGCGTCGATCTCCACCTGCAGGAGGTCGCGGACGACATTCTGGTATTCGCTGCGGTTGAGCCGGCGGAACACCGGCGACGGTCCGGGATCCGGACGCTCCCAGGCGGCGCGGTCGAGTTCCGTTGTAAGCCACGCCCGGAACTGGTCCGCAACGTCGGCACGCGGACGCCGGGCGTCGAGCGGCGGCATCATCCCGGCACGCAGCTGCACCACGACCTTCTCCCACATCTCGGCGTGGGCGCCGATGTCGGCCAAGTCGAGATCCGCGAAGGTGACGTCCCCGTGTTCGGTGTGGCACCGCTGGCAGCGCACGTGCTTGGTGCGCTCGGTGTGACAACCCGCGCAGTAGGTCGAGACGAACGCCTCGGCACCGGCCAGGTCGGTGGGTGAGTCGGCGAGCGTGGATGCCCGGCCGGCCTCCCCCGGGCCAAAGACCGAGAGGGCCAGACACACCGCGATACCGGCGGGCGCGCTACCGCGGCCCGTGCACGATGGGACGGCGCTACGTTCCATCCGCTTCATTGAGCACGTCTCCTGACCGACGGATAGTGTTCAAAACCGCTCCGGCTTGCAACGGCGGCAGACCGGTTCGAAGCGG
>JAGWBN010000125.1 GCA_021295875.1 Pseudomonadales bacterium
GGCCACCTACCAGGACGCCTCGGACCAGACCAGCCTGTCGCGCATCTGGGGCGGCATCCACCCGCCCGCCGACGACCTACCCGGCCGCTTGATCGGCATCGACGTGGGTCGAGACGCTTTCGCCCTCGCCGAGTCGTACTTCGAGGGTACGGCGCCGTAGGCGGGGCTTGTCCCAGGGCTTGTCCCCACCCTGCCACGCACCGTGTTGTGTTAGCATCTCTTCACACCTGCATACCTGACTATCCGATGCGTACAACCATCTCTCTTCCGGACGAACTGGCCGAACTGGCGCGGGTCGAAGCCCGGCGTCGAGGCATCAGTCTGTCTGCCGTGATTCGGGAGTCATTGCAGGATGGGCTCCGACGACCCCTTTCCCTGCCGTGGCAGGGCATCGTCGACGATCCCGAATCCCCGGCCCGCTCGCTGGATAGGGTGCTGGCACGAAGCTGGGCGGACGACATTGCTGGCGATCGTTGACGCCGGACCCCTGCTGGCCGCCGCCAACTCGGCCGACCCGGATCATTCCCCGTGTGTCGATACCTTGACGCGGGGCGAGTTCGACCTGTTGATTCCGACGCTGTGCGTCGCCGAGGTCAGCTACTTCCTCGGTCACCGCCACGGCGCAGCGGTGGAAGCCAGTTTCGTCGAGGGCCTGGCCGCCTTCCATGTGGTCGCGCCAGAACCCGAGGACTGGGTTCGGATCGGCGAGCTCGTCCGAAAATATGACAACCTGCCCCTCGATACGGTCGATGCGTCGGTTGTGGTGCTCGCCGAGCGCATGTGAACCCGCCAGATCCTGACCTTGGATCGACGCCACTTCTCCGTGGTCAGGAACGACAAGGGACAGACCTTCGAACTACACCCGTGACGGACCGCAAACCGGCACATTGGCTCTGCGCCCGCGCTTCGTATCCCGGCGTGCTCTCCATCGCGTTCGGGCTGTTCGCCGTGCTCGCCGGTGCAGGACACGTGGCCGGCCTCGTCGGGGCGGCGCTGGTGACGCTGCACGAGCTGAAGCTTCCCTACCGTGGCGAATGGCGCCCGGCGATCGGCGATGTGCGTGCCGACCTGTCTTTCATGCTGCTGGTGCAGGTCGCCCTGCCGTACCTGCTGTCGATCTCACTGGTGATCTTCCTTGCAGGGCAACTTCGGGCGGCTGGTCTGACCGCGAGCGGTCTCTGGCCCCACGAACTGCCCGTCGCGGTCCAGGCGGTCCTGATGCTGCTGGCCGCTGATTTCTTCCGTTATTGGCTGCACCGGGCATTCCACAGCTACACCTTCATGTGGCGCTACCACGCCGTGCACCACTCGCCCCATCGCCTGTATTGGCTGAACGTCGGCCGGTTCCATCCGATCGAGAAGGCGGTGCAGTTCGCGGTGGACACCCTGCCCTTCGCACTGCTCGGCGTCTCGAACGAGGTCCTTGCCACGTACTTCGTGTTCTACGCGGTCAACGGGTTCTTCCAGCATTCGAACTGCGACGTGCGGTTGGGTCCGCTCAACTACATCGTCAGCGGGCCCGAGCTGCATCGGTGGCACCACTCCAAGTTCGCGGTCGAGTCGGACACCAATTTCGGCAACAACCTCATCGTCTGGGACGTGTTGTTCGGCACCCGCTTCCTGCCGGCCGACCGGGAAGTCGGTCGCCTCGGACTGGTGAACCGCGACTATCCCACGGGGTTTCTCGCGCAGATGACGACCCCCTTCGTGGCGGGGTTGGACAAGCGCGGATGACGTCCGTCGCGCACCTCGCCGTGAAGGCCGGACTCGCGGTCATGCACGGTCGCCGCTGGTCGCGCCTGATCCACGCGACGAAGGCCCCTGCGGAGGCCCAGGCAACGGTGCTGGGCCACATACTCGCCACCAACGCCCAGACGTCGTTCGGCAGACGCCACGGATTCGCGACGCTGCGCAATCCGTCCGACTATCGCAAGGCCGTACCGGTGCAATCCTACGAGGATCTCCGCGCGGACATCGAGGCCCAGGAACTGACCGGCGAGCCGCGACTCACGATGGAGGCGCCGGTGTACTACAACCGCACCAGCGGTACCGTGGCGGCACCGAAGAACATCCCCGTGACGCAAGCCGGTCTGAAGCGCACACAAGCCCACCAACGGCTGGCGGCGTACGCGTTCTCGAAAGGCCCACCCATCCTCGCCGGGCGGATGTTCGCGGTCACCGGGGCGGCGGTGGAAGGCCACATGCCCGGTGGAACGCCCTATGGCTCCGCATCGGGTCTGCTCTACCAGAACCAGTCGCGGCTGCTGCGCGCCCGCTACGTGCTGCCGGCGGAACTCGCGTCCATCGAGGACTACGAGGAGCGCTACCTGGCGATGGCGGCCTTCGGCCTCGCCGCCGGCGACGTCACCTGCGCTGCGACCCCGAACTCATCCACGCTGATCCGCCTGCTCGACCTCGTCAACAAGAGAGCGGAAGAACTGTTGCAGCGGGTTGCCGATGGCGGCACGTCGGAACCCAACCCCGACCGGGCCCGCCGACTGCGCGGCATCCTCGACCAGTCCGGCTCGCTGACCCTTGCCGACATCTGGCCCAGGCTCGCCGGGCTGGTAACGTGGACCGGGGGGAGTTGCGGCGTTGCGTCCCGGAAGTTGAGGCCGATGCTCCCCACCGACTGCGCGGTCATAGAACTCGGCTACGTGGCGAGCGAAGTGCACGGCTCGCTGAACGTCGACCCGATGCGGAACCTGTGCCTGCCGACGCTCACCGACACCTTCTTCGAGTTCGCCGAACGCGACGCCTGGGAGGCGGATTCCGCTCGTGCCGACATCGTCGGGCTCGATGAACTCGAACCGGACCACGACTACTACGTCATCGTGACGACTTCCAACGGACTCTACCGGTACGACATGAACGACATCGTCCGCGTCAGCGGCCGGGTGAACGACACGCCCACCCTCGACTTCGTCCAGAAAGGCAAGGGCGTGACCAGCATCACCGGCGAGAAGCTCCACGAGACTCAGGTGCTGGATGCGGTCTGCACGACCCTAGAGCAAATGGGGATCGACAACCGCTTCTTCATCGTTCTCGCCGACCAGGACACCTCCCGCTATACCCTGTATTTGGAGGCCGCCGGCCATTCCGGCTCAGCTGACGACATCGGGGAACGGGTCGACACGCGTCTGCGCGATGCCAACATCGAATACGACGGCAAGCGTGCCAGCGACAGGCTCAAGCCGCTGGATGTCCGACTGCTTGTTCCCGGCAGCGGCGACGCCTACCGCGAGAGCCGTGTCGCCCAAGGCCAGCGCGACGCCCAGTTCAAGTACCTGCATCTTCAGTACGCACACGAGTGCAGCTTCGACTTCGAGGCGAAGGCGAGTTGACATGCGGATCGAGCAAATCCGCACGTTCACCTTCCCCGTGCCGTTCAAGGTCGTATTCCGGCACGCATCGGCGACCCGCTCCCGGACCGAGAACGTCATCGTCGCGGCGCTTGGCGGGGGTGAGACGGGCTTCGGCGAGGGCTGCCCGAGGTCCTACGTCACCGGCGAGACCGTTGCCGGTGCTGTCGACTTCCTCGAAGCGCACGCCGACGGCATCATGGCCGCAGTCGACGATCTGCCGAGCCTGCGAGCGTGGATCGCATCCCACCGCGAATCAATCGACCGCAACCCGGCGGCCTTCTGTGCCCTCGAAACGGCCATCCTCGACCTTTTCGGCCGCATCGCCCGGCAGCCGGTGGAGGAACTGCTTGGTCTGCCGAGGCTCGAGGGCACCTTCACCTACTCGGCCGTGCTTGGCGACGCGCCGCAGCTGGCCTACCTGTGGCAGCTCGGACGCTACCGCCGGCGCGGCTTCACGGATTTCAAGGTCAAGCTGGCCGGGGATCCCCAGCGCGACCGACGCAAGTTCGCAGCGCTCGCGGGGACCGCCTCCCGGGTTCGCCTCGACGCAAACAACCTGTGGACATCGGTAGACACCTGCATCCGCCATCTATCGGACCTCCCTGGAGCCCCGTTCGCCGTCGAGGAACCGCTGGCGATCGGCGACCTCGATGGTTTCCGCGCCGTCGGCGAGGCCTGTGGTATGCGGATCGTGCTCGACGAGAGCCTGCTCCGCGCGGAGCAAGTCGACGCACTCGAATGCCCTGACCGCTGGATCGTCAACCTGCGCGTCTCGAAGATGGGAGGTGTCCTGCGATCACTGGAGTTGGTGGAGCGGGCGGCGCGACGCGGACTCGGCGTCATCGTGGGCTGCCAGGTCGGCGAGACCAGCGTCCTGACCCGGGCGGCGCTACCCGTCATGCAGGCGGTTCGCCCGAATCTGGTTGCCGCCGAGGGTGCGTTCGGCACCTACCTGCTGCGTCGCGACCTCACCACACCGAGCCTGATGTTCGATGCGGGGGGGATTCTGAATCCGGCGGTAGTGCCGCTCGGCAACGGTTTCGGACTGTCAATCAGGACCACCGATCTTGTGGAGACATCACCATGAACCGCGTGTTTGCGACCCTGAGCCTCTGTCTCGCCCTCGGTTTCCTGGTCCGCGTCGGCGGCCAGGTCATCCAGGTCTTCTGGCCTGTTTCCTTCCTGCCGATGCTGGAGATGTGGCAAGGAAGCGGACTCCCCTATCCCATCCTCCTGCCCGCGCAGATCGTGATCCTCGGCTTCATGGGTTGGGTGTCTTGGCGCATGGCCGTCGGTCGGACCGTGTTCGGCCACCGGGCATCGAAGGGACTGTTCATATGCGGCATGCTCTACTTCCTGGTGATGGGTGCCCGCCTGATTCTCGGCCTCACGATCTACTCGGACATCCTCTGGTTCGCCTCCCCCATACCGGCCAGCTTCCACCTCGTCCTGGCCGCCGAGGTGATGCTGATCAGCGCCTACGACCGTGCGCTTGCCGAAGGATCAGGCTTGTGAACTTGACCAGTCCAGTTTCTTCAAGGCGCTTGCGGAGCCTCGCGCTCGCGCACCAGGGGCTTGCCGGCAAACGCAGGCTCGGCGCGGGACTCGCCGGTGCCGAGAAGGCCCTCGCGCAGCTCGGCCACGTGCAGATCGACACCATCTCCGTGGTCGCGCGGGCCCACCACCACATCCTCTTCAACCGGGTGTCCCGCTACGACGACTCGATGCCGAACCGCCTCGTCGCGGCGCGGCGCGCATTCGAGTACTGGAGCCACGCCGCCTCCTATCTGCCGATGCGCGACTACCGCTTCGTGCTGCCGATGATGCGCGGCGTCGCGAAGGGCGAGTGGGGCTGGTGGCACCGCCGCCAGGAGCCGCGCCTCAAGGCCCGGGTGCTGGACCGGATCCGCGCCGAAGGGCCGCTGTTCGCGCGCGATTTCGAGAACCCGCGCCCGCGGCAAAGCGGCTGGTGGGACTGGAAGCCGGCCAAGCGAGCGCTCGAGAATCTGTTCATGGAAGGCGAACTGACGAGCATCGAACGGGAGGGGTTCCAGAAGCGCTACGAACTCACCGAGCGATTCCTGCCCGCCGACATCGACACCCGCGAGCCGGAGCTCGAGGAACACGTCGACCATCTCATCGCCGCGACCCTGCGCGCCCACGGCTTCGCCACGGCGAGGACGGTCAACTATCTGCGCCGCGATGCGAAAGTGCGCGCCGCCGTCCGCAGCCGATTGGCGGCCCGCACTGCCGCCGGCGCGTTGATCGAACGCCGAACCGAGGCGGGTGAACGCGTCTACGCCCTACCCGGCATCTTCGACCAGGCACCCAGGCGGTTCCCGGACAAGGTGCGCATCCTGTCGCCCTTCGACAACGTGGTGATCCAGCGCCAGCGCGCCCTGGACGTGTTCGGCTTCGACTACACGATCGAGTGCTACGTACCCGAGGCCAAACGCCGTTACGGCTACTTCGCCCTGCCGATCCTGTTCCGCGACCACCTCGTCGGGCGCATGGACTGCAAGGCGCACCGCGCGGAAGGACGCTTCGAGATCAAGGCGTTGTTCTTGGAAGGGGACGTGCCCGACGCGTTCCTCCCGGCGTTCGCCGAGGCGGTGGTCGACTACGCCGGGTTCACGGGGTGCGGTGAAGTGCAGGTCTCGACCGTGACGCCGCGCAGGTGGGCGCGCCCTGTACGAACGTCGTTTGAATAGGGCGACCCCGCACCTGTCACGATGCGCCCCTTCGGGCAAGCTTCGCTTCCAACTCCGCCACCCGCCGTTCCGCCCGTCTGGCCCGCCTTCGTCGTCATACTCGACGGGTGGAACGGGCCGATAGAGGGCGTCGGCGTGCACGACCGAGAGCGGCGGCGATCCGGCTTTCTCCGCGGACGGACTCGGCGACTGGGTGCTGTGCTGCATCATCGGAAAGTACCATGAAAAACGCGACCGCTTGGCGGTCGCCCGAGAATTCGCTCCACGAATTCTCCCGGCGGGAAGCGTCGACCCAGCCGAACAACAAACCGGCTCTTGTTCCATGCGAAGCTTTCGAACCGTTGGTGGCCGAGCGTTGGTTTGCACGGGCTGGCCCGTTTAGCGACCCCGATCATGGGTCCTGACGATGTTCACCACGGCCACCGAACGGCTCCGCCACACAAACCTGCGACAATGTGCCGCTTGCGTAGTGTCAAACGAGAACCGGAATGCCCGAATCCCCCCTACCCCAAGGCGACCCGAGTGCGCTCGGCTTCGACCCGGAGCGCCTCGCGCGAATCGCCCCCGCCATGCAGGCGTTCGTCGACGACCGCCGCGTACCCAATCTCGTCACCCTGGTGGCGCGAAGGGGCCAGATCGTCC
>JAGWBN010000126.1:0-5708 GCA_021295875.1 Pseudomonadales bacterium
CGTGCTGCTCGACGTCGTAGTCGTTGCTCTCGATCAGCAACCGGTCGCGGAAGGGACCGCCGTTGTCGTCAGCCATTGGCCAAACGCTCGGGTCGCCGGGATTCATCTCTCCGGGCGTCCCCGTGCGATCCGTGGCGTCGCCGTCCCGATACCGCCAGTCCACGTGATTCGAGGTCCCGGTCTGGTAGCGGAGCGAGACATTGTCGGTGATGCTCCACTCGAAGGTGCCGACGACATTGGACGACTCCACCCAGTGGGTCATGTCGCGGTTGAACTGCACGCTGCCGTCCTTTCTCGGGATCTTCGCGTCCCAGCCGTAGAACGACGCCAATTGACGGACGCCGCCGGGACTGACGCCATCGTTGATGTGGGTCGGGAAGCGCAGTCCCTCGGGCAGGATGCCCGGGGGGAATTCGCCCGGCAGGTTGCGGCCCATCAGGCGATTGGATTCGTACCAGCCCGCGAGCAGGTTCAAGGACCAGTTCTCGCCGCGCCACTCGAGCTGCGGCGACACCGTCCAGTTGTCGACGCTGTCGAGGTCGTCGCCCTTGCAGGCGCCGACGTCGCAGATCTCGGTGAGGTCGGTCCGGCCGAGGTTGGGCTGCTGGCCGTCCCGCTTGTTGACATGGCCCGTGAGCCGGAAGGCAAGGTGCTCGCCGAGGTCGCCGAGGTCCACGGGTCCCGTGACGGCCACGCCGAACCGGCGGTTGTTGCTGGTGCCGAACTCGCCGAGGAGTTCCCCACCGAGCTCCCACTCGGGACGCTTGCGCACGTAGTTGATCGTGCCGCCGACGCCGTTGCGACCGTAGATCGTATTCTGCGGCCCGCGCAGGACCTCGATCCGTTCGATGTCGAAGCCGTCCGTGTCGATTCCCGCCGTGCGGCCGGCGAGGGACGCGAGACCCGACTGGTAGACGGCCACCGACGACTCGCTCAAGTGCGCGCTGCTGAACGTCGTGCCGACACCGCGCATGGTGAAGCTGTTGTTGTGGGCGTGGGTGCTGACCTCGAGGCCAGGCGTCATCAGCGCGAGGTCGTTGACGTTCTCGATCTTCAGCTTCTCGATCTTCAGTGCGTCGAAAGCGGTGATCGCCAGGGGAACGGTCATCTCCGATTCCTCGCGCTTCTCCGCCGTGACGATCACTTCCTCGATGAGGGAGCGACGATCGGAGTCGCCCGGTTGCTGTGCCCCCGCCGTCGCCGGAACGAGAATTGCCATCGCCATCGCAGCCGCGACGGCGGTATTCACTTTAGTCATCGATAGTTGCTCCTGAAGTACAACAAATTGGGCTGTGTGATCCGGTGTGCCCGTTACTTTCCACCCGGCCAGCCGTGCAAGACGTTGCAGCGTCTCGCCACGGATTGACCAGAAATTATACCGCCGAGATGACGGCGCGGGGCGACGCGCCCGCAGCCGCGCTCGGCCCTACGACCAGGAAACCGGGTTAGCGCTCGTCCCCGCGAAGCAACCACGCCATCAAGCCCGTCGCCAGAAGCGCGCCGACGAACTGGGCGACGATGAACGCCGGCGCGTCCACGGGCGCAATCCCACTGAACGTATCGGTGAAGGAACGCGCCACCGTCACGGCCGGGTTCGCGAAGGACGTGGAGGCCGTGAACCAATAGCCCGCGCTGATGTAGAGCCCCACCATCGCGGCAACGGCGGAGGGCCGCGCCTTCAAGGTCGCGATGATGGTCGCCACCAGGCCGAAGGTGGCGACGCCCTCGGCGAGCCATTGGCCGATCCCGGTTCTCGCCCGGGTCGAAACCTGCACCAGGTCCATGTCGAACATCGCGTGCGCCAGCATGGCGCCGGCCAAGCCACCGACGACCTGGACGAGGATGTAGGCGGCTGCGGTCCCGCCGTCGATTTCCCGGCGCACCAGGAACGCCACCGTCACCGCCGGATTGAAGTGCGCGCCCGAGATGGGACCGAGCATGGTGATCAGCACCGCGAGGATCGCACCCGTCGCCAGCGTGTTGCCGAGCAGCGCCAGGGCGTCGTTACCGTCGGCGAGGTTCACGCCCATGATGCCTGAGCCCACGACGGTGGCGAGCAGGAGCAGCGTGCCGAGGGCTTCGGCCACCAGCTTGCGGGGTAGGTCCGGGGTCACGAGACGGGTGGGTGTCCTTGGCTTCCGCTTGCGTTGGGGTGCCAGTGTACGTTCCGCGTGCGACGGTTGCGTCACGGAAATCCGCCAAGTGACCCGAGTCGCGCGGCGAACGATTCGACACGAACGATTCGACACGAACGATTCGGCACGTTGACGGCCTCTGCCATCCAAATTACCATTACGGCATGGTAACTACCATTGACGGTGCCGGCAGACTCGTCGTGCCGAAGTCCCTGCGCGAGCAGTTCAACCTGACTCCCGGATGCGAACTCGTGATCGAAGCCGCCGCCAACGGGATCACGCTCCGCAGGGCGGATGGCGAACCGGCGCTCATTCGCAAGCAGGGGATCCTCGTCCATCACGGCACGGCGCGCGTCCCCGTGGACATCGGCGAGTTCGTCCGCGCCGAACGCAGAGCCCGCAGCACCCGGATCGCCCGCGGCGTCGGCTGAGTGCGCACCCTGTTCGACACGTCGGTGCTGGTCGCGGCGCTGGTGGACCAGCTCGGATCCCACGAAGCGGCCTTCCAGGCGTTCAGACGCTATACGCAAGGCGAGCACGCCGGTTGTTGTTCGACCCACGCGCTGGCCGAGGTCTACGCAACGCTAACCGCCCTGCCGCTGCCCAGGCGCATTTCGCCGGACGAGGCACGCCTGCTCATCGAAGACACCTTGCTTGGACGCCTCGCGGTCATCCCGCTTGGTACCGTCGCCTATCGCGCAGTACTTCGCAGCGTCGCCGACCGGGGCTTGGCGAGCGGCGCGATCTACGATGCCCTGCACGCGTGGTGCGCACGCAACGAACGCGTCGACCAGATCCTGACGTACAACCTGGCGGACTTCGAGCGGTTCGACCTCGAGGACGTCTCGCTAGCCGCGCCGTGACATCGCCGCCGCGCGGGCCGGGCAATACGCAGGCGCAAGCGACAATCCACGCTTCGCCGCCGATTTGACCCGACGAGTCGGTTTTGGGCGGCCCGACGCTTGATCCCCCGCGTCCTTTTGTCGGAAAATGCGCGCCGGCTTCCCTGGTCCTCTACCGATCAGCGGGAGGATCGACCAAGGGAAAGAGTCATCACGGTGCGCAATAGCGGAACGGGCTGTTCGGGCGGGCACGGCAGGTGCCCGCCGTGGCTGCCGACTTGCGTGGAACCAACCATCGAGCCAATGACCGAGGCAATATGGCTGTAGCGATCGTTCTTCTCATCATCGTCATCGTCTCGGTGCTGCTGTCGTTCTTCAGCCCGTGGCAGTTCACGGAGATCGCCTCCAACTGGGGCAACATCGACAACACGGTGATCCTGACCTTCTGGATCTGCGGCGTCGTGTTCGCGCTGATCGGCGTGTTCATGGTGTACACCACCTGGAAGTTCCGCTACCGCAAGGAAGCCCGCGCCGACTACGAGCCGGAGAATCCCCGCCTCGAGTGGTGGCTGACCGTCATCACGACCATCGGCGTGGTGGCGATGCTGGCACCGGGGCTCATCGTCTGGAACGACTTCGTCAATGCGCCGGACGACGCCCAGGAAGTCGAGGTGCTGTCGAGGCAGTGGCAGTGGGCCTACCGGTTTCCCGGCGAGGACGGCAAGTTCGGCACCGTCCACGTCGACAACATCACCTCGGACAACCCGTTCGGCATGAACAAGAGCGATCCCAACGGCGACGACGACGTGCTGATCACCGCCGACACCGTGCATCTGGCCGTGGACCAGCCGTACAAGGTCTGGCTGCGCTCCAACGACGTGCTGCACGATTTCTGGGTGCCCGAGTTCCGCGCCAAGATGGACAGCGTGCCGGGCATGGTCACCTACTTCTGGTTCACACCCACCCGCATCCAGGAAAAGCCCTACGAGGTGCTCTGCGCCGAGCTTTGCGGTCAGAACCACTTCCAGATGCGCGGCTGGGTGAAGGTGGACACCCGCGAGGACCACCAGACCTGGCTGGCGGGGCAGCAGACCTGGGCGCAGATGCAGGCCGGCATCGTGCCGAAGGTCTACGGTCCGCTGGCGCAACGCGGCCGCGACTTCGCCGAGACGACCGGCTGTCTCGCCTGCCACTCGCTGGACGGCACGGCCATGATCGGCCCCACCTGGCTGGACGTCTGGGGGACGGAGCGGGCGCTGGCGGACGGCACCACCGTCACCGTGGACGAAGCCTACGTCATCGAGTCGATCCGCAACCCCAATTCACAGGTGGTGGAGGGCTTCGCGGCGGCGATGGTGCCCTACGACGAATCGACCGTGTCCGATGCGGACATCGAAGCGCTGATCGAACTTCTCAAGGAGGAGGTCAGCGCCGCAGCCGAAGCACCCACGGAGGCGGCTCCGTGATGGTTCTTCGGGCCGTTGGCTTTAGACTAGGAATCTGAAGACTGGGACCCCCCTTAGGAGAGACCCATGGCACAGGCAGAAATACCGTATCAGGAAGCGATTCCGCTTCACGATCCGCATAGCTGGATCACCAAGTACTGGTTCAGCCAGGACCACAAGGTGATCGCCGTGCAGTACGGCATCACGGCCATCGCGGTGGGCCTGGTGGCGCTGGTGCTGTCCTGGATCATGCGCACCCAGATCGGCTTCCCGGGGCTGTTCGACTGGATCGACCCGCCGCTCTACTACCAGTCGGTCACCATGCACGGCATGATCATGGTGATCTACCTCCTGACCGCGTTCCTGCTCGGCAGCTTCGGCAACTACCTCGTGCCCTTGATGCTCGGCGCCCGGGACATGGTGTTCCCGTTCGTCAACATGATCAGCTACCACGTGTACCTCGGCAGCGTGATCATCCTGATGCTCGGCTACATGCCCTTCATGGGCGGACCCACCGGCGCGGGCTGGACCCTCTATCCGCCCCAGGCCATCCTCACCGGAACGCCGGGCGCCGACTGGGGAATCCTCACCATGCTGGCGTCGCTCGCGGTGTTCATCGTGGCGTTCACCATGGGCGGGCTCAACTACATCACCACGATTCTGCAGGCGCGCACCCGGGGCATGACCATGATGCGCATGCCGCTGTCCATCTGGGGCATCGGCATGGCGACGGTACTGGGCCTCCTGGCCTTCCCGGCGCTGTTCGTCAGCGCCATCATGATGACCCTCGACAACGTCCTCGGCACCAGCTTCTTCATGCCGGCGATCAACTCCCTGGAGGTCGGCGAGGAGTACGCCGGCGGCAGCCCGCTCTTGTTCCAGCACCTGTTCTGGTTCTTCGGCCACCCCGAGGTGTACATCGTCGCGCTGCCCGCGTTCGGCGTGGTCTCCGACCTGATCTCGGTGCACGCGCGCAAGAACATCTTCGGCTACCGGCTGATGGTCTGGGCCATCGTCGCCATCGGCGGGCTGTCGTTCATCGTCTGGGCGCACCACATGTACGTCGCCGGCATGCACCCCTACTTCGGCTTCTTCTTCGCCACTACGACGCTCATCATCGCGGTGCCGACGGCCATCAAGGTCTACAACTGGACGCTGACCCTGTGGCGGGCCAACATCCGCTTCACGGTGCCGATGCTGTTCGCCATCGCCTTCGTCCTCACCTTCGTGGTCGGCGGTCTCACCGGGCTGTTTCTCGGCAACGTGATCGTCGACGTGCCGCTGTC
>JAGWBN010000126.1:5740-10630 GCA_021295875.1 Pseudomonadales bacterium
ATCTTCGGCGGCATCTACCACTGGTACCCGAAGATCACCGGGCGGATGCTGAACGACACCATCGGCCGCTGGCACTTCTGGATCACCTTCCTCGGCACCTACGCCATCTACTTCCCGATGCACTTCCTGGCGATCCCGCGGCGCTACTACCAGTACGACATCGGCGAGTCGTCGATCTTGACGCCGAGCATGGAGATGCTGAACGTCAGCATCACGCTGACCGCCTACGTCGTGGGCATCGCGCAATTCCTGTTCATCTACAACCTGTTCGTGAGCTACCGCAACGGCCGCGAGGCCGGCGACAACCCCTGGGAGGCGACCAGCCTCGAATGGCGCACGCCGCAGACCCCGCCGGTGCACGGCAACTGGGGCGAGAAACTGCCGACGGTGCACCGCTGGGCCTACGACTACAGCGTGCCCGGCGAGGAACGCGACTTCATTCCGCAGGACACGCCCCGCGAGGCGCAGTCCGCCTAGCGGGTCAAGCCGAGACAAGGTAAGGAGTTAGGGAACCGCAATGGCCCAAGTCACCGCGGAGGAGACCACCGGTCTGGCGACGATCGCCAAGGACTGGTCCTCGGACGTCACCACCTTCAAGGGCGTGCCCTGGGGGAAGGCGATGATGTGGATCTTCCTGCTCTCGGACACGTTCATCTTCTCGATGACCGTTCGGGCGACCACCGCGGAGGCGTGGCCCAACGCCAGCGAGGTGTTCTCGCTGACGGTATTCGGCCAGGCCGTGCCGCTGCTGCTCATCGCCATCATGACCTTCGACCTCATCACGTCGTCCGGCACCATGGCGCTGGCGGTGAACTACGGCTACCGGCGCGAGAAAAAGAAGGCCATTCGCTTCATGTACGCCACCGCCTTCTTCGGCGCGGTCTTCGTCGGCATGCAGATGTTCGAGTGGACCAAGCTGATCATGGAGGGCGTGCGACCCTGGGGTAACCCGTGGGGCGCGCCGCAGTTCGGTTCCACCTTCTTCATGATCACGGGCTTCCACGGCCTGCACGTGTCCGCAGGCGTCGTCTACCTGATCATCATCGCGGGACGAATCCGCAAGGGCCGATACGACAACACCAACTTCGAGATCGTCGAGATCACCGGCCTCTACTGGCACTTCGTCGACCTCGTCTGGGTGTTCATCTTCGCGTTCTTCTATCTTTGGTAGCTTTGGTAGCTTGAGGTAAGTTTACGTGTCATCGGAGGTCGGCCAGCAGCATCCACTCAACCTGTATTTCTGGATCTGGGGCCTGCTGTTCGTCGTCAGCGCGGGTTCCTACGCCACGGACTACATGGACGCCGGCTATCTGCGCTGGGCGCTGATCCTCATCTTCATGTTCGTCAAGGCCGGCTACATCGTCGCGGTCTTCATGCACCTGAAGTACGAGCGGCTGGCGCTGATCTACGCCCTGCTGCTGCCGCCCGGGGTGATCGGGCTTCTCGTCGCCCTGATGGCCTGGGAGTCCAACTACACATGGCTGACGCGGATCGTGTTCTTCGGCGAGGTGGTCGAGCCGGAGCGGTTGCCGCTTCCCGGCGCGCACTGACGTCAGCGCCAGGGATCCTCTGATCAAGCCCGTCCGTGGGCTTGATCAGGAGCAAGACGCAAGCCAGAAGCGCGGCTTGTTCAGCCCAAGCCGCTTCCCCGCGTAAGCCTTCGACCATCCCGGCACCCGGCGGGGGCGTCCGCCGCCATCATGCCGGGCGATGGTCGCTCCCCACCGATTCCCGTGGATGTCCTCGCTGGCGGCGTTCGCGAGGGCCGATCTCCAAGCCGCCCTGACGAGCACCTTCTGCCGGGTCGTGTTCGCCCTCGGCAGCGTCAACCTCATCGCCGGGGTGGTCTTCGGCTTGCGAGATTGGGCACCCACCTTCGTTGTGCTGGACGTCGTCTCGTCCCACTTCGCCTTGGCCGTCTGGATCGTGGTCGTCCACGCCAGCGGCTGCCCGGCGCCCATCGTCACGGGAAAGGAACTCGTCGCCAAGACGACCGCCCTCGCCCTTCTCGCCACGGCGATGTTCACCGCGTCCGGCCTCGCCACGCTGGCCGTTCAGCTCTGGAGCGGGCAAGGCGTGGACTTGGAACTCCTCGGGCTTGGCATGTGTGCCCATCTCTGGAGCGCCCTGCACCTCGCCATGCTGGCCGTGGCCATGCAGGCTCTCGTGGGGCGCCGCTGGCTCGGCGTTGGCGCAACATCCATCGTTTGGGTTGGGTCGAACCTCGCCTTCGAGCACGACCTGCTGAGACTCGGCGCACCCATCCCGCCCGCGTCCGGCATGAACGGTTTCGAGCCGTTCCTGGCTCCGTGGGCCGCGTTGGGCATCTACTGGACGTCATGCTGCATCCTGCTGCTCGCCGCCGGCCGTTGGGTTGCGCTGCGTCGCGGTCGCGGTGATGCGCCCCGGCTGGGTTCGAACGCCTTCGCCGCGGTCTGGGGCGCCGGCGCCGCCTGGGTCGTGAGCGGCGCGTGGATTCTGCACGGCGCCGACGATGCCTTCGCGACCCGGCCTGCGGGTCAACCGGGCGTGGACCGGTTCACCACCGTCGCCAAGGTGCCCCAACCCGTGTACTCGCGCCTCGATCTGGCGTTGGATTTGAGTCCCGAATCGAAACGTCTCGCGAGTCGGGGCACCATGATCGTACGCAATCCCCTGGACGTACCGATCCCCGACCTCTACTTCGTCGTTCCCCGCCCGCTCGAAGTCAATGCCCTGACCGTCACCGCAGACCTCCTGGGCCGGGACGGGGATCTCTGGCGCTACCGCCTGAACCGTCCCCTGGAGCCCGGCGAGACGCTGAAGGTCGAATTCGATCTTCGGGGGACGACACGAGGCCTTGTGGATGCTCCGGGCGGGACACGGCTTCTCGCCAACGGCACCTTCCTGACGACCGCCGATGTCGTGCCCACGATCGGCACCGGCGGCTCGCTCGCCTTGCAGACCGCACCCCCGATCAGATTCCGAGCCCGGATCGGCACTTCGCTGAACCAGATCGCCGTGACCGAGGGCTACCTCGTGCGTTCGTGGAACGAGAACACACGAGCCTACTTCGAGTACGAGTCCGAGAGCCCGATTCCGCCCCTTGCGTCGATCCACTCGGCACGCTACGCGATTGCCCGCGACGCGCGGGACGGAATCGCCATCGAGGTGTTCCACGACCCGGCGCACATCGACCACGTTCCGCGCCTATTCGAAGCGGGGCGTCGGGCGCTCGCGGCACGGCGTACCGCCGTCCCCTATCCCCACCACCGTATCCTGCGGGTCGTCGAGGTTCCCGACTACCGCCCGTTCCGGCGGTTCGGGTTGCTCGGCCTCGCGGGCGTCGAACGCGCCCCCGTCGGCGTCCGCACCGGGATGGTCCTGGCGTTTTCGGAGCGGGGTGTCAGTACACCACCACCGACCGGATCGACTCCCCCGCGTGCATGAGGTCGAACGCGTTGTTGATGTCGTCGAGGGGCATCGTGTGGGTGATCAGGTCGTCGATGTTGATCTTGCCGTCCATGTACCAGTCGACGATCCGCGGCACGTCGGTACGACCCTTGGCGCCGCCGAAGGCGGTGCCCCGCCAGACCCGGCCCGTGACCAGTTGGAACGGGCGGGTGGCGATTTCCTGGCCGGCGCCGGCGACGCCGATGATGATGCTCTCGCCCCAACCCTTGTGACAGCACTCGAGCGCCTGGCGCATGACGTCGACGTTGCCGATGCACTCGAAGGAGTAGTCCACACCGCCGTCGGTCATGTCGACGATGGCCGCGGTGACGTCGTCCACCTCGGTCGGATTGACGAAGTCGGTCATGCCGAACTGTTCGGCCAGCGATCGCTTGCCCGGGTTGACGTCCACGCCGATGATGCGGTCGGCGCCGACGAGCCTGGCACCCTGGATGACGTTCAAGCCGATGCCGCCGAGGCCGAACACGGCGACGTTGGACCCGGGTTCCACCTTGGCGGTGTTCATCACGGCACCGAGACCCGTGGTGACGCCGCAGCCGATGTAGCAGACCTTGTCGAAGGGCGCGTCCTCGCGGATCTTCGCCACCGCGATCTCGGGCAGGACGGTGAAGTTGGCGAAGGTCGACGTGCCCATGTAGTGCAGGATCGCCTCGCCGGACTGGGAGAAGCGCGACGACCCATCGGGCATCAGACCCTGCCCCTGGGTCCCGCGGATGGCACCACAGAGGTTCGTCCTGCCCGACAGGCAGAACTTGCACTGGCGGCATTCCGGCGTATAGAGCGGGATGACGTGGTCGCCGACGGCGAGGCCCTCCACGCCTTTGCCGACTTCGACCACCACACCGGCGCCCTCGTGCCCCAGGATGGCTGGAAGCCGGACAGGGTGTATTCATCGGTATGGCAGACGCCGGTGGCCTTGATCTCGACCATCACTTCGCCTTCGCGGGGACCGTCCAACTGCACGATGTCAACTTCCAGCGGTTCACCCGCGGCCCGCGCGACGGCAGCTCTCACGTCCATCTATCTTCCCCAGCAAGTCGTTTGACAAGAGCCGACATGGTCGCTCACTCCCCGGACCCAACGCAACGGCGCGCCCTCAGCTTCAGTTAGGGCGTGCGGGCTCGAACGGGGACGCCGTGGACTGCTACGTCGTTGCCGGTTCCTTGCCTAACAGGCGCACGCTGACGCCGGCCAGCATGTCGCGGAGTTTGGCGCGGATCGCCCACAGGCAGAGCAGCGAGGGGATCACCATCAACGTCGTGATAACGAAGAACGTGCCCCAGTCACCACCGAGCCAGTCGACGAACATCCCGGACGAAGCCGCGAAGATCGTCCGGCCCGAGGTGCCGATCGAGTTCAGCAGCGCGTACTGGGTTGCGGTGTAGGTCCGGTCCACCAGCATCGAGATGAACGCCACGAACGTCACGGTGGCGAAGG
>JAGWBN010000127.1 GCA_021295875.1 Pseudomonadales bacterium
CCCGCAGTAGCCGCCGCCGCAACCGTACTTGCTGCCGGTCAATCCCAAGTTGTCGCGCAACACCCAAAGGAGCGGCGTGTCGGGCGCCGCGTCGACTTCGGCGGCGCGCCCGTTGACGTTGAATTTGTATGCCATGCGTTCTACCCGTGGCCGGAGGTCAATCACCGACTCTACTTCGCGGCGCGGATACCGGCAACGACGTCGTGACCCTTGGCGGGTTGCAGGTGCCGACGAGGGTGGCGATCAGCCGTCGAGCGCCTTCAGCATCCGCTTCAGGGCGAAGTGCCGGTAGCTGCCGAGGACGAGCTCCCGGACCTCGTCCCCGTCGAGGTGATTCTCGACGTCGAGATCGATCCAGCCTCGGTGGCCGATGTACCGTGGGATCGTGAACCGCGGATCGTCGGTGAGCGTGGCCTGCAGTTCCGGGCCGACCCAGATCTCCAACTGCATACGGCGCCGGTAGCGATGCACCGTCAGGAAGGTCTTCTTGCCCGCCTTGAAGGCCGGATTGCCGAACTGTTTGCCTTCGGACGTCTCCGGCAGTTCGGCACACAGCGCCCGGATCCCGTCGAGCTTCTCCCGGGCGTGGGGCACCGACAGCGGATCGAAGTCCTCCGCATCGATGGTCTGGTTCGCCGAGGTCGCCGGCGAGATCGGCGGGCGCCACGTTGAAGTAGGCCTCGCGGACCCGCAGCGCGATGCTGTACCAGTCGTTGTCGCGATCGAGATGCACCCCAAGCCAGCCCCGAGGCCCCACGTAGGGCGGCACGAAGTAGTGCTCGGGCTCGCCCTCGACGTGCATGTGCTGGGCACCGGTCGGCGCGTGCAGCCAGACCGCGATACGGCCGTCGCCGTGGTGATTCACCGCCATCATGGCGAACGTCTTGTTGCGGACGCGGTAGTCCGGCATACCGTGACCGGAACGCTCCTCGACCTCGGGCAGCGACAGGCAGATCTCGCGCAGGGCGTCCTTGATGTTCTTGGCCATGTTGGTCCTCTGGAATAGCGGTGGAACATAACACGCGGTTGCCGGTACGCTGCGCTAGGGTCTTCACCACCGGCAGCCCGAGCCGACGTCTTGGACGATGCGGATGGCCGCTGGGGGCGTGGCATCGAGATCGCGCGGGAAGGACCCAATTCCGAATCGAGTTCCGCGAACGCGGAAGCTGTCGGCTCGTGCCGCTAAACGTTCGGTGATCCACAACCCTGCCGAGCGGAGTCCCACGCCGGTACGCGACGTACCTCGCATCGATGGGGTCGATCTTCGACCTTAGACCCGTCCTCGCCGCGGCCGATGGCGACCGCGTCAACGGTAGTAGCGGCAGAGTTTCTCGCAGGGGATTCCGTCACCATCGCCGTCGATGCGCGTGAGCTTGCACTGGCGAAGAAAAGCGATGGCCTCTTCGCAGGTCGCCATCTGGGTGCAGGTGCGCTTGGTGCCGCACTCCACCTCGGGTATCACTCCGAGTTTGCGGCTACCGTCCGTTTGCTTGGTCTTGCGCCAGATCCAGGGCGGCACCGGATCCTCGTCGGCCCACAAGCCACGTTGGTTCGCCCGTGCTTCCTCCTCTGCGGCGACGAGTTCCTGTGCGGGGTCGTAGGCGCGTCGCACCCAGGCGAGTCCTCGGCTGACAAGCTCGGCGTTTACGTCCACGTCGCCGACGTGAACCCGCGCGACGATGCGCCGATAGGCGTCGCCACCGATCAGGTCGAGCCGGACATCCTTTTCCGCCACCAGCGACCGCAACGCGGCGTGGGCTTCGTCTCCACGCGGCTGGTTGTACTCCGGCGCATCGATATCGGCTAGGCGGACGTCCACCTCGTTGCCGTTCGAGTCGACGACCAGGCTGTCGCCATCCTTGACCCGGATCACCTGCTCGGCGGCACACCACGGGGCGACGAGCGCGGCCGCGACTAGAGCGGAACGTATGGTCTCGCGCAGAAGCACACGAGCATCATGCGCGTGCCCAAATCATGCGGCAAGGCAGCGCATTCGCGGCCAACGGCTCTTGTGGTGTACCGCGATTAGACGCCAAGCACCGTCACGGCGATTGACACTATCCGTCAATTGACGAAGCGACGCGCTGGAGCATGGCGACGCGAACAGAACCTCTGCAGTCCTACAGGGATGCGCAACCGCCGCTGAACGAATCGGTGCGCTTGGCGCGCCTCATGGGGTTGAACCCGCCGCCAGAATTCGACGATGTGGCACTGGCCCGCCGAGTCGCGGGTGGCCTCCCGACCACCGTGGTCATCGCCTTCGCGCGAGTACTCGGTCGCTCCAAGGTGATCGGACTGATGGTCCCCGAGGCCACGTATCGACGTCTGTCCCGGCAAGGGAAGCCGTTGCCTCGGGAGCACAGCGAACGCATCTACGAGGTGGGTCGGGTCCTCGACGCGTTGGCACGGGGATACCACGGCGATCTCGACAGGATTCTCCGTTTCCTTGACGGTCCCCATCCGCTTCTTGGCGGAGAGACACCGTTCGAGCTCGCGCGGTCGAGTTCGGCGGGCGCGGAGGCGGTCCTGAACCTCTTGCATCGTGCCGAAGCCGGCATGCCGGTGTAGACGACTTGCGGGGGCTGCCAGCCCAGCTAACGGCCTATCGCATCGGCGATCCGGCGGGTTCCTTCCCGATCTACTCCGCGGAAGGTGCCGTCCGGGTAGCGGGCCGCTGGCACGAGCGGGGTGATCGCGTAGTCTACGCGGCCGAGCACTATTCGACCGCCATGTTGGAGTCGCTGGCGAACTGGGCGCGCGAGTTGCCACCCAACCAGCACTTCATCGAGATCACGATACCCGCCGGCGTCAGCTACGAAGTCGCGGTCGCCGACCAATTGCCGGGTTGGCACCGACCAGGTGGGACATCTGCGAGGCTGTTTGGGCACCGGTGGTTCGTCGAGCGACGCAGCGCCGTGCTGTTCGTGCCGTCCGTCGTCGCGCGGGTCGAGCGGAACATCGTCATCAACGCGACCCACGAGCACTTCCCCCGGATCACTTGCGCTATGCACGCTTCACCATCGGCTATTCGATCGAGGTGCGTTCACCTTGTCGACCGATGACCTCACCATCACGGTGGCCGAAGAAGCAGCCGGATCGGGTTTCGAGGACTCGTTGGGGCAATTCCAAGGCACGCTTCCGCGCGTACTCCCACGGAACGACGGTGATCTCCCGGAGCCAGCATACCTGCGCTGGCATCACCGAGAGGTGTTCCGACGCAGCGGTTGATCGGGCGGACGGGGAACCTTGATTCACCGTGCGGATTGGCTCCCTACGTCAAACCCACTCCTGAACCCGAGCTGCTTCTTCGCGAACCAACTCCGGTGCCCCTAGCAACTGCCGGTTGAAACCGATCCGCTTGAACCAGTAGTGCAGTCCGAGCAAATCGGTGATCCCCATGCCGCCGTGGACCTCGGTGGATTTCCGGGCGACGAACTTGCCGACCTCCGAGAGGTGCGCCTTGGCGTGGCAGGCCATCAGCCGGCCTTCCTCGGGGATCGCGGCGTAGGCGTGCGCGGTGTACCAGATGAGGGACCGGCAAGGCTCGAGTTCGGCGGCCATTTCGGAGCACATGTGCTTGACGGCCTGGAACGACCCGATCACGCGGTTGAACTGCCGCCGCTCCTTGGCGTAGTCGACGGCCTTGTCGAGCATGGATTGGGCGGCGCCGAGGGTGTCGGCGGCGAGAACTAGGCGGCCGACGTCGATGGTGGTCAAGAGCGGCTCCCGGTCGCCCACCGAACCCGGCAGCACGTCGCCGGCGGCACCGTCCAGGACGACCTCGGCCACCGTCCGCGTTCGGTCTATGGTCTTGAGCTTGTTGCGCGTGACGCCCGGCCCGTTGGGGTTGACCAGGTGCAGCGCGCCGTCGTCCGAGGCGATGATCAGGATGTCGGCGGACGTGCCGTCGAGGACGAACATCGCCTTGCCGGTGAGCTTGCCGTCGGTCGAGGAAACGCCTTCGGTCTCCCGGCGACCGATCTGCTCCGACACGCCGACACCGACGACGACTTCGCCACCCGCGATTCGGGGTAGCCAGGCTTCCTTCTGCCCGTCGCTTCCGGCAGCGGCAAGGGCCGTGGGTGCCATGATCGACGAGGCGACGTAGGGGACTGGCGCAACGACGTTGCCTAGGGCCTCGGCGATCAGGGAAGCCTCGAGGTGACCCAAGCCGACGCCGCCGTAGTCCTCGTCGACGAGCACACCGTGTACGCCGAGGTTGGTGAGTTCTTTCCAGATGTCGTCGGCTCGGTCGTCGCGTTCTTCGGCGACTTCTCGTACACGCGTCAAAGGGCAGCCGGACTCGAGATAACCCGAGATGCTGTCCTGCAGCATGCGCTGCTCTTCACTCAATGCGAAATCCAATGTCGTCCCCCAAGAGCCGCGATCTATGTCAGAAGTCGAGATCGTCCGTGTACATGCGCTTGTTGGCGCTGTGTTTCTGCCGTTCGGATCGCTTGGTGCCCTGGCGTTTCCATGGCTTGCACAGGAGGCACCCCGCCCGCGTCGACTTCGGGCCTTTGCGCTTGTGGTGTGCCACGATGGTCCGACCCAGGGCCGTGTCAGGCGCGGGCGCGCGCCTCTTGCTCTACCTTCGGCTCCTTCGGCAGCCCCAGCGCCCGCTCGCCGATGATGTTCTTCTGGATCTGGGCCGTGCCGCCGCCGATGATGAGGCCGAGGTCCAGCATGTAGCGCGCCTGCCAGAAGCCGCCGTCCCGGAGATAGTCGCTGCCGTCGTACAGCAGTCCCAACTCGCCCAGGATGTCGATGGCCAGCCCCGCCATCTGGTGGTTCAGCTCGCAGCCGTTCAGCTTCACGATCCAGCGCGGCATGCCGGGTTCCTCGCCCTTGATGTTGTGCGAGAGCACGCGCATGCCGTTGAACTTCATGGCGAGGATCTGGCCCTGCAGTTTCAGCAGCCGATCCCGGTAGATCGGATTGTCGATCAGCCGCTCGCCGCCGACGGTTTCGCGCTTCATCATGTCGACGATGCGGTTGAATCGGTTCTCCGCCTCGTTGGGATCGCCCAGGCCCCCGCGTTCGTAGCGAAGCGTCGTGTTGGCGACGAACCAGCCCTCGCCGCGTTTGCCGATGATCTGGTCCTTCGGCACCCGCACGTCGGTGAAGAACACCTCGTTGAAGAACGCATCGCCCATCATGGAGACGAGCGGGCGCACCTCGATGCCCGGCGTGTCCATGGAGAACACGAGGTAGCTGATGCCGTTGTGTTTCGGGGCGTCGGGTTCGGTGCGCACGAGACAGAACATCATGTCGGCGTTCTGGGCGCCGGACGTCCAGATCTTCTGGCCGTTGATGACCCACTCGTCGCCGTCGAGTTCGGCCTTGGTGGAGAGCGAGGCCAGGTCGGATCCCGAGCCGGGTTCGGAGTAGCCTTGGCACCAGGTCATCTCGCCGCGGACGGAGGGTGGCACCAGCCACTGCTTCTGCTCCTCCGTGCCGAGCTCCAACACCGTGGGAACCAGCCGGTTGTCGCCGGAATGCCCCGGCGGAACGCGTGCGCGGGCGAACTCCTCGGCGATGATGCGCGACTTCAGGATGTCCGGCTCGGCTCCGTAGCCGCCGTACTCCTTGGGGATGGTGCGGGCGGCGTAGCCGTGCTCGATGAGCAGTTGCTGCCACTCCTTGGCGGAACTGGGCCGGCCGGGGATCATCCGCGCCGCACTCGGCGCCCGGTGCTTGTTCTCCTCGAGGAAAGTCCGAACCTCGTCCCGGAACGCCTGGTACTCGGGGCTGTATTCGAGATCCATTAGCGCGCTCCGGCCGGGGACTACTCAGGTTGCGGGACGATGCGGATGTAGGGCTTCGGCGAATCCCAGCCGTCCGGGTACTTGGCCTTGGCTTCCTCGTCCGATACCGCCGGAACGATGATCACGTCGTCGCCGTGCTGCCAGTTGACCGGCGTCGCCACCTGGTGACTGGCGGTGAGCTGGCAACTGTCGAGCAGGCGCAGCACCTCGTCGAAGTTAGGTGAGCATCGCCTTGACCCGCTTGTCGGGGCCAATGACGAACACCGAGCGCACCGTGGCGTTGTCCACCGGGGTGCGTCCCTCGGACGTCTCGCCGGCGTCGTCCGGGAGCATATCGAAGGCTTTGGCGACCTTGAGTTCCGGGTCGCCGATCAAGGGGTAGGTGACCGCGTGTCCCTGGGTCTCCTCGATGTCCTTCATCCACTCGGAGTGGTTGGTCACCGGGTCCACCGACAGGCCGACGATCTTGCAGTTGCGCGCGGCGAAATCGTCGGCGAGCCCGGCCATGTAGCCGAGTTCGGTGGTGCAAACCGGGGTGAAATCCTTGGGGTGGGAGAAGAGAATCGCCCAGCCGTCGCCGATCCAGTCGTGGAAGCTGATCGCGCCCTGGGTGGTCTCGGCGGTGAAGTTCGGAACTTCGCTATTGATCCGTAGAGTCATGGTGCTCTCCTCTCTCCTCGCGTGAGCGGTGAACGGGCAATGGTACTCGGTGCGTGTCGAGGACGCATCAGTCCGCCTAGGCAAGACTGGATTGCCGACCACGGCGAACGCAACCTCGTCGAATGGGTCCGACATGCCCACAGGGTGCGGCTCTCGCCAGCGTAGTGTCCGTCACGCAGCGAGAAGGTCGGCAGCCAGTTCGCGGGCCTCGTCGAAGGTCTCGACGATGCGGGACTCGGGGACGCCCCGGAGTACGTCCAGCGTGCGGAACGTCCTCTCGACTCTGCTCCGCATTCCCTGAACGATGAACTCCGTATTCTCTCCCCGGGCAACGTCCAACAGGTGATCGATCACCATGGCGGCGCTGTCGTCCACGTAGGTGGTGTTGGAGAAGTCGAAGATCACCACGTCGTGCTCCCTGATGTCGGGGGTAATCGCCGCCACCAGCCGTTGCGACGAGGCGACCGTGAACGATCCCTTGAGGGCCAACAGGCCGGCCCGCGCCGAGTAGGAGTCGGATTGGCCCCCGTCGGGGAGAAACTCGCTGTCGAGCAGGGGAACGGAAACGACGCTGTCGAGTTCAAAGCCCTCGAGTTGCCGCGCGTGGGCCATGCCGGCGGCGATCAGGCCGACGACCACGGCGGTGACGAGGTCGACGAAGACCGTCAGCGAGAGCGTGGTGAGCAGGACCACGAGGTGCTCGGACCGCAGCCGGTGCATCCGCGCGAGCATGCGCCAGTCGACGATGTCCAGGGCGATCTTGATCACGATGCCGGCGAGCACCGCATGGGGAATGGCCTCGAGGTAGCCGCCGAGGCCGACACCGATGCCCAGCAGCAGCCCGGCGTAGATCAATCCGGACAGCCGCGTCGTCCCTCCCGCGCGGATGTTGGTCAAGGTGCCGAGGGTGTTGCCCCCACCGGGTAGCCCGCCGATGAGACCGGCAACCATGTTGCCGAGTCCCTGGCCGACGAGTTCCCGGTTCGGGCCGTGGCGCGTGCCCGTGATCGAATCGGCGGTGAGCGACGTGAGCAGGCTGTCCACCGAAGCGAGCAGGGCGAGGATCATTGCCGGTTTCACGGCGTCGATGAGGAAATCGGCCGTGGGCAGTTCGAAGTGCAGTTCGGTAGGCGTGATGGTCATCGCACCGACGACCGGCGCATCCGAGAGCCAGAACACGCCCACCAGCGTCCCGACGACCAGGGCCAGGACCGTCGAGGGCAGGTAGGTCGACAGGCGACTCGGCCATGCCAGCGCGATGGCCAAGGTGATCGAGGCGATTGCGAACGCGCTGGGGTTGATGCCGTCGATCACGCTCGGCAGGGCGTGGAGCGAGTCCACGGGGCCGCCTGCCGCTGGCAGACCGAAGAACGGCAGGATCTGGATCAGGACGATGATGATGCCGATTCCGGACATGAACCCGGAGACGACCACGTGGGGCGTGTAGGCGACGAACCGACCGAGTTTCGACAACCCGAGGAGCACCTGCAACAGGCCGCCCATGACCACCACGATCATCGCTTCTGCAAGGGTCGAGGCGTGCGAGGTGACAATGACCGCCATGGCCACGGTCATCGGGCCGGTCGCGCCGGAGATCTGCGAACGGGTACCCCCGAAGAGCGCGGCGAAGAAACCAACGGCGATCGACCCGTAGAGCCCGGCCGCGGCGCCAAGGCCCGAGGCCAGGCCGAAGGCCAGCGCGGCCGGAAGCACCACGACGGTCGCGGTGACGCCCCCGAGGAGGTCCCCTTGCAGTGTGCGGAAGTTGTAGTTCACGGCGCAGTTCGTGTACTGGCCAATCAGCATAGGCGATGAGGTAGTCTTGGGGTAGTCGCGATTCATCGTGTTCGGCTTGAGAAATGATGCAGTTCCCGCAATTTGCAACTTTGGTGCTATGGATGAGACTATGGGCTCAATCTAGTCTTCTATATTGATACCAGTGATTCAGTCCAAGCGGATGATCCAGGCCCTGAAAAAGGCGTTGAAAGAGCGGCGCATTTCATACGAACAGGTCAGCGTGCATCTCGACTTGTCGCTGAGCAGCGTCAAGCGGCTGTTCTCGACGGGCGGGTTCACCCTGGAACGCCTGGAGAAGGTCTGCGACTTGGCGGATGTGGATCTCCTGGAACTGGCGCGCCAGGCCGATGCGCTGCGGCTCAACGTGGCGTCGCTGACTGAGGAGCAGGAACGCGAACTCATCGGCGACCCGGTGCTTCTCCTGGTCGGCATCTGTGTCCTGAACCGATGGCCGTTTGAGCGCATCGTCGACCGCTACCAGATCTCCGAGACGCGCCTGATCCAACTCCTTGCGCGCCTGGACCGAATGGGTCTGATCGAACTCTTGCCCGGCAACCGCATCAAGCTCAGGGTCGCGAGGAACTTCGCCTGGCTGCCCAACGGACCGATCCACCAATACTTCGTCGAACACGTGCAGGGAGCCTTCCTGTCCGGGGCATTCGTGCCGGACCAGGATCTCCACCGTTTCGCCTGGGGCATGTTGTCGATCGAGTCCGCAGCGGTGTTGCGATCCAAGATGAACGAACTCATGGAGACCTTCGACGAATTGACCCGGGGCGACGAGATCCGGCCGACCCAGGAGGGCCGCAACAAGGGTGGCTGCCTGCTGGTCGCCCTGCGCGAATGGGAACCCGCCGGATTCCGCGCCATGCGTCGGCGCACTTGACACGGCGGCGGCGGCGCGCCTTACGGCGCGTTGGAAGTTTTCGCTCCGCGAGCGCGCCTGACGGCGCGTTGGAAGTTCCGCTACGCGAAACTTCGGGAGTCGGGCGTAGCCTTGTGCGCCGTCCTTTTTGTGAAGTCTGGGGGACGGCCTAGATCACTAGATTGAGCAGGTGGTAGCCCTCGAGCACGCTCTTGCGGGTGGTCTCGGTGAAGCGGTTGTCGGCTTCTTCGCCGATGAAGGGTTGATAGACGTAGGGTTTCTCGTCCGGATCGTGCTGCGCGCGAGCGTCGATGGCCACTTGGATGGCCCGTGAGCGCTGGTGGACTCGGGCCTCGTCGTAGACCACCGGCTTGCCGTCGCGCTGTTTCCTCTCGACGTTCAGCACCGCGTCTCGGCGGTGGAAACCGATCACGATGGATACCCGCCGGTCGGCGGAGGTGTTGGCGAACGAGCCGTGCAGGGCTTGGCGGTTGCAGATGGCGACGTCTCCCGGTTCGCACAGCATGGGAACCGCGTCGGGCAGCCGGTCGGTTCCGGCGGCGGCGACCCGTGCCTTGATGTCGATCTTGCCGAGCTTGTGGCTGCCGGGGACCACCCACAGGGCGTTCTCCGGCGTGGTGCGGCACAGCTGCGCCATGAAATTGAAGCCGTGGATGTTCTCGTCCCAGTTCGGGTGGTCCCAATGGGTCGTGCCGTCCTGGTGCCAGGCGACGGACGTGCCGAGCCCCGGTTCCTTGATCCAGATGGAGTCCGCGAAGGGCGTGAAGTCCGGCCCGTTGATGGCTTCGGCGATGCGCAGCAGGTCGGGATGGCCGTAGAGCCGCAGGCAGGCGTCCGTCCCCTGCAGGATGCCGTATACGAAGTAGAGGGTTTCGTCCGGTGCGTCGGCCGCCGGTTCGGGTTCGGACATCTTCGCGGGGTGCCTGCCGTAGTTCTCGTCGGTGCCGCCGTACGGGTCGGAAAGCGGCTTGGCGAAGGCGAATGACGGCCTGGTGCGGTCCTCGGGAGCGGGGTGGCGTTCTGTTGCCCCGGCGATCATCTCGTCCAGACCGGTGCGCAACTCGTCGAGTTCGCCGTCGTCGATGAGGCCTTCTAGTACGTAGAAACCGCAGCGCCGGTAGGCCGCCGCGATGTCGGGGTGCAGGCCGCGGCCGTCGGCGGCGAATCGGACCGGTCCGCGGTTGCCCAGTTGGCGTGCCCGGGCTTCGCCGGTTCGGAAGTACTCGTCCATGGCGCTGTTCGATCCTGGATTCGTTGAGCGGGGAAAAGGTTTTCGGTCAGGCTGCATTTTCTGACGGGCGCTACGAGTCGCTCTTGTACGGCTCCCGAAGGGAGACGCGCTAGCCGCAGTGCCTCAGCACCTGGCCAGCACAGGCGTCCGTCAACTCCCCGTCGATGACGTGGAACTCGCCGTTCACCAGCGTGGCCTGGTAGCCGACGCTGCCCTGCGTCAGCCGCGATGCGCCGGCGGGGAAGTCCGTCACACGGTAGGGGTGCGACTCGGCCACGGTGTCGGCGTCGAAGACATTGACGTCGGCCCGCATCCCGACCTTGAGAGCACCACGGTCCTTCAAACCGAGGATCCTGGCCGGTCCGCTGGTCAGGCGCTGGATGCCCTGGCCCATGGTGTAGAGGCCGTCTTCGCGGATCCAGTGGGACAGCACGAACGTCGCCCAGCCGGCGTCCATGACCATGCCGACGTGGGCACCCGCATCGCCGACGCCGGGGAACACGCCGCCGGCGAAGAGGTCGCGCAGCGCCTTCAGGTTCTGGTTCTCGCCGACATGGTTGAAGAGCGCCCGGCCGTGGGTTTCGTCGGTCAGGCGCAGGAAGGTCTCGGACCAGTGTTCGCCCGCCGCCTCGGCCATGGCGGCGAGGTTGTTGTGACTGCCTTGGGCGTGGTCGGGAGAGGATCCGCTGCCGAGGTAGTACATCCAGCCGGGTCGCGCCCAGCCCTTGGGTTCGCGGGCTTCGGCGATCAATTGGGCACGGAAATCCGGATCGCGGATGGCGGCCAGCTTGGCGGCGAGATCCATGCCCCGCAGCTTGCCCCAGGTCTCGCCGGCACCGGGTATCAGCGCCTGCAGGCCGATCAGCGCGCCGCTGCCGCGGACCTGTGCCACACCGGAGAGGTCCCGACCTTCGGCGACCTTGCGGATAGCCTCGAGGCGTTTCTCCCCGGCGTCGTCGTCGAAGCCCTGCAGCGTGGAGTTGAACAACATGCGCGCGCCGGTCGCGCCGACGACGTGATCGACATGGTCGAAGCGCATGCCGACGTGTTGGTAGAGGGCGTCGCGCTTGGCCACCTCGGTGCCGATCAGCACCAGTTCGTCTAGTTCCGCGAGCGTTCCCGGTACCGCCCGCCCATCGGGTATGCGGTGACCGCGGTAGCGGTTGGACGAGAAGCCGACCGCGCCGCGGTCGATGGCTTCGCCCACCAGGCGCGCCATCTCCACCTTCTCGTCGTCGCTGGCATCCTCCTCGACGCCGCGCTCGCCCATGACG
>JAGWBN010000128.1 GCA_021295875.1 Pseudomonadales bacterium
GCCGTACATCCCCCGCCCCTCGCCACAACCGACAAGGGGACATGAGTGGCGCACTTTCGCGCCGCCGCGACCGGACCGCCCGGCCGCTCCGCGTGGACCATTATTACGCCGCCGTTAACACACGGAAGGTTCTCCAGGTCCAGCAGCGGCGAGAAGCTCCGGACGTAATCGATCAGCTGCGCCTCGTACTCGCGCGGACATCGCAGCTCGAATTCCCGCCCGTCCGGCGATCGTCGGAGCGTGGCGCTCGCCACGAGCTCGCGCACCCCCGGCAGGACGCGCGCGTAGCCCGGCATGTAGGCCAGGAACTCCGCGAACTCCATTTCCGTCCGGAACCGATGCCCGCGCCGCCGCGCCGCCGCCGCCAGCCGCTCGGCCGCTGCGTCGAACTCCGCCTCGTTCGCGGTCGGCTTGCAAAGAGGCGGATCGAACAGAACCAGCGCCGAGAAGCGCCTGGAAAACGACAGAAGCGAAATCAGCGCCGATACGGAGTGGAAGACGCCGACGGTGGGTTTGTCGCCGTATCGGTGGGCGATGGACTCCAGAATGAGATCATGATCATGCATCAGGATCGGAATGTTGTGGTTCTGCTGAGCGCCCACGCGGTTCCAGCCATGGTTGCGGAGGTCGTAGACCATCAGGTCGAAATCGTCGGCGAGCAGCGACCAGAAGGGGTAGTAGAGATCGGCCGCGAGACCGTTGGCGTGGCTCAGAACGAGCCGGAGGCCGGAGGAGTTTCCATACCGTCGCACGGTGGTGATCGAATCGTCGTCGAGACAAACCTCGCACACCGATACCGGGTCGGGGATCTTCCACACCGTCTCCGTGTTCACGGCAGCGTCCCCGGAGGATACTTGCCGCGGCCGTCTCGCCGATGTGCCCCGGCACCGCGTGGGAACCCGGGGCGTCGATCTCTCGTACGAAGCCCGTAGCGGAGGTCCATCCTGTTTCCCGGCGGAGGAGTCACCCAATCTGCCGTGAGGTCGACAAAGTTCCAGCGGAATTCATCCCGGACGACAACGCTTGACTGCATTCAGCGAGCCGCAGGTCCGTTGGAACCGTCCCACTGCTCCAGCCCAGCCGAACGCTCCGTGCGCAGATCCCGGGCGAGGGCAGCCGCGAATCGGGGGTTCCGGGGAGTTTCGGGCCGCCACCCGACCGGGGGCGCATCGCGTTCCGGATCCACAGGGAACGCGAAGGCTCCCGAAGACGCGTGGCAGGGACGATACAACGGGGCTGCGGCCACGGCGGGTCAGTTGTAGGCGACGGTCAGGAAGCGCGCATATTTGATGGAGTCGTGCGTTTTCGTGGGGCGCGACAAACAGGGTGAGACTGGCGACGCCGGGATTGTGACGGGGGCCGGGGACGGAAGGAGGGCGTAGCCCGACTGGAGTCCCCGGCCCCGTCGCGCGGAGATTTTGGCCTCCTGAAGGGAGGGGGCTCCTGGCGATGGCGGGCTGCGACAGGGGGATCGGCGGGGGTAGACTCGGTCTTCTGAGAACGATGCGGCGCCGGTCCCGTTTGCTTGCTGGCAACGACCGGCGCCGCACCCTCCGAGCCATGCAAGGCGCGGCCCGTATGCGCAGTATCGTGCGCGTTCAGGCGTGGGTCCACCCCGTTCTCATCGGTCGCGATGAGGAACGTCGCCCGCCTGTTCACCTGCGCCTCGTGCCGTCGTCAGGTTGTTCTCTGCCGGCGCTGCGACCACGGTAACATCTACTGTTCGCGGCGCTGCAGCGGCCGGGCTCGGCGTCGGTCGGTGCGGCTTGCGGGGCATCGCTACCAGGACAGCCGCCGGGGCCGTCACAAGCATGCCGAGCGCCAGCGGCGCTACCGCGAACGCCGCCGCGTCCGGGCGCCGGAAGACGGGCGCCGTGCGCAGAAAGTGACGCATCACCCTTTGACCCGTTCGCCGCGTCGTCCTGTTGTGGCGCGCAGGCCGGCGGGGCGATCCGGAACCCGGCCGTTCGGGTCCGACCGTCCCGCCAGGGTGTTCCGCTGTGAGCGCTGCGGGCGGTTCTGCGCCCGCGCGGTCTATCCGGGCCTACGCCCGGCGCGAAGGGAGTGAGATGGCGATCGACAAGCAGACCCGTGCCGAGATCCTGCGCCTGTATTTTGCCGAGAAGTGGAGGATCGGCACGATCGCGCGCCAGCTCGGTGTCCATCACGGCACGGTCGAGCGCGCGGTGGCGGCCAGCGGGGCGCCGGTGCGTGCGAAGCAGCGCAGGGCGTCGAAGATCGATCCGTTCTGGCCCTTCATCCGTCAGACCCTGGCGGCCTGGCCCCGGCTGCCCTCCAGCCGGCTCTACCGGATGGCGGTCGAGCGCGGCTACCGGGGGAGCGAGAGCCACTTCCGGCACATGATCGCGCCGGAGCGCCCGCGGCTCGTGGCCGAGGCCTATCTGCGGCTCAAGGTCCTGCCCGGCGAGCAGGCCCAGGTCGACTGGGCCCACTTCGGCAAGGTGAGGATCGGGCGCGCGGAGCGCCCGCTGATGGGCTTCGTGATGGTGCTCGGCCACTCGCGCCGCATCTTCCTGCGCTTCTGCCTCAATGCCGGGATGGACAACTTCCTGCGCGGTCATGCCGAGGCCTTCGAGGCGTGGCAGGGCGTGCCCCGCGAACTCTGGTACGACAACCTGAAGAGCGTGGTGCTGGAGCGCCATGGCGACGCCATCCGGTTCAACCCCCGCTTCCTGGACTTCGCCGCCCGCTACCGCTTCCTGCCCAAGCCCGTCGCGGTGGCGCGCGGCAACGAGAAGGGGCGCGTGGAGCGGGCCATACGCTATGTCCGCGACAGCTTCTTCGCCGCCCGCGCCTGGCGCGACATCGACGACCTCAACGCCCAGGCCCGCGCCTGGTGCGACGGCGTCGCCGCCGACCGCCCCTGGCCGGACGATCGCTCCATATCCGTGCGCGAGGCCTTCGAGCGCGACCGCGGCTCTCTGCTGGCGCTGCCCGACGACCGTCCCCCCGTCGACGAGAGGGTCGAGGTCCGGATCGGAAAGAGCCCCTACGCCAGGTTCGACAAAAACGACTATAGCGTCCCGCATACCCATGCGCGGCGCACCCTCACCGTGGTCGCGACGCTGGAAGAAGTGCGCATCCTCGACGGCGTGGACGTCGTCGCCCGCCATCCGCGCAGCTTCGACAAGGCGGCCCGCATCGAGAACCCCGAGCACATCGAGGAGCTGGTCAGGCGCAAGCGTCATGCCCGCAGCTTGCGCGGGCAGAGCCGGCTGCTCCAGGCCGCGCCCGACAGCGAGCGCCTGCTCGCCGAGACCGCCAGGCGCGGCGGCCCTGTCGGCGCCACCGTCGCCGCCCTGCTGCGCCTGCTCGACGACTACGGAGCCGCCGAACTCGAAGCCGCCATCGACGAAGCCCTCGAACGCGGCGTCCCCCATCCCAACGCCGTGCGCCTCAGCCTCACCCGGCGCCGCGAGCAGCGCAACGAGCCGCCGCCCATCCCGATCGATCTGCCCAAGGATCCACGCGTGCGCGACATCGCCGTGCGCGATCACGACCTCGGCGGATACGACGGGCTGGCCGGCCACCACGAAGAGGACAGCGAAGAATGACCGATACCCTCATGGAACGCGCCCACGCGCTCGGCCTGCACGGCCTCCTCGCCCATTGGGGCGAGGTCGCAGAGCGCGACTGGATCGCCGGGCTGATCGCATGGGAAGAGGAAGAGAGGCGCGCCCGAAGCCTCAAGCGCCGGCTCGCCGACGCCCGCCTCGGACAGTTCAAGCCGCTCGCCGACTTCGACTGGGACTGGCCCAGGCGCTGCGACCGCATGGCCGTCGAGGACCTCATGGGCCTCGACTTCCTCAAGGAGGCCGCCAACCTCGTCCTGGTCGGACCCAACGGCGTCGGCAAGTCCACCATCGCCGCCAATATCGCCCACCGCGCCGTCCTCGAAGGCCATACCGTGCGCTTCGCCACCGCAGCAAGCCTGCTCGGCGAACTCGCCGCCCTCGACTCCGACACCCTGCTCCAGCGCAGGCTGCGCTTCTACGCCCGACAGCACCTGCTGGTGATCGACGAAGTCGGATACCTCTCCTACTCCAACCGCCATGCCGACCTGCTGTTCAATATCGTCTCCAGCCGCAGCCAGCAGAACTCCACCATAATCACCACAAACCGGCCCTTCGCCGAGTGGGGCGAGGCCTTCCCCAACGCCGCCTGCCTCGTGGCCCTCGTCGACCGTCTCGTCCACAATGCCGAGATCCTCGCCATCGACGGCGACTCCTACCGCCGCAAGGAGGCCGAGGAACGCCAGAAGCAGCGCAGCGCCGAACGCCGCCGCCGACGCGGCGCGAAGGGCGCGCGCAGCGCCGAAAAGGCCGCCGCCGACCCCGGAACGCCGCCGGCGTAGCCATGCATCGTTCCCGTCCCTGGGCGCGGCGGGTGCGGGCCGAGATCCTGCGGGGCTATCCCCTCGAAACCGTCGCCCAGGCCCTCGGCTACCGCAGCGATCCCGACCATGCCGCGCGGTGGAGACGGGCCGGATCGGTCCTCTCCATCAACCGGTTCATGTTCTACGACCATCTGCGCGCAGAGGGCGGAGCCGGGGCCGTCGAGTTGGCGGTCCATGCGCTCGGATGCCCCCGGCAGATCGCCCTCGACTTCCTTGCCGAACTGGGGCGCCACTCACGGCTCCCGGGCGGCCGTCGTCAGGCGCCCGCGCCGGACCGGGACCCCCGCTGGAACGCCCTACGCCGGTACCTCGTCGAGCGGCGCGGCCTCGGGGACGCGCTCGTCGAGCTCTGCCGCGACCTCGGCCTGGTCCACGCCGACCGACGCGGCAACCCCGTGTTCGTCCGACGAAACGCCGCCGGCGAGGCGACCGGCATCGAGACCCTCACCGCGGCGCAGCAACCGGACGCGCGCGGCGGCTTCTGGATGTCGTGGGAGCCCGACTGGCCGGCCTCCGTCATCCTGGCCGACAGCGCACTCGACGCCCTGTCGATCCTCTCCCTCCACCTCGTCCCGGCAATGCGTAATGGCTGCGCCGTCGTCTCCACCGGAACCGTCACCGCCAGCATCCCCAAATGGATCCAGGCCTGGAACCCAAGCCGCATCTTCTGTGCCTGGGACGCTACCCCAAACGGCGATCACCACGCACAACGTCTCCAGGACAAGGACACCAGAGTCGTCCGCCTCCGACCGGCCCTCGACGGTCAGGACTGGAACGACATGCTCATCCGTGACCGCGCCGGCGAACCGCTCCAAACCGATGACCGCCCGATCGGATGAACGGCAGCCCTACCTCATGCGCAAATGCTCAAAAGCCCACCAGACCGGCCGCCTCACGCCATCAAATAAACGCTCTTCCTAACCGCCGCTAACATCAGTCCGGGAATGCCCGGATCTTCCCGGCCGCGTGGTCTCTCCGCGCCGTCCCGAACGATGCAGGCGCGGCAGGGACACCGGAACTCGCGGCCGCCGGCTTCACCCGGATGAGGCTCCGCAGTCGGCCATCGACCCCGAGAAGATCATTTGCCGTGCGTATCGAGATAGCTCACGAGGTCGCCCAAGGTCTGGAATTCCGCAACCGCGGCCGGTGGAATCTCCACTTCGAACGCCTC
>JAGWBN010000129.1 GCA_021295875.1 Pseudomonadales bacterium
CGCGTTCAGGCGCCGTCGAACACCGCTTGGGCCGGGCGCAGTTCATCGCCGGCGGAAGCCCCCGGCAAGCCTTGGGTCGAGTGGAAGGCGTCGCCCACCCGCGCCTCCGAACCCCACACCTCCACCGTTCCCTGGAGCGACGTGATGGCAGCGAAACCGGCACGGACGGCCGCGAGGTCGGTGCCCTCCTCCGGTACGTAGCCGGTCCGTTGCAGTTCGAAGTGAAGCCGATCCTTCTCCGTCTTGGCGAGCGCGGCGCGGACCGAACCGTAGGTGGCCAGCCGGGTCCAGAGAATGCCGCGGATCCGATCCCGCGGCGCACCCGGGACGTTCAGACTGAGAGCCAACCTCGACGGCCCGTCGAGTACGTGGGGAAGCATCTCGACGGCGATCTCGGCCGCGGTGTTCCAATGCCAAACGTCGCCATCGCGGTCGAGGCTCACGGCCAGGGAGCGGAAGCCGAAGTTCTGCCCGGCGAGCGCGCCACCGATGGTGCCGCTGTGCAGAGCCGAGCGGCCGGTGTTGAGCCCCGCGTTGATGCCCGACACCACCGCGTCGGGGCGCGGCCCGAACGCCTCGAGGTTGCCGGCCATCACGCACAGTGCCGGCGGGCCGGACAACCCGTGTCCCTCGGCCTTTAGTCCGTCGATGCGTCGCGACGACACCCGGATCGGCTCCGTGGAGGACAGGGCGCCGAGGGCGGCGCCCGTGCCGGAAGCGTTGTGGTCCGGTGCGACCACCACGACATCGTGGCCCGCCCGTTCGATCCCCCGGGCGAGTTCCTGGATGCCGGGTGCGTCGATGCCGTCGTCGTTGGTGACCAGAATGCGCACGGGCGACCCCGTCGTTCGACACAAAGCAGACGAGTATATGATGAGTGTGGGGCAGTGAGACGCTACAAGGCGCAATCGGGGGGAACCGCATGAGCCTGTCCAGCTACGAGGCGTATCCGGACGTCGACAATCTGATGGCCGAGGTCGACAAGTACGGTCTCTACGAGCACATCGTCGAACTCGAAGCCTACGGCATGACGGTCGTGCCGCCGGAGAAGATGCAGTCCAACGACGGCTTCGTCGATCGGCTGCGCGACGCCATCATCCGCACCTGCGAGAAGCGCAACGGGATCGAGATCGGCGACTACCGCACCGCCTCCATAGACCTGCGCCAGACCGGCAAGGGCTGGCACCTGCTCGAGGAGGACGAGGTCTTCGTCGAGGCGGCGATCAACCCGGTGGTGCTGTCGCTGGTGCGCTGGCTACTCGGCCAAAGCGCGGTGTTCTCCGGTCAGACGTGGATCATCAAGGGCGAGGGCGCGCCGGGACTCGGGCTGCACAGCGACTCCCATGGAGTGCCCCCGGGCGCGGGCCAGATCGCCCACATGTGCAACGCGTCCTGGGTATGCACGGACTACGCGGAACAGGACGACGGTCCGACCCTGTTCGTCCCCGGCAGCCATCACTACGGTCGGGCGACCTTGCCCCACGAGGCGAATCTCGAAAACACGCCGTACAAGTTCGTGCCGCTGATCGCCAAGGCGGGATCGCTCGCCATCTGGAACGGCGCGACGTGGCACGCCTCGGCGGGACGAAAGAACCCGGGCCTGAGAGTCACCCTGGTGCAGAACTACATGCGCCCCTACATGCGCGTGCAGCACAACTACGAAACCACCTCGCCCCAATTGCTCGAGAAGTACCCGGAGCTTGCGCGCGTAATCGGCAAGGCGCTGTATCCCTACGAGAATCCCCAGGCGCCGGACTACAGCCGCGTCGGGCCGATGATGCGTGCCGGCACGGATCCGTTTGCCTGATCGCCTCGTTGCACGACGCGGGCGACCACAACGCGCCCGCCAGGGCGCGCGGTCGCCTCTACGACGCCAGAGATCTGTTCTACACCCGCCTGCATTGCGGTTCGGTGAGCCGCGTCGAACGGCGGTACAATTCGCGTCCGCCGAAACCCTACGAACCTACCGAGAGACCGATGCGATAAGCCAGCAGCCCGAGCGTACCCACGCCCAACTGCCACACGAGGCTTGTCGCGCATGTCCACCATTATTTGCCGGAGACTGGTCTTCGGCCACCCCGGTTCCGAAGACAACGTCTTCGAAGATCTCGATCTCGTCATCGATACCCAGTGGCGAACCGCACTGGTGGGTCGCAACGGTCGTGGCAAGACCACGCTGATGCGGCTCATCCAGGGCGAACTCGTCCCCGACCGCGGCCACATCGAGCGTGCCTGCCCGACCGCGCACTTCCCGCGGCCGGTCGTCGACGCCGAACAGCCCGTCCGAGACGTCGTAAAGGATGCGGCCGGCCCGTTCCGCCGATGGGAGGCCGAGATGAACGAACTGCTCGCGGACGGCGGCGATGAAGCCCTCGACCGCTACGGCCGCGTCCTGGAGGCGTACGAGGAGTCCGGCGGCTACGCCATCGATGCGGGTCTCGAAGCGGAACTCGCCGCCCTCGGGATCGACGAACCGTTCTGGGAGAGGCCGTTCGCGAGTCTGTCGGGAGGCGAGCAGACACGGTGTCTACTGGCCAGCCTGTTCGTGTCCGGCGCCACGTCGCCCGCCACCAATTCGCCACGCGCAACCCACCCTCGCGCTTTCCCCTTGATCGACGAGCCCACCAATCACCTGGACGCCGGCGGACGTCGCCAGTTGGCCGACTACCTGCGATCCAAGTCGGGCTTCCTGCTGGTCTCCCACGACCGGGCGTTTCTCGATGCCTGTTGCGACCACGTCGTCGCCTTGAACCGCGACACGGTCGAGGTCGAGCGGACGTCGTTCTCGGCCTGGCGGGAACGGTTCCGACAACGCCTCGCCAGGCAGCGTGGCGAGAACGCGGCGCTCAAACAGGAGGTGGCGCGACTCGCGCAAGTGGGTGCCGACCGTCGCGCCGGCGCATTGAAGCGGGAGAGCGACAAGGCAGCCTCGGCGCGCGCGAAGCGGCAGATGAAACGCGCGCTGGCCGCCGAACGCCGTGCCGAGAACGCCGCCGACGACCGGCGCCGGACGCTCGTCGACGTGGATAAGGAACGGCACCTGCAGCTACCGGACTCGGGACGGGTCGCCCGTGTGCTCGTCGTCGCGAATGACCTGAGCGTGTGGCGTGGCGGGACACCGGTGTTCGACAAGCTGTCGTTCGCGATCGCGCCCGGCGATCGCGTCGCCGTGATGGGACCCAACGGCAGTGGCAAAACGAGTCTGCTCGACCAGATCGAACGCGCACCCTACCGGCACACGGGCACGCTCTCACGGCCCGGCCACGTCAAGACCGCCAGGACGTTCCAGCATCCCCAATGGACCTCGGGTCTGTTGCGTGACCGACTGCGCGACGCGGATCTCGACGAGTCCCGCTTTCGGCAGATCATGGCGGTCCTCGGCGTGCGCGGTCGCGTTCTCGACGGGCACATCGAGGAGCTGAGCCACGGTCAACAGAAGAAGGTCGACCTGACGCGTACGTTTCTCGTCGAAGCGCATCTTCTGCTCTGGGACGAACCCCTGAACTTCATCGATATCGATGCCCGTGAGCAGATCGAGGAGGTGTTGCTGCGCGACCAACCCACGGTCGTGTTCGTCGAACACGACGCGGCATTCGTCGAACGGGTGGCGACGCAGGTGATCCGGCTTTCCACCGAGTCGTGACCACGCGGGAGGGATGAATCGCCGCGGCGCGCAGTCGTTGCGGTGGCGAATCCGACGGGCCATGATCGGGGCCTTGGCAAAGAGGTTCATGACCCCAACAACGCCGTAAAATACGGTCAAAATACGGCGTCGAAGTGGCATAGTAGCCGGATGGCGAAAAAGAACTCCAACTTCAAAATCAAGCTGGACTTGTTCTGGCCGTGTCTTCTCCTCTGGATATTGGCCTTTTGGGGCGAACCCGATCTGCTCGACGCCGTGATCCACGCATTGATGAACTAGCAACCCCCCGGAGAATCCGGGGTTTCTGCTATTGGGCGGTTTCGCTGGCTATGCGGTACTCGACGTCATCAACGTCGTGGCGCACGGCAAGCGGCCACCGACCGACGGGCTTACGCCGACTGCAGTTCCACGGAACGCCGGTATGCGATAGCGATCAGTTGCCTGTTCTCGGCGAGCCGGTCCAGGGAGTCGAACAACGCGTTCTCCGTCTCGGGATCCAGCGCCGTTGTGAGCTCGTCCAGGATCAGGACCTTGGCGTCGCGGATGAGCCCACGCGCGATGCACAGACGCTGCTGCTGACCGACCGAGAGGGTGTTGCCGGACAGGCCGAGGGTGGTGTCGATGCCGTCCCGCATGGCGCTGACGAAAGGCATACGGCCGGCGAGCTCCAGGGCTTGCCGCATCTGCTCCTCGGTGGCGTCGGCGTTGGCGAGCAGCAGGTTCTCGCGAATGCTCTCGGCAAGCAGAAGGTGCTCCTGGAAACACGTAGGCGACGTGGCTGCGGACGCTGTCGATGTCGAGCGTGGCGAGGTCCCGTGAAAGAGATCCCGGCTTGTTTTTCGGCGGGGTCGGCGATGCTTTCCGGCGCGCCCTGCCGGGCTCGGCGCGAACGCGAAGCGGTGGCTTCGTTCATCCGGGTCAAACGCCAAGAACCCCGTAGTTGCCGTCGAGGATCAATCGGACGGACACGTAGAGTCCCAGCAGGGGGAACAGGATCCACAGCGAATTGGCCAGGTGAACGTGGGCGAAGGCCTCCCAGAATCCGAGTTCTCGATGCCGCTTGGCGATGAAGAAGCTCGCCCAGTACCCCGATGTCACGTAGAGCCACTGCCAGAAGAGCATGGCGCCGATCGCCCCGGCGACCACCGCCGGCACGAACGGAATCGTGAAGGTCGCGTAGAGGAGCAGCGAAGGCAGAGGAGTGATGAAGCCATTGGCGATGTCGCAGGTGAAGCCGAACGTCCGTCTATCCGCGTACGAACCATCGTACAACGAGTAGCTCGACCAGACGTCTGCCCAGAACGATGGGGAGAACACACCGCGGAGCGTCACGCGTTGCTTGAGGAACAGCCAAGCCGGCGATGTTCGCTGTTCTTGCTGCCGTTCGCGCCAAAAGCCGACGCGTTCCTCGATGTAGTCCCGCCGATAGTACAGACAGATCTCCCAGTAGCTCGCCAGCAGGTTCAACGAGAAGAACAGACTGAACAGGACGTGGTAGGGATCGAGTTCTCCATAGGCGAGGAAACGAACAACGATGCCGGTGAGCCCCAGCACAGCGACGAACACGAACATGAAGAGCCAGACAGGCATCGGTTTCCTCGTTGTCTCCGAATGACGCGACCGCACGACCACCGCCGACGCGTGTAGCGGGCTGCATGCGACCAATGATAAGGCACGCGACCCCACGGTCGACGGGCGAGACATCGGGCCGGACGGCAGGTGCGCAAGGCTTACCCGCTGGCGGGGACGAGCCACGACCCTACACGTACTCCCATGAAACAAACTCCACGCCGAAACCTCGGAGCAGAATCCCGGGCGGGACCACGGCAGGAGGTTCACTCTCCCATACGGGGTCGCGGAATACACCGCGCCACCAGCGTCAGTGACTCACATGCGGGCGAAACGCACCACTGGGCCAAACGGCCTCTGGGCCCGAGATGCACACAGCATACGACATGCAGCGCCGCCAGAGGACCGGACGTTGTTTCTTGCGCGTCAGTGCCCCGCCGCCGGGGTGAAAACTCACATCCGTCAGTCTTAACGTCCGCGCGTGGCCGGGCTCGAGGCGGAGGCGACACCAAGCAAAGCGGCCGAGCCAAGGTTTGCTATGGGTCTGGGTCGCGAATATAGTAAGGAATCCTTTTTTCAGGGAAGCACGATGCTTGCGAAACTGACCGCCAAGAATCAACTCACCCTACCAAAGCGCATTACCAACGAGCTTGGCGAGGTGGAGTACTTCGAGGTTGAAACTCGCAACGGCCAAGTCGTACTCACTCCGGTTCGCATACAGC
>JAGWBN010000130.1 GCA_021295875.1 Pseudomonadales bacterium
CCGCCGACGCGTGGTTGCCCTATTGGCGACCCGACCGCCGCCTGTACACGGGATGGGACAAGCCCACCGCCGAAGTCCCGTTCTAGCAGGTTTCAGGACATTGCTGTAGGTCATTTAACTTTCTGATAAACATAAACTTTTAGGCGATTCGAGCTTCACCGGGGCACACTGCTTCTCAACACCCCTTTGTAACCGAACAGGGAATGGGAAGTGAACAATCGACCCCTCATGCTGTCCGCCACCTTCGTCAGGAACGTCAGGATACCCAGTCGCTACGGCGACGGTCGCGGCGGCCTCGGCCTCGGCCTGCTCGTCAGGCCCGCGCTGCGCGGCGGCCTCAACAAATCCTGGACGCAGAGCGTGCGCATCGACGGCCGGCCCACCAGCCTCGGCCTCGGCCGCTACCCCGTCGTCACCCTCGCCATGGCCCGCGAGCGCGCGCTGCAGAACGCCCGGCCATCGCCCAGGGCCGCGATCCCCGCCGCTCGGTGGTGCCCGTGCCGACCTTCGCCGAGGCTGGAGACCGTCATCGCGATCCACGCCCCCAACTGGAAGGATCGCCCGGGTTCCGAACGCCAGTGGCGCTCCAGCCTTGCCACCTACGCCCTGCCGCGCATCGGCGGTAAGACCGTGGACGCCGTGACCAGCGCCGACGTCATGGCCGTGCTGCTGCCCATCTGGTCCACCAGACGGGTGACCGCCGGGCGCGTCAGGCAGCGCATCGGCGCCGTGATGAAGTGGGCCGTCGCGCAGGGCCTGCGCGCCGACAACCCCGCCGGCGACGCGATCTCGGCCGCGTTGCCGAAGACCGCCGCGGTGCAGCGGCACCAGCGGGCGCTGCCACACGCCGAGGTCCACGCCGCGCTCGCGCGGGTGCGGCGCTGCCACGCCTGCCCCGGTGTCCGGCTGGCGTTCGAGTTCCTGGTGCTGACCGCCACGCTCGGGCGAGGTGCGCAACGCCCGCTGGGAGGAGATCGACCGCGGCGGCGCGGTGTGGACGATCCCCACCGCACGCATGAAGAACGGCCGCGAGCACCGCGTGCCGCTGTCGGACCGCGCCCTCGAGGTGCTCGACGAGGCCCGCGGGCTGGCTGCGGCGGGCGGCTGGGTGTTCCCGCAACCGCGGGGCGACGCGCTACACCAGAAGCACCTGTCCGAGCTCATGCGCGCGCTGCGGGTGGAGGCGGTGCCGCACGGCTTCCGGTCGAGCTTCCGGGACTGGGCCGCCGAGTGCACGGACGCCCCGCGCGAGGTCTGCGAACTCGCCCTGGCACACGTCAACACCGACCGGGTAGAAGCCGCCTACCGGCGCAGCGACCTGTTCGAGCGCCGCCGCGTCCTGATGGCCGTCTGGGCGGCGTACGTCGCCTAGCGGGATCCGCCGCGATCCGCTTCGCGCCGCCGGAGCCGGGTCGAGGGCCGCCAGGGTGCCCGGCTTGCGCCGGGCGCGCACCCTTGACGCGGGGAGGGCGGTGACACGCTGGAACCCGGGAGCGGGCGGGGCGGTCGCGTTCGGCGTCATCGCACAGCTTCACCGCGGTTTGCCAACGATTTCCCCGCAACCCGCCCGCTCCCTGCCCAGCGGCGAGCGTTCCTCCAGGCGCGACCGGCGCGGCCCTTGGGTTGTCATCCAGGTGGTGCAAGGTTTCGGCGATGGCGCTGCAGCGGCGTTTGCATGCCATTGTGGGCGATGCCGCCGACGGCGGCCCGGGCTCTATCGCCTTCGGCGACCAAGCCCCCTATGGGGTCTTGTCCCTGGCGGGTGACGATCCCTATCGCTTCCGCCCTCCGGGCGGTGATGCCCCTCTTCGACGCATTGCCGGACCGATGGGTCCACCACCCGCTGCACACGTCCGGCATCCGGCGGTTCGATTTCGACGGCCGCTCGACTCGTCCGGCGCGGTGCCGCTCGCGGCGACCGATCCCGCGGAACCCACCACCGTCCCGTCCGTCGGTTCGCCGCCCATGCTGCCATGCGTGCTCGACCGGTCAACCCGTTGGGTTCTCCGCTGGTGCTGCGACCTCGCCGGGGGCGAGGTGACCGGCCTGCGCGCGCATGCCGCCTGTCCAGGCACCGACGCACTCCCGCGTCGGCAACAACCTGACAGGAAACCGACATGGACCTTCAAACTCTCGTCGCCCAGTGGAGCGGCAAACTCCCCGACGGCTTCGTCCCCCCCGCCATCATGCGCCGGGATCCACCTCAGTGCGTCCAGCATCGTTGCCTGAAGCCCGCGTTGGCTGTCCCTCAGAACCGGCACCTCGCGCGGCCTGCCGCCCTTGGTGGTCGAACCCTTCAGCCGGATGCGGTCGCCCCGGTCGTCCCTCGAAGGCGTGAACTTGATCGCCTCTTACCGCCGTAGCCCGAACTCCGCCTCGAGTCGTAGCGCCATCGCCACGTGCGCGTCCTTGACGAGCGCCAGCTTGTCCGGGTCGAGGACCACGCTCTTGTCCTCGTTGGTCACGTACTCGCGGTTGGCGATGCCGAGGGCGCCGTTGGACGGCACCACGCCCGGACGGCCGATCCGGTTCGCCCACCAGCGCACGTGCGCCATCCTGTTCTTCATTGTCCCGACGGAGCGCCCCTGGCGCTTCCATTCGCCGACCAGCGCAACGACGTGCTTGCGCTTCAGCCCGGCCGCCCGCACGCCCTTGAAGCCGAGATCGTGCAGGGTGTCCGCGATCTGCGCGAGCGCGTAGGAGCGCGCCGTGCGCATCCCGTGGGAGCCGTCGTCGTGCGCCGCCTGCAGGCGCTTCAGGTCGTAGTTCAGGTCGCGCACCGCAACCTCCTTCGGGCTTGGCGACCTCGCCATAGCCGGTGCCCGCGGCCCGGTCAAAGACCGCGCGTGTATCAATTCGGTAAACGCGAAACCGCACGAAACGCCGTGCGCCGGAGCGACGCCGGTTGCGCCTCTGGAAGTTTTTTCGGTGGGTGCTGGAAGGGAATCTACCGCGCCCGGCGCCGCGTTAGCGGCCCGGGCCGGCGTTCGGGTTAGTTTTGCTGGGCGATCCGCCGTCCTTCGACAAGGACGATGCGAACCCGCATTGCTGCGTCTAGCCCCAAAGATGCAGTTGCCGTGCCGTCGCTTGCGGCGACCCCGGCGTGTCTTTCGACATGGGCCGGCGGCCTCTTGTTCGGCGCCGATGGCGTCCCGGTCGCGGCGTTTGTCCACCGCACGTCCGGGAATGCCTCCCCGGTCCCCCGCGACTCGCCTCGGTCGCCACGACAGTCCCGGCTTCGATCAAGGACTCTGCTTCGTCCCGTCGTGCTCCGCGACTTTTCCGAAGGTCTCGCGAAGCCGCCGCCCTGCCGTGTGCTGGATGTCCCTGCGAACCGGCTTTGTGGCCGCCTGGCGCATCCGTCGATTCGCCCCTGCCGCCTGTAATGCGGCGACATGGCGCGTCCGTGCCGACGGGGTGCATCTACCCATGCGATCCGCGATACTGGCGCATCGGAATCGCATGGCACCTCCCGCCAGTCGCCAGTAGTGACGTGGCCGAGTGGCGGACGCTTCGGTTCGTCCACCCGGACGGACATCACGGCGGCAGCGCTGGATCATCGCGTCGTTTTGCGTGATCGGTCGTACTCTGTGGGCGTCGCACCGTCACACCGAGCCCCGCACTCGATCCCCTTCGTTCTCCATCGCTGTCGCGAGCGTCGGATAGCGTGGCGAGTCCGGTCTTCCAACGGTGCCGACGCGTGTGGCTTCAATCACGCATTTGACCCAAAGATCCCAGTTCGGGGTGTTTGTTCCGCGCCCGGCAGCGAGCCAGCGGAGCCAGCGGACCAGCAAGCGTTGTAGTAAATTCCGCAACCATCCCCGACCGAGTAGAACATGAAACCGCGTCGCCTGTTCGTATTTCTCGCATTGTCCAGCGGCGGTGCGTTCGCATCCGATTCCCATCGGGACGACGTCGAGGAGGTCATCGTCACGTCGAAGCCGCCCGAGCACGGCTTGTCGGTCCCGATGGAATACATGCAGCATACCTACAGCGCTCGGGGCAAGGGATCGTGCCTCTACAAGCACGGCAGGTACGAAGAAGCCCTCCCGTATCTTCTGGCCGCCGCCAAGCGGGGCTTTAAGTTCGCCCAGGCCCGCGTCGGCTACATCTACGAGCGCGGCATCGGCGGCGTGGACCGGGACCCGTACGAGGCGGTGGGCTGGTACGCGGTCGCCGCGGACGGCAGGACGCACCCCTCGATCAGGCAGTACTTCGACGACGTGTGGAAGCGCATCCCGGAAAAGCACCTGCCTCGCTTCGAGGCCGTGGCCCAGGAATACCGGACAAGATACGGCACGAAGGCCAACCGGGTGATCTGCGAACTCGACCGTGCCGTTGGAAGTCACCTGCCGAAACTGACGTGCCGGTTCAGCGACGAGGCCCTCCACCACAACTACTTCGACTTCATCGAATTCATCAGAGGGGAGGTGTTCATACCGCAGTGGGTGCCTAATTCCATGGAGCCGGTGAAGTCGAACATGGGGTCGTGTTGACAGCCCGGGACAGGATGCCCTAGCGAGGCGCTCCCTTATTCAAAATGAAGTGAAAGCTACAGTGTACAAACGAACCTTAAAACCGCCGTCGTGCTGTGTGCTGCACTCGTGACGTTCTCATCCGCGTCCGGCTACGGCACCAATGCCTGCGACGCACAGAAGATCGCGCAGGAGAACGAAGCCAACAGGCTGCACCGGGAGATCGTGGACAACTGCGCATCGTATGACACTCAGTGCGTGCTTGACGCGGATCTCTGGCTGCGGAACCGCCTCGACGAAATAGTGCAGGAATGGTTCTTCTGCCGCGAAAGCACGGGCGGAGGTCCCAGCTGGTAGCGGGTGGTCAAACCGGATTGTGAAATAATGGATCGGGGGCTGCGGGAGATAGCCGCTGCCCCGGATTCTTGCCGAGCCTCGAACCCTGTGGATTCGACAAGTTCACCCGGCTTCTTCGTCTGTACGCCCCGCAAAGCCAGCGGGCAATACCAGCCTATACGACCCACCCGAGCAGCCAATCGTTCAGCAACCACTCCGGCAGCATCGCCACGGTTCCATCCAACACGATGCCTCCACAAAAAACCAACAGCATCACTCCCCGTGGGATGCCCACTCCTGCATACCGCTCACCGCTTCTCCAGAGGGTCGGCGCGCGCAGAGGCCCGATGCGCCTTGCCCGTCTTCATCGCCTCCGCTGGCTTCACCCCACACGGCGACCTCAAGATCGAACTGATCCCAGGGACACCCGTCGCACCTCGATCTGCCGCGCCACCGTCGGCGCCGTGAACCCGATCGCCCGCTTCGTCGACGGAGCAAAGTTCGTCGCGTCGATCCTCGACAACAGCCGCCCCCACCTCCGACCAGCCTAGCCTGACGACGCGTTCCTCCCTGCTTCATACCAGCAACGGATCCAGTAACACAAGCTGGACAAATTCAATTAAATCGTTTTGAATCAAATGGTTGTAGGACGATTTTCTCGGACAAGCCCATCCCCTACGTTCCTCGATCAACCACCGACCCTCTCCCTAGAAGGTCCAATTCACCGGGACGCCATCCACTGAGAATGCCGGCATGGTCTTGGCGCCGAAGGTGGGCCAAAGCGGTTCGATGTTGCCAGCGTTCCACTGGTTGTAGCTCGCGGTGATCCTCTTCACGACATCCTGGCGTTTGTCGGCGAGGTTGGTGATTTCGCCGATGTCATTGGATAGATCGTAGAGCCAGTATCGGTCCGCGGCATAGATCAGTTTCCAATCCCCTTCTCTAGCCGCCCAAATGGGACCGGCGCGCCAGAATAGCTTGGCATGGGGTCTTTCACTGGTCGAGCCGTCGAGATACGGAATCAGGTCGACGCCATCGATGGTTACGTTCGACGGCAGCGTACCGCCAGCGGCGGCGATGGCCGTCGGGAAGATATCGAGTGCGCTGATCGGGTGCTCGTAGGTTAGGCCCTTGGGAATTCGTGCAGGCCACTTCATGGCGAAGGGAACCCGGACGCCTCCTTCGAACATCGTCTGCTTGCCCAGTCGAAGCGGGCCGTTGTTGACAATGTCGGAAACCCCTCCACCGTTGTCGCTGAGAAAAACGACTAGCGTGTTCTCCTCAATTCCACTCTCCTCCAGTGCACTCAAGACGACGCCGATGCCGTCGTCCAACGCCGACGTCATCGCGGCATAGATGCGACCGCTTTCGTTCTCGACGTGTGGGAAACGGTCGTAGTATTTCTGGGTGACCTGAAGCGGGCCGTGAACGGCGGTATACGGCAGGTAGAGAAAGAATGGTCGTTCCCTATGTCGATCGATGAACGCGACAGCTTCCCGCGTGAAAGCATCGGTCAGGTAGTCATCTTCCTCGATTGGGGTGGTACCCCGCATCAAAGTGTCATGGCCCCGACCTTTCCATGCGGGTTTTGACGACGGTTCCGACTCGTTCACGTTCTCCCCTGCACGGCGCACGACATGGGCGTCCTCTCGGGTCGGGTCGAGATAGTCGGCGCCCCAGGTGACCATGCCGAAGAACTCGTCGAAACCCCGATTGACAGGATTGAATTTCTCCTGCGAACCCAAATGCCACTTGCCCACCATGCCCGTGACATAGCCGGCGTCTTTCATGGCATCGGCCAGGGTCACCTCCCCAACCGGCAAACCGGAGTCATTCCCCGGCTCGCTTCCGGGGAGGAACTCGTGTCCAAAACGCTGCTGGTAGCGGCCGGTGAGGATTCCCGCGCGGGAAGGCGAACAGACGGGACTCGAGACGTAGCCATCGGTGAACCGTACACCCTCGTCCGCCAAGCGCTTGATGTTCGGCGTCGGGACGGTGTCGCAGCCGTAGAGTTCGCTATCGCAATAGCCGAGATCGTCGACGACGATGAGAACGACATTCGGGGATGTCGCGTCGGTGCCGTAGGCGTGGGCAGCGCATGCAAGCACCAACATCAGTTTCGAAAAAACTCGCACGATCAGACTCCCATCGTCAGAGTTGTGGATTCTGGAGATCCTTCCCCGACAGGTCGGGATCCTTCACCGTATTGTCCGGCGCAGGGACATTGACTTCGGGCAGGTGCCTTGCGAGTAGCTCGATCACCGCGACGGATGGCACGGCAAGATTGGTCCACTCGTTAGGATCGATGTCGTGATCGTAAAGCTCTTCGGTGCCGTCGTGATAGCGGATGTAGCGCCAGCGTTCTGTACGTATCGAATGGTTCTGAAACCCGTAGGTACTGACCACCGGGCGGGGCCAGGGTAGGTCCGGTTGTTGCAGCAACGGCACGACGGATTGCCCATCCATGCCCTGCCGTGGTTCGAGGCCCGCCAGTTCGATCAGCG
>JAGWBN010000131.1:0-310 GCA_021295875.1 Pseudomonadales bacterium
CGTAGATGATTCCCACCGGTAGCCCGAGCCCCGTGTAGTCCTCGGGGTGGCGTTCGCCGCCCTTCAGCGTCAGGGGGAGTTCCTCGTCGAACTTCCAGGCCCAGCCGCCGTCGACGCGCATCAGCGAGTGGCGGGCGATGTGGGTGAGGATGTAGTCGTTGGCGCACGGTTGCGGCGGGAACAGGCGGAAGCGCTCCAGGGCGACCTCGCGGCTCGGATAGACCTTGGCGCGGCCGCCGCCCATCATCGGGCCGTCGGTGGGGACCGGCTCGTCGGGCGGACGAATGCCCGAGTCGACCAGAACGAGCGC
>JAGWBN010000131.1:386-6949 GCA_021295875.1 Pseudomonadales bacterium
GCGTCGTCGCAGACCGCGACGATCTCCGCCGCGTAGGTCTCGGCATCGTAGGCGTAGCGGTAGTCCGAGTCCCCCATTCCGGTGAGGTCCATCGCCGCGATGCGGTAGGTGTCGGTGAGCTGCGGGGCAATGAAATCCCACCAGTGGCTGTGGGCGTTCATCCCGTGGACCAGGAGCATCGGCGTGCCCGAAGGCTCACCCCACGTCTGATAGAAGACGTCGCACTCGTCCACTTCGACGGTGTGCTTGCCGGATGCGGTCTCCACCGCGGTCCAGAACCAATCGGGAACCGACGGTTCGCCGCCCCTGTCCCATCGGGCCATGCCCATCCCCAGATCGAGCGCCTCGGCGGTCCACGTTACCCTACTGCGCGCCCCGTACGCGACCGCGGCGGGTCGACCCGAGCGGCAATTTGCGTCGAACGTCCGGTGGTCGCACAATGGCAAGTCCTTTGGTCGGCGGTGGTTCGTTCCCGAACCCTTTGAGGAGCTGCTCGTGGCCCGACTCCAGATCGCGCAAAGCGCACCGCGCCGCGCTGCTGTGGAGAGCCCGTGGTCCTCGCTCCGCCGTCGTCCAAACCACACCGAGCCGCTTCATCGCGGACACCTGCGGGACACCGAGCCTCTGTCGCTCGCTTCCTCACGCAAGCGCGCTGCCTTCGGGAAGCCGCTCGACTCCGCACATGTCCGTCGGGATGCGGTTTAAGCCATGTCGGGTCATGTCGTGAGAGCCTGGAACCATGTTACGCAAGCTGTTCAACCGCAAGCCGCGTCTCGATGCGGAGAATTCCGCCGACCGGATCGCCGCCCTCGCCGCCCTGGAGGATGCTGATCAGGAGACGTTCGCGCGCGTTTTCGAGGAGGATTCCTCTCGCGAGGTTCGGCTCCGTGCCCTCGCACGCCTGACCCGACCCGACGTTCTCGTCAAGGCTCTCGACGACACCGAACTCGGCGGCGAGGCCCTGTCCCGACTGCTCGCCGTCATCGACGACGACACCCCCGAATCGATTCGTCACCACCCCACGGTGCTGCAGGCCGCCTTGTCGGGTGCGGAAGAGCCCGGGGAGGCCGTTCGAGCCGCCGCGGCGATGGCCGACAAGGGCGCGATGGCCGAGGCCCTCGGCAAGAACGTCCGGGCAGATGTCCGACTGGCGGTGGTCGAAGCGACCTGGGAGCCGCCGTCTCTGACCGAACTGGAGCGTGCCAGCCGCGGCCGCGACAAGTCGGTGCACCGCGTCGCCCGCAGCCGGCTCGCCACGTTGCGCACGGCGTCAAGCCGACGGCAGGAGGAGAATACGCAAACTGAGCAGATGCTCGAGGCGGCCCTGGCGCTGGCCGACGACGATCCCCACTACGACGCCCGGCGCGACGCCATCGAACGCGACTGGAAGGATCATCTGGCGGCGGTCGAGGCCACCGACGACGAACTCTCGCGATTCAGCGTGGTGGCGCGGGACGTCAATGCCATCCGCGCCCGCTTCCCGGCCCGACGGCAACCGCCGAAGGTTCCCGACGCCGCCGTCCGGACCGACTTCGAGGCCTTGCTGACGGAAGCCGAGGGGCTTCTCCAAGCCGCAGTCGAGTCGATCACCGCCGGCCTGGAGGCCGGTACGCGCGACGACCTTCGGCGTGCCGAGGAAGAACTCGCGGCCAAGTGGAACGCCGGCGCGGACATCAAGCCGCCGGAACGGGAGTCCAGTGCCAGATTCCGCGAAATACTCGCGACGGTGACTACCCGCATCGACGACATCGAGCGGGCGCTCTCCCTCGCCCCCAAGGCGCGCGACATCCTGGGTCACACCGTTCCCGACGCCGAGGGGCAATCCGCCGACGCTGCGGATGTCGGGCGCCGGGTCCATGGCGAGTGGCGGGACGTCGATGCGCTCATCGACCGCTACGCGTGGCCGGAGGATCTGCCGCAGCCCGCGGAGCTTCTTGCCCTCACCCAGCGCAAACACGAATTGGAGGCTTCCGAAGAACGTTCGGAGGCCCATGTCGAGGCGATGGTGGCGGAAGCAACCGAGCTCCTGACCGAACTGCGCCAGAAAATCGAAGACGGCGCCGTACAGGAAGCGATCGATCACGACCGACGTCTGCACGATCTCATCAAGCGCCTGCCACGGAGCAAGGCCCAGACCCTGAGCGCCGAACTCGCCGAACTCGGATCGCGCGTCCGTGAACTGCGCGAGTGGCGGACCTACGCCCAGGCGCCCAAGCGCGAAGCCCTGTGTCAACAGCTGGAGGAGATGGCGGAGCGCCCGCTGGATCCCCACGAACAGATGCGCGTCGTCAAGTCGCTGCGTGCCCAATGGAACGAGTTCGGGGCCGTGGACACGCGTCGCGATTGGGAATTGCAGCGACGCTTCGACCGCGCCGCGGAACGTGCTTTCGAGCCCTGCCGCCTCTACTTCAAGGAACAGGCCGAACGGCGGGAGTTCAATCTCGAGCAGCGCCAGGCCATCGTCGGCGTCCTCGAGGACTACGTCGCCGACAACGACTGGGAGCATGCCGACTGGCGCGGCGTCGAGACGGTGCTGCGCCAAGCTCGTGCCGAGTGGCGCCAATACCACCCCGTGGACCGCAAGAGCGGCCGCGAGGTCACCGCCCGGTTCGAGCAACTCGCCGACGAACTTCACGGTCGGCTGAAGGAGGAATGGGATCGCAACATCGCCCTGAAGGAGGAGATCGTCGCCGAGGCGATGCAGGTGCGCGAGTCCGGCGACCGGGTCACCGACCAGGCCGAGAGCCTGAAGGCGCTGCAACGTCGGTGGAAGTCCGTCGGTCCCTTGCCCCGGCGTGCGGACCAGCGACTGTGGAAGCAGTTTCGGGAACAGTGCGACGCGGTATTCGAGGCGCGCACGACCGTGCGCGACCGCCATGTCGAGCGTCAGCAGACCATGGCCGACGCGGCGTCCCTCATCACCGAGCTGGAGCGCCGGATGGAGATCGATCCGTCCCTCAACCGCAACATGGTCGCCGACTACGAGCGGCGCCTGCATGAGCTCGGCACGATCCCCAAGGAGCTCGCCCGCCGCGCGGACGAGATCCTGCGCGATGCTGATCGAATCGCGGTGCAGCGCCAATCACGGGACGAGGAGTCCGCGTCGTGAGCGAGTTGTGGAGGCGAACCGCCGCCGAGGCTGGAGAGGCGGACCGCCGACACCTGTCCTTGCTGCAGGACCGAGTTCTTGTTGCCGAAGACAAGCCCCAGATCTTCGGCACCCAACTGTATTTCGACGAGACCACCGGCAAGTTGGAACTCTTTCCCATCGAGGACGCGGCGAACGTGGACGCGAGGCGACTGGAGGTCGGCATGGGCCCGTTGGCGGGTACGTGAAACGTGCGCGTGGCGAGAACTAGCCCGGTCTGCTAGGGCGGGCTTGCGGGCAGTTCCAGGCGGACTAGGGCGCCGCCGAGTTCACTGTCCTCGATGGTGATTCCGCCGTCGTAGACCGCCGCGAGTTCGACGGTGACCGCCAGACCGATACCGTGACCGGCGCTGGCGGTGTCGGCCCGGGTGCCCCGGCGCAGCACGAGTTCCCGGTCGGCCGGCGCGATGCCGGCGCCGTCGTCCTCGATGACGATCGCACACCTTCCGTCGGTGGCGCGGGTGGCGATGCGGACTCGTGAACGCGTGTACTTGAAGGCGTTCTCGATCAGGTTGCCGAGCATCTCGAGGAGGTCCCGCTCGTCGACACGCACGGCCAGTCGGGAGTCGGCGAGTTCCGTGTCGATTCGCTTGTCCGCATAGGCACGTTTCAGGGCATGGGCGATGCGCCGGGCAACGGCCATGACCGGCACCGATTCCTTGGGCAGCACGGTGCGCACCGCCGCCGCCCGGGACAGCTGGTGGGTGACCGTCGTCTCCATGCGCTCGACCTGATCGCGGATCATGCCCGCGTCCGACCCGTTGAGCTCGCGCAAGGCGTTCTTCAAGACGGCCAGCGGGGTCTTCAGACTGTGTGCCAGGTCGTCCATGGCGCGTCGGTAGCGGTCGCGGTTGTCCTTCTCGTAGGCGACGAACCGGTTCACGTTGCGGGCGAGCCCCGATAGTTCACGGGGATAGTCGTCGCCGATGTCGGCGTCCGTGCCGGTCTCGATGCCCCGGATGCGGCCGGCCATGCGGCGCACGGGGGCAAGGCCCCAGCGCAGCGCGGCGAACTGGATGACGATGAAGATCGCGGCGGCGCTCGCCAGTCCGATGGTGCTCTTGCGACGAAACTCGAGAATCTGCGCGCGGAACGGGGAGCGGTCGGCCAACACCCAGACGGTGAACTCGGCATCGTCAAGCGACTCCCAGATCACGGTGTAGGCCATGACGAACCGCTCCGGGCCGTTGCCCGTGTCCGCCCGTTCGAACACCGACTCACTGGGCGCCGGACGTCTCTTCAGCGGCCGGCGCGCGTCGACCCCGCTCGCCAACATCGAAGGCGACTGCCAGACAACCGTACCGTCGGCGCGCTCCACGTAGGCGTAGAGTCCCGAGTGCGGTTGGCCGAAGCGTGGGTCACCGAGGGCCCTACCGAAGGAAAGCACATCGCCGTGTTCCTCCGCGGCGCTCAGCAAACCGTTCGTCACGGCGCGCAGTTGCTCCGCCGCGCCGTTCCGGACTGCATCCTTGTGGGTGCGGTCGAGGACCCACCCGGCGGCCCCCAGGCAGGTCGTCAGCACCAGTGCGGTCGTCAGCAGCAGCCGGGCCTGCAGCCCGAAGGAGCGCGCCACGGCGCGCCCAAGGCCAGGGATGCTAGGCATCCGATGCCAAGGCGAAACGATATCCCTGACCCCGGACCGTGCGGATCGGCTTCAAGCGACCCTCCGGGTCGAGTTTGCGGCGCAACCGGCCGACGAAGACCTCGATGACGTTGCTGTCGCGGTCGAAGTCCTGTTCGTAGAGATGCTGGGTCAACTCGGCCTTGGATATGACCCGGGAGGGATTCATGGCGAGAAACTCCAGCACGCGGTATTCGAACGCGGTCAGGTCCACCAGGCCGCCGTCGATGTGTACTTCCTTGCTCAGGGTGTCCATGCGCAGCGGTCCGTGTTCGATCACCGCCGATGCGAACCCCGCGGCGCGGCGGATCAATACCTTGAGTCTCGCCAGCAGCTCCTCCATGTGGAACGGCTTGGTCAGGTAGTCGTCGGCACCCGCCTCGAGTCCCGTGACCTTGTCGCGCCAGTCGCTGCGGGCGGTGAGAATCAGCACGGGCATCTTGTTGCGCTCCCGGCGAAGCGTGCGGATCAACTCGATGCCCGTGAGCTTGGGCAGGCCCAGGTCGATGACCGCCGCGTCGTAGTCGTACTCACGTGCATAGTACAGCCCTTCCTCGCCGTCCGAGGCGACATCCACGACGAAGTCCTGGTCGCGCAGGAACTTGTCCACCTGCGCGGCGAGCAGCACTTCGTCTTCGACGATCAGGAGGCGCATGGCGGCGTCGTTTGTAGGGGTTTAGCCCGCATATCTCACCAAGGGCCGCGATGATCGCCGAGGATTTTGGCCCCGTGCGCGTGCTCGCGACCGAAAGCATACACGTGCGCGTACGGGGCCAAAAGACCGGCGAGGGCGCGGCCAGCGCAGTCTGCAAAAAACCGACATCTCGGCATCCGACGCAAGCAACTGATATTCGAGGCATATGTTGTTCGCACAAGCGACTTGGTGAGATATGCGGGTTAGAACTCGGCCTGCTCGTGGATGCGCCCACGACCGTCGACGAATACCGTCTTGACCCGCCCGTCGACGTCCACCCGGATACGGAAACCGCTCTCCTTGGGGCGGTTCGGCGATGGCCGGGCTTCGGCCGGCGTGGCCGACACGATGCGTCCGCCATAGGCTTGGCGAACGATCTCCGTGGCGTCTTCGAGGGAGATCCGTTTCGCGGGCGGCTTGGGACTGTCCCGTTCAGCGGGCGGCTCGCGCTCGGCATCCGGTGCCTCGTCCGCGGGAGCCCGCTCTTCGGCCGTGGCGAACACCCCGTCCACGCCGACGAGAGCACCGAAGAGAACAGCAGCAGCGAGCCTCTTTCGCATCGCGTTACCAGCCATTGTGAGGCCACGCCATTGTACTCCGCCGGCCCAACGCCGTTATGCCGGACGGACGCTGACGCGAAGGCGGACGGTGTCGCCGGGGTTACGCTGCAGGCGCGTCTGGTACGACTCGCCGCCGAATTCGTAGGTCACCAGGTAGCCCGTCACCTCGCGACGGTACTTCGTCTCGGAGACCACCTCGCAGACCTCCTGCCGGACCCGCCGGGTACTCGACACCTGGGTGCGCGACTGCTGGCGGCCGATGTCGGCGGCGATGCTGCCCCCGATCAGCGCGCCGACCACGGCGCCGACCTGCTTGTTGCGCTTCTTGTGACCCACCGCATTGCCGATGGCACCGCCGATGAGCGCACCGATAAGGGGCGTCGTCGCGCTTTGCGACGCGCCACGCGGACGCACGTCGACCTCCTCGAACCAGCACCGTTCCTCGGGTTCGGTGTAGGCCACGGTTTCGATGATCGGCTCAACCTGGGTGACCGGGGCGTCGACGTAGCGGACATCCGCCAACGCGGTCGCCGTGGTCAG
>JAGWBN010000131.1:7058-7772 GCA_021295875.1 Pseudomonadales bacterium
TGGCACCTCTGAAGCACAGGCCGGCGACGCGATGGTCGTCGTCCAACTCGACCACCACGTCGGCGCTCGCCGGCAGGGCGACGAGCATGCGTCGCGTGATGCGCTCGTAGTGCTCGACGAACCGGTTCACCTCGGTCGGGGTCAGACGCTGTTCCGGCGCGCGCTCGCCCTCCTGTTGCAGGCGCCATCGCCTGACCGCTTCGAGCCCGGGAACCTGCAGAAACACCAGGGCGTCCAGGTCGGCGAACAGTCCCGCGTACGAGTCGCGCAGCGCCGTCTCCACCGTCGACCGCCAGCGGCCGTCGGTGTCGTGATCCCGTTCCAGCGCGTTGATCGGCTCGCGAACGGATTCTCCCGCAGCGGTCGCGCCCACGCACCATCCCTCCAGCACGACAATGTCCACCGGGCCCCGCCGCGTCTCGTAGCCGGTGCGCGTGTCGACGCCCTTGTCGAAACGGGGGAGGCGCACGTCGCCCAGTTCGCGCAGCGCGGTCAGGGTCTCGCGGAGGAGTCCCACGTCGTGGGTTCCCGGTGGGCCACGGGTGGCGAGCAGGGGATGCACGTCCTCGGCGAGACGGTGCCGCTCTTCCCGGGTGAGGTAGAAGTCGTCGATGGAGAGGACCTCGACGCGCACCCCCAAGGCTTCGCCCGCATTGACGATCAACCGGCCCAGCGTCGACTTGCCGGCGCCCTGCCCGCCGCCGATGCCCACGG
>JAGWBN010000132.1:0-12191 GCA_021295875.1 Pseudomonadales bacterium
CTCGAGGCCCGGCAGGACGCCCTCGTGCCACGCGGTGGCCTGGCGCGGGTCGGTCGCCGTGTCGGTGTAGCCGAAGAGCACGGGGTCCCATCCCGCCTGGCGCGCTTCAAGGGCCCAATTGGTGTGTCGGCCATCGAGGGGCACGCCGTTGAAGGTCACGCCATGTCTGTATTGATAGAGGCCGGTGTGAATGCTCGCCCGGGAGGGTCCGCAAGGTGCGGCATTGGCGAAGTGATTGGTGAACAGGACGCCCTCCCCGGCCAACGCGTCGAGGTTGGGCGTCTGCACAAAGTGTCCGAGGCACGACAGGCACTCGCCCCGCCATTGGTCGGCGGTAATGAAGAGGACGTTCTGTGCCAAGCGCTATCCAAGTCCCGCCATGTGACGACCGTCGGGGCGACCGCGCGCCCTGCTGGCGCGATGTGGTCGCCCGGTTCGGCGCCGGGGCGGGGGTCGAATCGGGACTAAAACTCGACGGCGCACAGGCCGAGGAAGAACCGTTTCTGCTCCTCGGTCATCTTCGAGAACACCGGAACGCCCAACTCGGTGGTCGGCAGGTCGGCGAACTCGGGTGACGGCGCCTGCAGGCTCGCCGCGACGTTGTGCAGGCCACCGCCCTGCTCCGAGCCGGCGCCGAGGGCCGCCGCCACCGCCGGCGGCCAGACGAACTTGGGGCGTTCGCCGCGGCCGAACGGGTCGGGCCGACCGATGTATTCCTCGATGTCCCGGGTCAGCACCTGCTCCTCCGCGGTACGTTGCCGCTGACCCTCGCGCCCGTATTTCGCCGCGGATTGATTGCAGATGGCCGCCCACTGGATCTTGACGTGGAAGCCCGGCAGGGCCCGGCATTCTTCCGGGGCGCCGTCGCCGCCGGTGATCTTGCCGTCCTTGACCATCAGGTAGTAGGCCGCCATTTCCCGGCCGCCCTCGAGCAGGCGCGCCGGCGGATGGGCGTAGATCTCGCTGAAACCCCACGCCGTGTCGGCGGGCAGGTTGCCCTCATCCAGAAGCTGCATCCCGTACTTTCCACAGGCCTCGCACCAGGCCTTGGAACCGAATTCTCCGACGGGCTCAAGCTCCGCAACGTTTACTCCCATTGATCTCTCCTCGTTACTCGGTTGCCTTGCCCATCTTCACGCCGGCGTACAGGCGATACTTCTCGTAGGTTTTCTCGTTCGTCACGCCGCGGTAGAAGTAGGAAACCGCCCGCCGCGGTCGGTCGGTCGGATTGCCGTGGGACCAATGCACGGTCAGGGCGTTGTGGATGACGGCGTCGCCGGGTTGCACCGTTGCCGGAACCGCCGCATCGGAATCGGCGTCGAAGCCGTCGACGAAAATACCCGGCGCGAAGTCCATCCGGTGGGAACCCCGGCCGTAGTGGAGACAACCGTTCTCGGGATCGGCCGGGTCGAGTGCGATCCAGATCGTGGCACCCGCATGCGGACCCTGGGGACGCCCGATGGCATCCCGATGCGGTGCGATCTCGTACTCGGATCCGATCTTCTTCTCGAACCAGGCCGCCGTCGCGGGAATGAGTTCGTCTTCGACGAGGGCCTCGACCAGGGGTACATGTCTACCCGCGTTGAGTTGGCGCTCGAACCAGGCGTCGTGGTCCTGGAGGCCCTTCAGGACGTCGCCTGCGCCCCGCTTCCGATCCTTCCACCTCTCGTAGGTACCAGCTCGTTCGCGCCTCTTGGCATCGATGTCCTCGCCGTTGCGCTGCCTCTCGAACAGCCCGGTCGAGAGCCTCGTTGCCCGATCGCGCAACTCGTCGAACTCCCGCCCTTGCATGAAGCCGCGCAGAATCACGAAACCGTCGCGGTCGTAGTCGTGCTTGATCTGTGCGATTTCGTCGTCGGTCACGACTTTCGGGTCCGTTCGAAGGACGCGGCAAACTAGCACGAAGGCCGGGATGCCGGTAGCTCGCCCCCCACGAACATCCCCCAAATGACGTACGCCGATGACTGCGTCCGCGCCCTGATTTGTCCTATGCTTACGCGCTTTGCCACAAGCCCAGACAGGTAAGACGACAGATGCTCGACAGGTTCAAGGTTCCGGAAGACATCGCGGTACGCGTCCCCGAGGCGACCATGCGCGGCGCGGTGGAGAACATCTTCACCGCCCTCGGCATGACCGACTCGTACGCCGCCAAGTGCGCCGACGTGCTGATCTACGCCGACGTCCGGGGCATCGACTCCCACGGTGTCAGCAACATGATGCGGGCCTACGTCGCCGGCTTGAAGGGCGGCCACATCAACCCCGCGCCGGTCATGAAGCGCGAGCGCGATTTTCCCGCCGCCGTCGCCGTCGACGGGGACCGGGGGCTGGGCCTCGGACAAGGCAAGGAGCTCATGGAGCTGGCCATCGAGCGCGCCAAGACCAACGGCGTCGCCGTGGTCACCGCGGCCAACAGCGGCCACTACGGACCCTCCGCCTACTTCGCCCACCTCGCCCTCGAACACGACATGATCGGCGTCTCGATGACCGCCGGCGGTGTCCAGGTGGCGCCCACCCACGGGGCCGAGCCGCTGCTCGGACTGAACCCCATCGGCATCGCCGCACCCTCGAGGAACGAGCCGCCGTTCATCTTCGACGCGTCCATGAGTTCGGTCGCGGGCAACAAGATCCATCTCCTCCGGCGGGTCGGCGGCAAGGTCCTGCCCGGCTGGATCACCGACGCCGACGGAGCGCCCATCATGGAGGAAGCCGACGTGCCCGACCGCTTCCTGATGCTGCCGTTGGGCGGCACCCGCGAGATCGGCTCGCACAAGGGCTTCGGCATGGCGATGCTCGTCGAGATCCTCTGCAGCGCCTTGACCGGAACCGGCGCCGGCCCCCATCGGCGCTACGGCTCGGCGCACTACTTCATGGCCTACAACATCGGGGCGTTCACCGACGTCGACAGTTTCAAGACGGACATGGACGCCTACCTGCGATCGATCCTCGACTGCAAACCGGCACCCGGCGAGTCCCGCGTGGTCTACCCCGGCATCCCGGAACACGAAGCCCAGATCGACCGACGCGCCAACGGCATCCCCTACCATCCGGAAGTCATCGAGTGGTTCAACGGCGTCATGCAGCAGCTCGAGATCGAATCGCCGTTCTCGCTGGGGAAAACATGAACCGAATCAACACCGGCCACGCGCGCGAGCGTCGCAGTTCACCCGTTTTCTGCCGCCGAACGTGATCGGGCAACTCGCCAAACGCTGCTAACATCGACCAATGGCCGAAACCGACCGTGAAGCAGAGGTTCGCGCCCGCCGTGATCGGGTGGGTGGCGTGCTGCGCGCGTTGCGCGAGATCGTCGTCGAGCACGGCCACATCGACCGCGCCGACGAGCATGTCGTCGCCGACGAGTTCAACTTGAGCCGCGCGGAGGTGCGCGGCATCGTCTCGTTCTACCACGATCTCAAGACGAGACCCCAGCCGGGCGTGCAGGTCCGGGTCTGCCAAGCGGAAGCCTGTCAGTCGGTCGGCGCCAGGGAACTGACGGCGCGTGTCGAGACACATCTCGGCGTCAAGCTCGGCGAGGCCGACGAGACGGTGTCGCTCGATCCGGTCTATTGCCTCGGTCTTTGCGCCCAGGCGCCTTCCATGATGGTCAACGGACGTCCGGTCGCCCGGGCCGACCTGTGCGACCTCGCGGAAGAGCTGCCGGTATGACCGCGTACGTGCCTCTCGACACGTCGGCCGTCGCGGCCGGCGCCGACGAGATCGCGTCCGCACTGGCCGAAGCCGGCATCGAGGTCGTGCGCAACGGTTCGCGCGGGATGTGCTGGGCCGAGCCGCTGGTGGAACTGGACGATTCGGGAACGCGCCTCGCCTTCGCCAACGTCGCCGCGGGCGATGTTCACGCGATCATCGGGCAACGCGAGGGCCATGCCAACTGCCTAGGCGCCGTCGATCACATCGAGTATCTAGGCCGTCAAACCCGCGCAGTGTTTGACCGGGTCGGTGACGGCCATCCCCTGGACCTGGCGAAGACCACGGTTCTCGAGGACTGCCTGGCGCGGAATCCCGAGGCCATGATCGCCGAGATCGAAACCTCGGGCCTTAGAGGCCGTGGCGGTGCCGGATTCCCCGCGCACATCAAGTGGCGCACCGTGTTCGACACGCCGGGCGAACAGAAGTACATCGTCTGCAACGCGGACGAGGGTGACTCTGGTACGTTCGCCGATCGGCTGTTGATGGAGGGTGATCCCTACCGACTGATCGAGGGGATGACCCTCGCCGGCCTCGCCACCGGCGCGACCCGGGGCTACGTCTACCTCCGCTCCGAGTATCCGGTCGCCGCCGGCATCTTCCAGGCCGCCCTCGACAAGGCCTACGCCGACGGCCTGCTCGGCGCCGACATCCTGGGCAGCGGCAAAGCCTTCGATATCGAACTCTTCATCGGCGCCGGGGCGTACATCTGCGGCGAGGAGACCTCGCTGCTCGAGAGCCTCGAGGGCAAGCGCGGCGAGATACGCGTCAAGCCCCCGGTACCGGCCATCAGCGGCCTCTTCGGCGCACCGACACTCGTGCACAACGTGATCTCCTTCGCCGCCGTGCCCGCGATCATGAAACACGGCGGCGCCTGGTACGCCGACATGGGCGTGGGGCGATCCACCGGCACCATGGCGTTCCAGCTCGCCGGCAACGTCCAGCGTGGCGGCCTGATCGAGGTTCCCTTCGGCATCACCATCGACGAGATCGTCAACGGCTTCGGCGGCGGCACGCGCAGCGGCCGCCCCGTGCGCACCATCCAGATCGGCGGGCCGCTCGGGGCGTACCTCAAGCCCGAGGAGTTCGACACGCCGCTCACCTACGAAGCCATAGCGGAACTCGGAGCGGGCATCGGCCACGGCGGCATCGTGGTCTTCGACGACGCCGTCGATCTCGCCCGCCAGGCCCACTACGCGTTCGAATTCTGCGAAGTGGAATCGTGCGGCAAATGCACGCCCTGCCGGCTCGGATCCGTGCGCGGCAAGGAGACCATGGCCGCGATCATGGAGGGTCGCGGTGTCGACGAGAAATTAACTATTATTGAAGACCTCTGCGAAGTGATGGAGACGGCGAGTCTGTGCCAGATGGGTGGCATGACACCCATTTCAAGCGGTTCCCCGAGGACTTTCGGCGATGACGATTTCGGTTCCCGACTACGGTACGCCGCCCGTCGTGCGCTACGTCGACCCGGCGCTGGCCGACAAGGCCGCGTTCGCGCCGCCGGTGGTCGAAGCCGTCGAACTGACCATCGACGGCATGCCCGTCGAGGTACCGGCAGGCACTTCGATCATGCGCGCCGCCCGGGAATCGGGGCTCGACATCCCGAAACTCTGCGCCACCGACAGTCTCGACGCGTTCGGTTCGTGCCGGGTCTGCCTGGTGGAGATCGAGGGGCGCCGGGGCCTCGTCGCGTCGTGCACGGAGCCCGTGCAGCCGGGCATGGTGGTACGCACCCAGACCGAGCAGGTCGCCCGGGTTCGCAAGGGCGTGCTCGAACTCTACATCTCCGACCATCCTCTCGACTGCCTGACCTGCCCCGCCAACGGCGACTGCGAGCTGGAGGACGTCGCCGGCGCGGTGGGTCTGCGCGACGTTCGCTACGAGGACGGCGCCAACCACCTCGACGCCCCGCTGGACACTTCGAATCCCTACTTCCAGTTCGACCCTTCCAAATGCATCGTCTGCTCGCGGTGCGTGCGCGCCTGCGACGAGGTCCAGGGGACCTTCGCGCTGACCATCGACGGCCGCGGCTTCGGCTCCAAGGTGGCCACCAGTGAAGACGGCTTCTTCGACTCCGAATGCGTCTCCTGCGGCGCCTGCGTGCAAGCCTGCCCCACGGCCACGCTGATCGAGAAGTCCGTGGTCGAACACGGCGTACCCGACCGCAGCGTCGACACCACCTGCGCGTACTGCGGCGTCGGCTGCTCGTTCCGCGCCGAGGTCAAGGGCGACGTGGTGGTGCGCATGGTGCCGCACAAGGACGGCAAGGCGAACCACGGCCACTCCTGCGTCAAGGGCCGCTTCGCCTGGGGCTACGCCAACCACCGGGACCGGATCACGACGCCGATGATCCGCGAGTCCACCGACGATCCCTGGCGTGAAGTCGGCTGGGAAGAAGCCATCGACTACGCGGCCAAACGCCTGAAGGACGTGCAGAAACGCCACGGCCGAACGTCCATCGGCGGCATCACCTCGTCGCGCTGCACCAACGAGGAAGTCTGGGTGGTGCAGAAGATGGTGCGCGCCGCATTCGGCAACAACAACGTCGACACCTGCGCCCGGGTGTGCCACTCGCCCACCGGCTACGGTCTACGCCAGACCTACGGCACCTCGGCGGGCACGCAGAACTTCGACTCGGTGCAGTATGCCGACGTCATCGTGATCATCGGCGCCAACCCCACCGAGGGTCATCCGGTGTTCGCCTCGCAGATGAAGCGGCGGTTGCGCGAGAGCCTTCAGCCGGGGAGCGCGAGGGGGGACCCCTCGCAAACAAGAGCCGCGCAGCTCATCATCTGCGACCCGCGACGCATCGACCTGGTTCGCACACCGCACATCGAGGCGACCCACCACCTGCCGCTCAAGCCGGGCACCAACGTGCCGCTGATGAACGCCTTCGCCCACGTGGTCGTGACCGAAGATCTCGTCGACCACGACTTCGTCGCCGAGCGCTGCGATACCGCCTCCTTCCGCGAGTGGCTGGACTTCGCCCGAGACTCAGCCCACTCGCCGGAGGCCGTGAGCGACATTCTCGGCGTGCCGGCGGAGGACATCCGCGCCGCCGCGCGGCTCTACGCCACGGGCGGCCGCTCGGCGATGTACTACGGCCTCGGCGTCACCGAACACAGCCAGGGCTCGACCATGGTGATGGCGATGGCGAACCTCGCCATGGCGACGGGCAACATCGGCCGGCCCGGGGTCGGCGTCAATCCGCTGCGCGGCCAGAACAACGTCCAGGGCTCCTGCGACGTGGGTTCGTTCCCACACGAGTACTCCGGCTACCGTCCCGTGGCCGACGACGCGGTCCGTGCCGAGTTCGCCGCCCACTGGCAGGTCGACCTCGACCCGGCGCCCGGCTACCGCATACCGAACATGCTCGACGAAGCCTGCGCCGGAAACTACAAGGGCATCTACATCCAGGGCGAGGACATCGCCCAGTCGGATCCCAACACCCAGCACGTCGAGGCAGCCCTCGGCGCCATGGAATGCGTCGTCGTCCAGGACCTGTTCCTGAACGAGACCGCCAAGTTCGCCCATGTCTTCCTGCCCGGCTCGTCGTTCCTCGAGAAGGACGGCACCTTCATCAACGCCGAGCGGCGAATCAACCGGGTGCGTTCCGTGATGGCGTCCAAGGCCGGCATGCAGGAGTGGCAGGCGACCCAGGCGCTGGCCAACGCCATGGGCTACCCGATGGCCTACACCTCGGTGGAGGAGATCCTCACCGAGATTTCCGAGTTGACCCCCATCTTCGCCGGCGTCACCTTCGACCTGATCGACCGCGAAGGCAGCGTGCAGTGGCCCTGCAACGACACCGCGCCGCTGGGCACGCCGGTGATGCACCAGGAGGAGTTCGTCCGCGGCAAGGGCCAGTTCGTGGTCACCGAATACCAGCCGACCCCGGAACGGGCGAATCGGAAGTTCCCGCTGCTGCTCACCACCGGCCGCATCCTGACCCAGTACAACGTCGGTGCCCAGACCCGGCGCACCGACAACGTCGAATGGCTGGACGAGGACGTGCTCGAGATCCACCCGGCGGACGCCGAGACCCGGGGCGTGCGCAACCAGGACTGGGTGTCGGTGACCAGCCGCATGGGCGAGATCACCCTGCGCGCCACGGTGACCGAACGCGTCGTGCCCGGCGTCGTCTACACCACCTTCCACCATCCGGAAACGGGCACCAACGTGGTGACCACCGAACTCTCCGATTGGGCGACCGATTGCCCCGAGTACAAGGTCACCGCCGTGGAAGTGCGGCCGGCCAATCACCGTTCCGAATGGCAGGACCGCTTCGCGGATCGCGCCAGAACCCAAGCCGCGGCCCTGGCGGCGGCGGGTCCCGCAGCACCGTCCAAAGCATCCCCCTCCCCGCAAAGCAGCAACGGTCCGGCCGCGGCCTGACCCGGGCCAAGGGAGCCCCCACGTCCTCCCCACGAACCATCCCCGCCGCACCGGCACCGGCCCAGAGCCTGCGGGTCGGTGTCGAGTTCCATGGACGCGGCACCGACGACGACACGGATCTGGTAACCGTCGAGGAGCCCATGGAGATCCGTCTGGGCTTCCGCGGGCCCGAGGGACCGACGGAGCAGAGCATCTCCGTCACCATGCGTACACCGGGCGACGACTTCGATCTCGCGGTGGGATTCCTGTTCACGGAGGGCGTGATCGCCGACCCGGGCGATGTCGCGGACATCGAGCACTGCGGGCCGCCGAGTCCCGACAAGGGCATCCGCAACGTCGTCAAGGTGACCCTCCGGGACCACGTCGGCTTCGACCCCGGACACCTGCTGCGCCATTTCTTCACGTCGTCGAGTTGCGGCGTCTGCGGCAAGGCCTCGCTGGACGCCGTGCGGGTGCAGATCCCCCCGGGGGAACGCGGCGACTTCGTGATCGGCGCCGCGCCTCTCCAACGGTTGCCGGCAACCCTGCGCACGGCACAGACCGAGTTCGACCGTACCGGCGGACTGCACGCCTCCGCCTGTTTCGATACCGAGGGACACATCCACCGGCTGCGCGAGGACGTCGGCCGGCACAACGCGCTGGACAAGCTGATCGGCTCCTACCTCGGCGACGGCCCGGCGCCGCTCTCCGGATTCGGCATCCTGCTCTCGGGGCGGGCGAGCTTCGAGTTGATCCAGAAGGTGGCCATGACCCGCGCCGCGTTCGTGGCCGCCGTCGGGCCGCCCTCGAGCCTGGCCGTGGAGATGGCGGAGGAACTCGGGATCACGCTGGTCGGGTTTCTGAAGGCGCAGACCTTCAACGTCTACGTCCAACCCGCCCGTATCGTGTGAGCACGCCCCGCACTACCGCCGTCGTTCTTTGCGGCGGACGCGGCAAACGGCTGGGCGGGGTGGACAAGCCCCTGGTGGAGTTGGCGGGCAAGACGCTGCTGGCGCGATTGATCGAGCGCCTGGAATCCCAGGTGGACGCCATCGTGCTGTCCGGCGTGCGGGATCCGCAAGCCTATGAACCCTTCGGCTGTCCACTCGTCGAGGACGCGGATCCGGATCAGGGTCCCTTGGCCGGCATCGTCTCCGCACGTCGCGTCGTGCAGACGCCCTGGACGCTGACAACGCCAGCCGACACGCCGTTCCTGCCGTCGGACCTTGTGTCGAGCCTGGCACCGTGTTGCCGAAGAACGGGCACGGCGGTGGTCACGGCCGGCGGCCATCGGCAGAACCTGGCCATGCTTCTCGACCGCGAGCGCGTGGAGTCGCTAGCCCGCTTCTACGCCGACGGCGGACGCGCCGTACACCGCTGGCTGGCGGCAAACAGCGTGGAGGAAGTGGAGTTGCCCGCCGCCGGCTTCTTCAACATCAACACGCCCGACGACCTCGCACGGGCCCGTGAATTGGCGGCACGCCCGTAGCGCATTCCCGTGGAGTTCTCCATGACGGGCGAGCGCGCGTCGTTCCGGTGCGACAGCCTCGTTAGTCAAATGCGGGGTTGAGCGTCTCCTGCTCCAATTCCACCTCCAACGGGTTGGGCTGGTGCTCCAGGTTCGCCCCACTCGCCATGTCGGTGGCCTTGCCGATCAGGCCCGTGGGAATCTGCACGCGGTCACCGAGCGTTCGCTGCTTCTTCTGAACCGGCACGGACTTCACGCTCAAGGTCTGCGTAACGTAGCCCTCCTTACGGACGGTGACCACGAAGTCACCTCGCCGGGCGACCGTGACGGTGCACGGCGTCGTGCATTCCCAACCGGAGGTGGACGACACCTCGGCGCCGCTCGGCGTACTGCGCACGACGAACGTCTCGGTCGGGCCGCGTTGCACGGTCGCGCAGCCGGCGATGGCCGATGGAATCAACGGGAAGGTCAACAGGAAGGTCAGGTACCAACGTCGCATCCCGCACCTCCGCCTTGCACTTGAGAACTTCCGTATCATGCCGTGAGACCAAGGGGATTGGAACGACATGGTGGACATCCGCGTCGACGGATCGGTCACGACCATCAGTCTCGGGGATAGGCCGATCGACTACGCCGCGCTGGAGGCGTTGCGCGAAGCCGTGACAGCCGCCGCCGGCGACGACGACGTGCGCGCGCTGGTGCTCGACTGCAAGAGCGCCGGCGACGACTGGGGCAACATGGGCGCCTGGCCCGCACGCCTCGCGCATCGACAACCCCAGGGATCCCACGGACCCGGGCCGTTGCCGGAACAGGACGCCATCCGGTCGCTGCGGGACTTCATGAAGCCGACGCTGGCCCTCATACACGGCGAAGTCCTGGGGCTGGCGCTGGACCTCGCCTGCGTCTGCGACATCCGCCTCGCCTCGGCCAGCGCCCGCATCGGCGACCCGCGCATCCGCCAAGGATCGCCTACCTGCTGCCGAAGTTGATCGGCCAATCCCAGGCCATGCGCATCCTGCTCGTCGGCGAGGTTCTCGACGCCGCCGAGGCGAAGCGCATCCAACTCGTCCACGAGGTCGTGGACGACGACGTGTTTGCGGGGCGGGCGGAGGAACTGGCGGGCGAGATCGCGAGGCTCCCCACCCGCGCCTGGGAAGTCCACAAGCTGCAGGTTCTGCCCCAGCTCGACCTGCCCTTCGACGCCGCCATGGTGCACTCGCGACCCACGTCATCGAGGACCGCCTGGAGGGCATGAAGGCCTGGCGGGAACGCCGGACGCCGGAATTCAAGGGCCGATGAGCGATCCCGCGGCGTTTGTCGTCGAGGACGACGGTCCCATCCGCCACCTGGTCCTCAACCGGCCGGACAAGCTGAACGCGCTGGATCTCGACCAGCACGTGCGCATCAAGCGCGCCGTCGAGGCAGCGGCCAATGACGAATCGGTCCGCGTCCTCGTGCTATCCGGCAACGGCCGCGCGTTCTGCGCCGGGGACGATCTGACCGCCGGTGCCCCCCAGGGCGAAGACCCGCTGGCGGGCCGTAGGGTCGATCTCGATCTCGGCACCGGTCCTGCTTTTCTGCTCGAGGCCGCCGCCACGTTGCGCGCCTGTCCCAAACCCACGGTGGTCCTGCTGCACGGCCACGCCTTGGGGTCGGGCTACGACTACAGCCTGTCGTGCGACTTCCGCCTCGCCACGGCGGACGTCAACTACGGCGACCCGCGCATCCACCGGGCGCTGTGGGCCGCCGAAGGCTGGTCGTACAAGCTGCCGCGTCTCGCCAACCAGGCGAGCGTCACGCCGATCGCCTACCTCGGCGAAACGATGGACGGGCCGACCGCGCTGGGGTTCGGCCTCGTGCACCGCGTCTACCCGGCGGGCGCGGACCTGCGCGTCGAGGCGCGGGAGTTCCTCGACGAGTTGGCGGCCCTCGACCCGACCGCGTACGCGCACACGAAAGCCCGGATCCTGGCGTCGGTCGATGTCGGCTTCGAACAGGCGCTGGCGTTCACGCCCTGATCAAAGCGGTCCGGATCCCTCGCGACCCGTCAGCAGCCAACGGACCATCGGCAGATGCTGGCGGCCGACGAAGATCTCATCCTCGACCAGGTACGCCGGCAACGTGAACACGCCGCGTGCGCGTACGGACTGCCGGTGCTCCGCCAGTTCCACTTCGAAGTCGAAGTCCCCGAATCCCGGCGCGCCCAACTCCGCCAATACGTCCGTCAGCCCATCGCGGTCCTGGATGTCCAGGCGTCCCGCCCAGAACTCGCGGAGCACGTGCAGGTTGTAGTCGCGCGCGACGCCGTGCCGGTCGGCCCAGATTCCTCCCACGCACGCCAGGGTCGAATCGACGCCGTCGGCATCGCGGTTGACCTCGATGCCCTGCCAACGGGCGTAGCGGGCGGTGTCCCGGGCGTAGTACTCGGCGCGGACGCGGGCGTGACGCTGGCCAACGGTCTCGCCATTCCTGATGGGAGGCGGCGCATCACGCACCGGCATGGGCAACGGCAGCCACTCGATCCCGACACCCAACTCGTCCGCCAACGCACAGGTCGGGTTCACCGCCAGCAGCGAGGCGACGTTGGCGTAGTCGAAGGCGAATCCGATCACGGCGATTCGAACCGGTCGTAGGCCACGTCGGG
>JAGWBN010000132.1:12247-17205 GCA_021295875.1 Pseudomonadales bacterium
ACGTAGGTCGGCACCCCGAAGATTCCGGCGGGATGCAGCCGGGACTGCAGTTCGTCGTGCTCGCGACGGCCCGCACCGTCCGCATAGTCGAGATAGCCCGACGCATCGCCGCCCGCCTCGGCGACCACGGCGGCTATCACCGCGGGATCCTCGATGTCCAATTCCCGCCGCCAGAACCGTTCGTAGACGATGTCCAGGTAGGCATCCAGCACGGTGCGTTCGGCCTGGCGCGTCCACAACATCCCGATGGACGCCAGCGAGGAGTCCCAGATCTTCTTCGGTCCGTAGATGAGGATGTCCTTCAGGCGGGCGTAGCGTTTCGCGTCCATGTAGGCGTAGCGAACGCCCTGCCATTGCCGGGGCGTGCGGTTCGCCTCCACCACCTTGCCGACGTCGTCCACCTTGGCGGAGCCGAGAAAGCTCGGGATGTCGAGGGTCAGGGGACGCCAGTCGATGGTGATCCCGAAGTCCGCCTCGAGTTCCCGGGTGGGATCCTTGGCGAGGTACGCGTAGGGACTTTTGAAGTCCAGGTAGACGATCAAGGGCGCGTCCGAGCGCATCGGCTGCATGTCGTCGGTGCCTCCTTCGTCTTCGGCGATTCCGGCGGGATGTCGAAGTCCGACCGGCTTCAAGCATAATAGCCGCAACAAACGAGTTCCTTGGGGGGAAGAAACGTGAAGTCACCCATTTGCGACATGCTGGGCTGCGAGTTCCCGCTGGTCGCATTCAGTCACTGCCGCGACGTGGTCGCGGCGGTCACCAACGCCGGCGGCTTCGGCGTGCTCGGCGCCGTCGGCCACTCGCCGGAAACGCTCGACATCGAACTGTCGTGGATCGACGACCAGGTCAAGGGCAAGCCCTACGGCATCGACCTGCTGGTGCCCACCAGCATGGACAGCAAGGAGGAAGCCCTTGCCGCGGAGGAGATTCGGTCACGCATCCCGCCGGAGCACAAGGACTACGTGCGCAATCTCCTCGCCCAGTTCGACATTCCGACGGGCGACCTGTACGTCGAGCAACCCCGCACCGGTGTCGGCGACAACATGCGCGAGAAAGGCGCATCCATCGTTCTCGACGCGGCCTTCTCGCATCCCATCAAGCTGGTCGCCAACGCCCTCGGCGTACCGCCGCCGTTCATGCTCGAACGCGGCAAACGCGAAGGCGTGCCCGTCGCCGCCCTGTGCGGCGCGCGCGAACACGCCGTCAAGCACGCCGAGGCCGGCGTCGACATCCTGGTCGTCTCCGGCACCGAGGCAGGCGGCCACTGCGGCGAGGTTTCGACCCTCGTGCTCATTCCGGAAGTGATCCAGGCAACGGCACCCTACGGCGAGATTCCCATCCTCGCCGCGGGCGGCATCGCGACGGGGCGGCAGATGGCCGCGGTCATGGCCATGGGTGCCCACGGCGCCTGGACCGGTTCGGTGTGGCTGACCACGGCGGAAGCCGAGACCGCGCCCGCGGTGAAGGAAAAGTTCCTCGCCGCCAACTCGCGCCAGACGGTCCGCTCGCGTAGCCGCACCGGCAAGTACACGCGTCAACTGCGCTCGGCGTGGACCGACGCCTGGCACGCCGAAGAAGCGCCCGACCCGCTGCCGATGCCGCTGCAGGCACTCGTCAGCGAGCCTGCACTGGGCAAGATCGCGCGCCTCGCGGAAACCGGTCACCCCGGTGCCAAGCAGTTGACGACCTACTTCGTCGGTCAGGCGGTGGGACTGATGAACCAGGTGCAGTCCGCGCGCCAAGTGGTGTACGACTTCATGGAGGACTTCCTCGAAGCGACGGAACGGCTGAACGGGTTCACGGAGGACGACGCGGCGTAACTCGCCGAGGACCAGCCGGATGAGCTGGCAGAAGGAAGTCGACGAACTCCGCGCCCAGACCGAGCTCGCGAAACAGATGGGCGGCGCGGACAGCGTCGCCTTCCACCACTCCCGGGGCCGGCTGACGGTTCGCGAGCGCATCTCGCTGCTCGAAGACCCGGGCTCGTTCCACGAGGTCGGCGCCATCGCAGGCACCGCGCAATGGGACGACGACGCGGTCACCGGGTTGAAGCCCGCCAACTCGGTCGTCGGTACCGTCCGCATCGGCGGCCGCAAGGTCGCCGTCTCAGGCGGCGACTTCACCATCCGCGGTGGTGCCGCCGACGCCGCCGTCGGCAACAAGGGCGGCTTCGCGGAGCAGTTCGCGCTGCAGGCGCGCATCCCCTACGTGCGCCTGCTCGACGCCACCGGCGGCAGCGTCAAGACCTTCGAGAAGATGGGCCGCACCTACCTGCCGGGCAACGCGGGGACGAATCACTCGGCAATGTTGCTGCAGTTCGTGCCCGTCGTCTCCGCCGTGCTCGGCTCCGTCGCGGGCCTGCCGGCCGTGCAGGCGTGTCTGTGCCACTTCAACGTGATGGTGCGCAACACCAGCCAGGTGTTCGTCGCCGGGCCCAAGGTCGTCGAGCAGGCCACGGGGCAGGTCATCAGCAAGGAGGATCTGGGCGACGAGCGCATCCAGGTGAAGAACGGCGTCATCATGAATCTCGCCGAGGACGAGGCGGACGCCATCGCCCAGATCCGGCGGTTTCTCTCGTACCTCCCCGCGAACGTCTGGGAAGCTCCCCCGGTCATCGAACCCGAGGACGATCCCCAGCGTCGCGAAGCGTCCCTCGTCTCGGCGGTGCCGCGCAACCGACGCCGCATCTACGATCCCCGGTCGATCCTGGACGCCGTCCTCGACCGCGACAGCTTCTTCGAGATCGGTCCCTACTATGGTCGCGCCCGCGTCACGGGCCTCGCCCGCGTCAACGGCCACCCGGTGGGTGTCATGGCGAACCATCCGAAGTACAACGGCGGTTCCATGGACATCGCCACCGGCGAGAAGACCATTCGGCTGATCGAACTGTGCGACACCTTCCACCTGCCGCTCGTCTACTTCGCGGACGAGCCCGGGTTTTCGGTGGGCCGGGCGCAGGAGGAACTCGGCATCGTCCGTGCGGGCGCGCGGGTCGTCACCACCCTCACCCAGAGCAGGACGCCCTACATCTGCTTCGTGCTGCGCCAGCTCTACGGCGTCGCCGGTGGTCTGCACCAGCGCGGCGGCAACGGTCTGTACCGGCGCTACTGCTGGCCCTCGACGCACGGCGGCTCAATGCACATCGAAGGCGGTACCGCCATCGCCTACAAGCGCGACATCGAGAACGCTCCGGACCCCGAGGCGCGGCGCCAGGAGATCGAAGCCCGTCTGCAGGCGATCTCCTCGCCCTTCCGTAACGCCCACGCGTTCGGCATCGAGGAGTTGATCGACCCCAGGGACACCCGCCCGCTCCTCGTCGACTTCGTCGACGACGCGTGGAAGGTGGTGGCGACGCAGTTGGGGCCGGGGAGCGGGCCTAGCTACCGGCCCGGTGGCGGTTCGGCGAACTCGCGGCCCGACCGTTCGGCAGCCAAGCGACGTTCGTTCCAGTCACGCCACTCCGCCATGGTTTCTTCCCGGCCTTCTTCCCGGCCTTCTGCCTTGTGCGCTTCGATCACCGGGATCACGAATCGGTTCACCATTGTCTGATACAGCGTCATTAACAACTCTCCTATGGTGTTCACCATGCGGGTTAGTACCATCGACACAATCGCAATCGCAATGCCGACGGTGCCGAATTCGGCCAACACGTCGAGGGCGTACTCGCCGTAGCCCTGCCAACCCGCGCGCGATCCAATCAAGCCCACGGGCTGCTCGTACGACGTCTTATAGATGATGAAGCCAACCGCGACAAGCCAGAGCGTGGCAACGATGCGAAAGAACGTTCGGGCATCACGCACGGTGACGCTCCAGATCGACACGTGATCATCGAGCCGGGGGATCGGCGACGGCAGAAGCTTCAACCACTTCACCATGGGCCTCCAACGGCGGGCGCAAGTCGCTTCCTCGCGCGAGTCGACCAATACATCACCGTTCCTGCCGGACCCGCAGGAAGCTAGCGAATCGCGGCAGGCCGGTGCCCGTCTTGCCGTGGTGCTTGTACGTGACCATCGTGCCAACGGGCGGCGGCGAACGGCGCATCTCGTCGGAGAAGCCGGTGCCCAGCCTGAAGCGACGACCATCCGGCATTTCGACCAGCAGCGAGCCCATCATGCCGGCGTACTTGCCCTTGCCCGGGAGATGGGCGACGACGACCGCTTCCGCATCCTCGTAGGTCTTGAGCTTCAACAGGTCGTCGGAACGCCCGGCCAGGTAGCGCGATCCGCCTCGGCGCAGCATGAGGCCCTCGCCGCCGGCCTCGACAACGCGGTTCAGCATCGCCGTCAGTTCGTCGTGGTTGCCGACCCGGGACTGTTCGACCAGGGCGATCCGTGACGGGTCGAGCCCAGCGAGCAATGCCTTCATTCGGCCGAGGCGCTCATCGAAGGTCCCTGGGTGTGTCGGCAGGTCGAAGACCATGTAGCGGATCTCGCGCCACGCGTCGTCCTCCGGCACGTGACGGCGGACAATGCCCGACAGCGTCTCGAACGTTCCCCGGCCTATCCACAGTTCCCCGTCGAGCGGCACTGGTGGAAAACCCTCGACGAACCAAGACGGGGCGTTGAACGGGTTGCCCTGACGCGAGACCAGCGTCTCGCCGTCCCAGAACGCGCGCACACCGTCGAGTTTCTCGCTCACCCAGTACGCGCCGAGGTCGACGTCGTCGCGGTAGGTGTTGGCCAAGGACAACCCGGGCGGGTCGGTCTGGCCCCCAACGCCAGCCAGGCGAGTACAAAGACATCCAGGTAGAGAAAGGCGCGTTTCATTCCAGCCTCCGACACAAGATTGAGCAGAATTCGAATCTGAACCGTCGAAGCTGATCCGAACAGTGGACGACGCCCCGGCGTCTCGTGCGACTTCGACCCTTGGCGTTGTGCGTGTTGGCCTACGACGCGGTCCCGGGGTTGCGTTCTCTTGGCAACGCTCGTCTTCGGCGTATAACCGCGTGGCCGAGGCCA
>JAGWBN010000133.1 GCA_021295875.1 Pseudomonadales bacterium
CGCCGCAGCGGAAGTACTCGATCTCGGTCTCGGTGTCGACCCGCGAGCGCACGGTGGTCTCGGTGACCGAGCCGTCCGGCCGATGGATCCGCAGCACCAGGCGTTGGCGCGGCATCGCCCCGGCGGCGTCCGTCGGCAGTTCGATGTCCACGGTCTCGTCGCCCGTCAACGCCAGGGTCGAACGGCTCTCGCCGGGCTCGAATTCCAGGGGCAGTACGCCCATGCCGATCAGGTTCGAGCGGTGGATCCGCTCGAAGCTCTCGGCGACGACCGCGCTGACGCCGAGAAGGCGCGTGCCCTTGGCCGCCCAGTCGCGGCTCGAGCCGGTGCCGTATTCCTTGCCGGCGAACACCACGAGGGGTGTGCCGACGCCCTGGTAGCGAATCGCGGCGTCGTAGATCGCCAATTCATCGCAGGTGGGGATGTGCCGCGTGAAGCCGCCTTCGCGATCCGGCGTCATCTCGTTCCTGATGCGGATGTTGGCGAAGGTGCCGCGCATCATCACCTCGTGGTTGCCGCGACGGGAACCGTAGGAGTTGAACTGGGCGACGTCGACGCCGTGCTGCTGCAGATACTCGCCGGCCGGGCTCGCCGGTTGGATGGCGCCGGCGGGCGAGATATGGTCCGTGGTCACGGAGTCGCCGAGCAGGGCGAGGATGCGCGCGCCCTGGACTTCGACCGACTGGTCCAGATCGCCGCCGGCGGAGAAGAACGGCGGCTCCTTGATGTAGGTGGAGTTCTCCCAGCCGTAGGTGGCCGCCTCGTCCACCTCGATGGCCTGCCAGGCTTCGGGGCCGGCGAACACGTCGCCGTACTGGCGGTCGAACATCTCGGGCGAGACCTGGGCGACGGCGTCCTGGATCTCGGCGTTGCTCGGCCAGAGATCGCGCAGGAAGACGTCGTTGCCGTCGGGATCGCGACCGATGGGTTCTTGCTCCAGATCAATCCGCGTCGTCCCGGCCAGGGCGTAGGCCACCACCAGCGGCGGCGAGGCCAGCCAGTTGGTGCGCACCTCCTGGTGAACCCGGCCCTCGAAGTTGCGGTTGCCGGAGAGCACCGACGACACCACCAGGTTGCCCTCATTGATGGCGGCCGAGACGGCTTCGGGAAGCGGCCCGGAGTTGCCGATGCAGGTGGTGCAGCCGTAGCCCACGAGGTTGAAGCCGATCCGGTCCAGGTGATCCTGCAAACCGGTGGCCTCGAGGTATTCGGTCACCACCTTGGAGCCGGGCGCCAGCGAGGTCTTGACCCAGGGTTTGACGCTCAAGCCCCGTTCGACGGCTTTCTTGGCGACGAGGCCCGCACCGAGCATCACGGCGGGGTTCGAGGTGTTGGTGCAGGACGTGATGGCCGCGATGACGACGTCGCCGTGGCCGAGGTCGTAGTCGGTTCCGGGCACCGGCACGCGTGGATCGCCGGGGCTGCCGCCGGCGAGTTCGAGGGCGTCGTCGAAGGCGCGGCCGATGTCGGCGATGTCGACCCGGTCCTGGGGACGTTTCGGTCCGGCCAGGGAGGGTCGAACCGAGCCGAGGTCCAGTTCCAGGGACGAGGTGTAGACCGCTTCCACCGCGGCGTCGCGCCACAGCCCCTGGGCCTTGGCGTAGGCCTCGACCAGGGCGACGGTGTCGGCGGGTCGGCCGGACAGCTCGAGGTAGCGGATGGTCTCGTCGTCGACGGGGAAGAAGCCGCAGGTGGCGCCGTACTCCGGGGCCATGTTGGCGATGGTGGCGCGGTCCGCCAGGGGCAGGTGGTCGAGGCCGTCGCCGTGGAACTCGACGAACTTGCCGACGACCCCATGTTGGCGGAGCATCTCCACCACGCGCAGCACCAGGTCCGTGGCGGTGATGCCTTCCGACAACGAGCCGGTCAGTCGGAAGCCCACGACTTCGGGGATCAGCATCGAGATGGGCTGGCCGAGCATGGCCGCCTCCGCCTCGATGCCGCCGACGCCCCAGCCGAGGACGCCGAGGCCGTTGACCATGGTGGTGTGGCTGTCGGTGCCGACGAGGGTGTCGGGGTAGGCCACGGTGCGGCCGTTCTCGGTCCGGGTCCACACCGTGCGGGCCAGGTATTCGAGGTTGACCTGGTGGCAGATGCCGGTGCCGGGCGGCACCAGGCGGAAGTTGTCGAAGGCGCTTTGGCCCCAGCGGAGGAACCGGTAGCGCTCCTGGTTGCGCTCCATCTCGATTTCGACGTTGCGCTCGAAGGCTTCGGCGTCGCCGAAGCGGTCGACCATCACCGAGTGGTCGATGACCAGATCCACCGGCGACAGAGGATTGATGATCGAGGGATCCTTGCCGGCGGCGACCACGGCGCTGCGCATGGCGGCGAGATCGGCGACCCCGGGGACACCGGTGAAGTCCTGCATGAGCACGCGTGCCGGGCGGTAGGCGATCTCGCGCGGTTCGTCGGCATCGGCCTCGCCCGCTTCGCGGGCGCGATTGGCCCAGTTGGCGAGCGCCTCGATATCCTCCCGCTGGACTGTGACGCCGTCCTCGAACCGCAGCAGGTTCTCCAGCAGAACCTTGAGCGACACCGGCAACCGCGCGACGTCGCCGGCGCCGGCCTCGGCGGCGCGGGCGAGGCTGAAGTAGTCGTAGCGGGCGTCGTCGACGTGGAGGGTCTGGCGTGCCGCGAAGGAGTCGATGCTCATTGAGAAACCAAAGGCCGGTCGCGAGGGGGTGCGTATCTTACACGCAAGCCTTGTCGCGTCGGCGCGTGCTAACGTCTAGCGACCAACGCTAGCGCGTCTCGCGAGTACGCGAGCCGTCCAAGAGCGACTCGTAGCGCTCGTCGGTGAAATGCAACCTGACCGTTAACATAGGCCCCGCTCAAGGAACGCTAGAGCTAACCCTCCCCCAAGGAGTATTTATGGAAATGAAAGATGTCGCCCTTCCGCTCTACCAGGCGAAGGGATGGATCCGGTTCCTCGGCGTGATGATGATCGTGGTGGGTGCCCTCTACGCCATCACGATCATCGGGCTGTTGTTCGCTTGGCTCCCCATCTGGCTCGGCGTCCTGTTGTTCCAGGCGTCAAGCCGAATCGAGCATGCCTACGAAGGCGGTGGCGCGTTGTCTTTCATGGAGTCCCTGCAGAAGCTCAAGACCTACTTCATCGTCAACGGCGTCGTGGTCCTGGTGTCGTTGATCCTGGCTGTCCTCGTGGTAGTGGTGGCGCTACTCGGCGGACTCGCTGCCTTTTGGTCGTAGCGCCCGCCGCGCCCAAGGTGTCTGGTCGAACGGCCCGGTCAAACGCCCGGCACGGTCGACGTGCCGGACGTTTGATCGACGTGCGCGCAGGGCGCGCTCGAGCGGTCAGGCCGCCTGGACTTCGATCGCCCGGGGCGAAGCCTTCTCGCTCTTGCCGACGGCGATGGACACGATCCCGTCCTTGGCCGTGGCCTTGATGGCGTCGACGTCGACGTCCTTCGGCAGACGGAAGCTGCGCTCGAACCTGCCGAAGTAGCGTTCGCTGCGATGCACTCGGCCCGAGTCCTCCTCGTTGCCGGCTTGGCGCTCGCCGGCCACGCGCAGCACACCATCGTGCAGGGTGACGCTCAGGTCCTCGGGCTTGACGGCGGGCAGCTCGAGGTCGAGGCGATAGCCCTCGTCGGTCTCGCGGATGTCCACGAGCGGCCGCCAGTCGTGGCCGTTCACAGCCGTCTGGGGCATGAGGTAGCGGTCGAAGACCTGATCGAGTTCGCGTAGGGGGTTCCAGCGCGCTACGGTCAATCCGTTCATTTCCACACTCCTTAGTTCGGTGGTTGCTTGTTCCGATGAACCCGAAATAAGGCCCCCAAATCGATTTCAAAGGGCTTGAAATTCGCCGCGTACGCCCCACGCGGCGAAAAAACTGTTGCCGTTGGCTGTCAGAAGCCCCCCGCGCCACCCGCGTTGCGCGGGTCCGAGGCGGCGACGAGTTCATCGCCGACGCGCATCACCGAGTTGGCGTCGCCGATGCTGCGCGTTTCGCCGAGACCGACGTGGCCCATCGAACGCAGGGTCGCGAGCGTCCGGGGCAGCAGCGCACCCGGCTCGTAGCGGATGCGGTTGGGCAGCCACTGGTGATGGAAGCGAGGCGCGGCGACCGCTTCGGCGACGTCCATGCCGTGGTCGATGACGTTGACCACCACCTGCAGCACCGTGGTGATGATCGTGCTGCCGCCGGGGGAACCGGTGACCAGGACCGGTTCGCCGTCTTTGAGAACGAGGGTCGGCGACATGGAACTCAGCATGCGCTTGCCGGGTTCGATGGCGTTGGCGTCGCCGCCGATCAGGCCGAACGCGTTGGGCGTGTTCGGCTTGCTGGAGAAGTCGTCCATCTCGTTGTTCAACAGGAAGCCGGCCCCGGTCACGACGATCTTGGAGCCGTAGCCGAGGTTCAGCGTGGTGGTGTACGCCACGGCGTTGCCGGCGGCGTCCATGACCGAGACGTGGGTGGTCTCGGGACTCTCTTCCGGCCACGCGCCGGCACCGATGTCGGACGACCTGGACGCAGCGCCGGGATCGAAGTCGGCCAACCGGCGGCGCGCGTAGTCCTTGTCCACCAGCATGGACATCGGCACGTCGTAGAAGTCCGTGTCGCCGAGATGCTCGGCACGGTCGGCGTAGGCGCGCCGCTCGGCTTCGATCATGAGGTGCGTGGCCGCCGCGCTGCCGTGACCCATCGAACCGACGTCGTGGGGCTCCAGCATGTTCAGCAGCTGCACCACCAGGGCACCGCCCGACGAGGGCGGCGGCATGGACACGATGTCGAAGCCCCGATAGGTGCCGCGCACCGGCTCGCGCCAGGCGGATCGGTAGTCGGCGAGATCGGCATGGCTGATAAGGCCGCCGCCGCGGGCCATCTCGGCGACCAGGAGGTCCGCCGTGGGTCCCTCGTAGAAACCCGCGCGGCCGCGGTCAACGATCCGTTGCAGCGTTGCCGCTAAGTCGGGTTGCCGGAACACGTCGCCTGCCGCGTACGCGCTGCCGTCGGCTCGGGTGAACTTGGTGCGGCTCGCCGGATACCGGGCAAAGGACTCGCGGTAGCCAACGAACTGCGCGGCGATGTCGGCGGGCAGCGCGAAACCCTCCTTCGCCAGGCGCAATCCGGGCTCGATGGCCGCCTGCGGGGAGTAGGTGCCGTGGCGTTCCAGGACGGTGAGCAGGCCGTCGACGGTGCCGGGTACGCCGACGGCGAGGTGCGACGCCGTGGACAGGCCCGGCACGACGTTGCCTTCGTCGTCCAGGAACATGTCGCGATGGGCGTGGGCCGGGGCCTTCTCGCGGTGGTCGTTGGCGACGATGTCGCCGTTCGCGAGGCGGATCACCATGAAGCCGCCGCCACCGAGATTGCCCGCCGAGGGATGGGTGACGGCCAAGGCGAAACCCACCGCGACGGCGGCATCGACGGCATTGCCGCCGCGACGCAACACGTCCACGCCGACCTCCGTCGCGAGCGCCGAGCGGGACGCCACGGCGCCGCCCTCGCCGCGGGCTTCCCCGGCGTTGGACGTTAAGGCGCCGCA
>JAGWBN010000134.1 GCA_021295875.1 Pseudomonadales bacterium
CGTTGCACGATCCGTGTGCCGTACTCGCGGTGACCCACCCGCACCTGCTGACCATCGAGCCGCGGGCCGTCGACGTCGAACTCGCCGGCGCGCTCACCCGGGGGATGACCGTGGTGGACGAACGCGTCAGCCGCCGGCGCGACGACCCCAACGCCGACGTGGCCTACCGCATCGACGCCCCCGCCGCCATGGAGGTGGTGCTCGACGCGATGTGAATGCGACGGAAAGAGAGGGTTCGGGTTTCCCCTGTTTTTTTGCAGGGCATCGTTCCAACAGGAGAATAGCAAATGCAAAAGCTAACGACAGGTGACGATTTTCCGAACCTGACACTGACACTGACAGACGGCGGTACTCTGGAACTTCCCCGGGATATCGACACCAACTTCGCCATCGTGCTGTTCTATCGAGGCCACTGGTGACCCTACTGCGTCCGGCTTCTGGCTGGATACGGAGAGCGCCGTGCAGCGTTCGAAGAACAGGGTGTCAGCGTTTTTGCCGCTGCCGTTGATGCGAAGGAACAAACTCTGAAGGTTGCCGAACCACTGGGTTTTCCGGTCGCCTACGGAGTGACGCGCGAACAGGCCGATTCGCTGGGCTCCTGGTGGGACGAACAACGCGAGTTCATACAACCGAGTGAATTCGTCTTGAATCGGCGTGGCAAGGTTCTAATGTCCACGTACAGCAACTCGCCCGTTGGTCGGATGGACCCGGCCGAGATGCTTACCCTGGTAACCATGGTAAATTCCCCACGCAAGAAGTAAGCGCGATCAAGCGCGATGGACACTGTGGCGGGGGGAAAGTGAGGGTGTCCGAAGTACATATACTCCCCCTTGCTGTCACGGATGCAGGCCTGATCCACGCAGTAGGTGGATGCGGTAGGGTCACCGACCCAGTACAACCTCCAGCAAGTCCATGAAATAGAGGGACTCCTGCTTCCCGAATTGGGGACATTCAAGTAGGCCAGCAGCCAGGCAACGATGTACCGCTTCGGCTTGATACAGAAAGCCCGACTGGTTGGGATAGGCCATGGGGATGCTCACGGTTTCGGGTATGGGATATTCGAAACGATGAGCCGGCGCCGGTGTATTGGCATTGAGATATCGGGACGGAACTTTCTCCGGAACCCTCAGAGTAATTCCCGTTGGACAGTGGGCGGGCTGCTCCAGGGTGATGCGCCCCTTGGTTCCAACAATCTCAGTCCTTTCGGGGAATTCACTCAGATAGGTGATGAAGGACAGCACGGCGCTCCTGTCTTCAGGGTATTCCAGTACCGTGGCTTTGGGGAAAGTTGTAATGATCGGCCTGACCTCGATACCAAACGCCAGTACCGCTGCCTGGATCGTGTAGACAGGATCAAAGTCCGCCTGGACCATGACGACATCACCGATCATGCCCTGTTCGAGGGCCCATCGAGCATGTTCCACCGCTGGAAAGAACCGGGTCCAGAGGCCATGCTGGAGCATCACGCCCTGCCTGGCCGCGGCCTCGTACATCTGCTTGGCTTCCTCGGCATTGCCGCCCAGGGGTTTCTCGCACAACACGTGTTTTCCCGCCTCGATGGCAAGCAGGGCGTGCTCTTTGTGAAGCGTATGTATGGTGCCTACATAGACGATGTCCACATCGGGGGACGCCAGCATCTCGGCGTAGCTGCCGTAGGCTGATTCAATTTCATGCTGAGCAGCGAAATCCTCTGCGCGTTCTTTCGAGCGGGCCGCAACGGCACTCACCGTCGCGCCTTTGCAGGCCCTGACGGCCGGCACCCACTGCCTTGAGATCTGCCCTGCGCCGATAATGCCCCATCGCAGCGGGAAGGCATCATCCTTCGGGTCCGTCAGGCCCAGACGGACATCCATGGGTGTAGATGGAGACAGCGCCGTCTCATCGTGCCGCGTTTCCAATTGGGTCACTTCCTGTTGTCGGCGAATTACTGAGTCCTCGTCGCGTCGCCCTCGGTCTCGGCAACGTCGAACGCGTGGGCCTTGCCGACGCGCCGAGGGCCGCCCCGGGACGCTACGGGGCCAGGGACCAGAGTACGAACGCGTATTCCTCGGCCACCTCATACAGCGAGTCGAACCGGCCCGACTTGCCGCCGTGTCCCGCACCCATGTTGGTCTTCAGCAGTAGCAGATTGTCGTCCTCCTTGAGGGTGCGGAGCTTGGCGACGTATTTCGCGGGTTCCCAATAGGTCACCCGAGGATCGTTGAGACCCGCGGTCACCAGGATCGGCGGATACGAACCCGGCTTGAGTTGGTCGTACGGTGAGTACGAGCGGATGTACTCGAACGCCGCCTTGTCCTCGATGGGATTGCCCCACTCCGGCCATTCGATCGGCGTCAACGGCAGGGATGTGTCGAGCATCGAGTTGAGCACGTCCACGAACGGCACGTGGGCGGCGACCGCGCCCCATAGTTCCGGTGCCTGGTTGACCACCGCGCCCATCAGTTCGCCGCCGGCACTGCCGCCGGCGATGGCGATCCGCCCCACCCCGGTGTAGCCCTCGTCGATCAGGAAACGCGCCACGTCGACAAAGTCGTTGAAGGTGTTGGTGCGCCGGTCGAGCTTGCCCGCCTCGTACCAGTGGTGGCCGAGTTCGTCGCCGCCGCGGATGTGGGCGATGGCGTAGATGAAGCCCCGATCCAGAAGGGATAGACGGGTGGTGGAGAACGCGGGCGACATGCCGCTGCCGTAGGCGCCGTAGCCGTAAAGGTACAGTGGCGCGCTGCCGTCGGTCGGGGTGCCGGCCCGGCGGACGATGGACACCGGCACCCGGACGCCGTCGCGCGCGGGGGCCATCACCCGCTCGGTGACGTAGGCCGAGGCGTCGTAGCCACTGGGGATCTCGCGTACCTTGCGGGTGCGCAGCGTGTCCTCGTCGAGGTCGTAGTCGAACACCGTGTCGGGGGTGACCATGGACTCGTAGCCCAGACGCAGCGTGCGCACCTCGAACTCGCGGTTGTCGCCGATGCCCACGCTGTAGGCGGCCTCCGGGAAGGACAGGTACCTGCTCTCGCCCGTACGGTCGATGAGACGGAGCTGATCGAGACCGTCGACGCGTTCTTCCAAGGCGATGAAATCCGCGAACGCCTGGAAGCCCTGGAGGTAGTGCCGGTCCGAGCCCGGCACCAGCGTCCGCCACCCCGCCTCGGTGGGATCGTCCTCCGGTGCCGTCACCAGGCGGTTGTTCTTGTGCGTGTCGTTGGTGCGGATGACGAACCGATCACCCTGGTGGTCGACGATGTAGTAGTGCTCGTCACGCCGTCCTGCCACGAGCAGCGGATCGGCCTCTGGCGCGTCGGTCGGAATCAGGCGGACCTCCGAGGTCACGTGGTCGCCGGTCGAGATGACCACGAACCGCTTCGACGAGGTAAGACCCACGCCGATGAAGAAGCCCGGGTCCTGCTCCTCGTAGATCACCGGATCGTCGTCGGCCTTGGTGCCCAGGACGTGGCGCCGCACCTGGAAGGGGCGCCAGTTGTCATCGAGAACCGTGTAGAAGAAGGACTTGTCGTCGGCACTCCAGACCGGGCTGTCCGAGGTGTTGTCGATCGCTTCGTCGGCCAGTTCACCGGTGGCGAGATCCTTGATCCGCAGGGTGAACCGCTCGCCGCCGGAGGTGTCGGTGCTGTAGGCCATGAGCCGACCGTCGTTCGACACCGACAGCGCGCCGAGGCGGAAGTAGTCCACGCTCTTGGCGAGCGCGGGTTCGTCGAGGATGACGGTCGCCTCCGCGGTCGGTCCCTCATCGGCATTCGGGCCGTCCACTGGCCAGCGCGACCAGATCCGATACTGCCCCTGGGCCTCGAAGCGCCACTGGTAGTAGTGGTCGCCCACCCTGACCGGCACCTTGGCGTCGTCGGGCTTCTGACGAGCCTTGATCTCGGCGTAGAGGGTGTCGACGAGCTCCTTGTGCGGCGCCATCACCGCCTCGAAATACGCGTTCTCGGCCTCGAGATAGGCGAGCACATCCGGGTCGTCGACTTCCGGGTAGCCCTGGTCCTTCAGCCAGTGGTACGGATCCTCGACGGTGATGCCGTGGACCGTGAAGGTGTGCGCGCGCGGCTCGGCGACCGGCGGCTCGGGTGCCGGCTTCACGTCAGCGCATCCCACCACGACAACGGCTGACAGAACGGCCGCAATGGACGTCCCTGTCCACGAACCGCCGGTCAATCCGGCAATCCCAGGACGCGTTTGGCGATGATGTTGCGTTGGATCTCGTTGCTGCCGCTGTAGATCGACGCCGCGCGGTTGGCGAGGAACGTCCGGGTGTCGCCGAGTTCGCTGGCATCGAAGCTGTCGCCTTCCCAGCCGAGTCCCTGGGTGCCGCGCATCTCGACCAGGAGCGACGATTTGTCCTGCTGGAGTTCGGTGCCGTACATCTTGAAGATCGACGTCGCCGGCCCCGGTGTGCGCCCGTCCCTGGCTTCCTCGACGGTGCGGCGCTGGGTCAGGCGATATGCCCGGTCGTTGATGTTGTGCTCGACGATGCGGGCCCTCAGGGCATCGTCCGCGATCCGCCCCTCGCGCTCACCGGCGTAAGCCTTTGCACGGCCTTCTAGGGTCGGCCCGGCTTCGCGCACGGCGGCCCCGCCGACCAGCGACGCCATGCTGCCCCGTTCGAACTGCAGCAGCCGCTTGCCGATGGTCCAGCCCTTGTTGAGTTCACCGACCAGGTCGTCCTTCTTGGCGATGGCGTCGTCGAAGAAGGTCTCGCAGAACGGCGAACTGCCGCTGATCAGGCGGATCGGCTTCACCGTCACGCCCGGCTGGTCCATGGTGAGCAGAACGAAGCTGATGCCCTCGTGCTTCGGCACGTCCGGATCGGTGCGCACCAGGGCGAACATCCAGTCGGCGAACTGCGCGCCGGACGTCCAGATCTTCTGCCCGTTGATGACGAAGTGGTCGCCGTTGTCCACGGCCCGCGTGCTCAGGCTGGCGAGGTCCGAGCCCGAACCCGGCTCGCTGTAGCCCTGGCACCAGTTGACCTCGCCGCGGACGATGGGCGGGATGTGGCGCTGCTTCTGGTCTTCGGTACCGAGTTCGAGCAGGGTCGGGCCGATCAGCGACAGGCCCATGCCGCCGAACGGCACGCCGGCACGCACGCGGCGGAGTTCCTGGATCAGGACCATGTACTGCTCGTTGTCGAGGCCCCCACCGCCGTACTCGGTGGGCCAGGCCGGCGCCGACCAGCCCTTCTCGATCAACCGTTCTCGCCACAGGCGCTGGTCGTCGCGGTTGCCGCCACCACCGGCGCGTGCTCCCGGCGGGCAGTACTCGTCCAACCAGTCGCGTGTCGCGGCGCGGAAGTCCTCCAGAGCCGACATGGCCCCTCCTCTTGCTCGCAGGCAATTCACAAGCATCAGCGATGCCCGCGCAAAACTCAACAACGCAGCCGTACCAAGGAACCAAGGAACCTGGCCGTTGCGGGCCGCATTCGTCGCATGGTAGAAAGTTGCCCGGACTCTCTGGATCGCCCGCCGTATCTGGATGCCCACGCCGACGACAATGCGGCCTCCCGCAACCGCCTGTCCGCGACGGTCTGTCAGGCCGTGCGGCGGGTTGTTTCCGGTTGCCCCGTGCGGTGGCGAGCTGGAGGTGACGCCCGGCGTCAACAACCCCGGCCAGCCGACGGATCCCATGATGGCGTCGACGGGTCCTCGGACAAGCCGCAGAGCATCCCCCCCAAAGCGCGGATGGGCGCCATTTGATAGGCCATGGTGCAGAGTCGCCGCCGTCGGGCTCGCCGTTCTCGCCTGCGATACGGTCTTCGCCGGGCACGTGGTATTTGGCAGCTTCGCGCTGCGCGAGACGGCCGAGG
>JAGWBN010000135.1:0-5661 GCA_021295875.1 Pseudomonadales bacterium
GACCCGCGCCAGGCCACCGCGTGGCACGAGGGCGTCCTGCCGGGCCTCGAGCCCATCGTGCAACTCGGCAAGTCGATCAGTGCGCCCGATGCCTGGGTCGACTGGCTTCGCGGCAAGGGCTACGCGATTCCGGACTCCCCGGGGGATCTCTATATGCAGACACGCGAGTCCGGGCACGGTGACGGTCCGGCCCCGCTCATGGTGCCCGCGGAACTGCACGACACCTGGTTCATGGTCGACCAGGTGATCGACTACGTCGCCGACCGTTCCGGCTGGTGCGTGCACCTGTCGCTGTTGCGGCCTCACCCGCCGTGGCGTGCCCCGGCGCCCTACAACGGGTTGTATCCCCCCGGTGATCTGCCGAGTCCCAACCGCGCCGCCGATCCGGAGCAGGAGGCGGCACAGCACCCCTTCGTCGCCGCTGCGCTGGATCGCGTCTACCAGCGCATGTCTCGGCGAATGGCGGGCCAGCTACTTCGGCCTGATGACCGAGGTGGACCACAACCTGGGCCGACTATTCGACGCCTTGAAGCAGTCCGGCGCCTGGGACGAGACGTTTATCGTGTTCACGTCCGACCACGGCGAGCAGGCCGGCGACCACTGGATGATGGACAAGCTCGGCTACTTCGACGAGTCGTTCCACGTCCCGCTGATCGTCCACAATCCGTCGCCGGAGGCCCACGCGTACGGCGGTGTTCGCGTCGACGAGTTCACCGAGGGTGTCGACATCATGCCGACGCTACTGGACTTTCTGGGTGTGGACGTCCCGGAGCAATGCGATGGCCGGTCATTGTTAGCGGCGACGACCGCGGGCCGCCTCGGGTCACCATGGCGGACGGAGGCGTACTGGGAATTCAACTTCGGCGCGAGTCACTTCCGGGCATCAGAGGTCTTCGGTCTCGGCGCGGAGGAGTGCTCCTTGACGGTGCTCCGGGACGAATCCAGCAAGTACGTCGAGTTTCAGGGATTGCCGAACGTGTTCTTCGATCTGGCGAACGATCCTCGGGAGTCGAGAAACGTCTTCTCGGACCCCGCTCACCGGTCGGCCGTGGAGGAGGCTGAGCAAAGGCTGCGGTCGCGGCGAATGGCTCGTTGACGGCCGGCCTTGGGATTTCGCCTGAGGACCCTCTCAGCCTTGACGAACGTACGGAATTGCGTACTATTGTTCGGCATTGTCCTGGAGGTATGAAGTGGCACCGATCACTGCAACCGAAGCACGTGCCAAGCTCTACCGTCTCATCGACGAGGCGGCAGCGACCCACCAGCCCTTGCTTATTTCCGGCAAGAGAAACTCCGCCGTGCTGGTCTCCCAGGAGGACTGGACGGCCATTCAGGAGACCCTGTTTCTGTTGTCCGTTCCAGGAATGCGCGAGTCCATTCGCCAAGGCATGGCCACCGACATCGAGGACTGCAGCGAGTCGCTGGATTGGTGAACTGGCGGGTCGTCTACACGAGGCAGGCTCAGCGTGATGCGAGGAAACTGAGTTCGAGCGGGCTGAAATCGAAGGCCGAGGAACTGTTGACGATCATCGCCGAGGATCCCTATCGCCGTCCGCCGCCGTTCGAGAAGCTTGTCGGTGACCTCGCCGGCGCGTACTCGCGACGAATCAACATCCAACATCGTCTTGTGTATGAAGTCCTGGACAATGAGCGGACGGTCAAGGTGCTCCGAATGTGGAGTCACTACGAGTAGCAGCGCTTTTCCGTTCGATCCTGTCGCTTCACGTGTCTATGGGACGTCGTTCGCTTCGATGTTCTCGTGGAGCACTGCGTAATCCTCCTTGTCCTGGCCCGCATCGGCGAAGGTCAACAGGCGCAGCTCCCGGTCGACACCCTCCTGTCTGACGATCCGCGTGTAGAGGGTGTCCCCCCACCAGGACTCCGGGATGCCGCCGTTTGCTTCGATGGCCGTGTCCGTGGCGAGAACCTGCGGGCCTCTCACGAACACCACAGCGTTTCCGGCCTTGTCGCGGTCGGGGATCTGGCGGATCTCGAGGGGAATCTTCACGCGCACCTTGTCGCCCGCAGACCAGACGCGCTCGATGTCGATCAGACGGCCGGCCGACGGGATATGGGTCACGCCGCCAATGGTCGCCTCGAACGCCGGTGCCCAGGCGGGCGCTCGCAGGACGAGCGAAAACCGGGTCGCCTGTTCCACGTCCACTTGAACTTCGAGGTCGCCTGATCGGGGATAGTCGCCGCGGACATGCAGCGTGACCTTCCTACGGTCGACGCCGCTGTCGCAATGCAGCACATGCGTGCCCGGGATGTATTGCAGCAGCGCGGGATTGCCGTTCAGGATGCCCGATGCGAAGGTCGGAATCATCGCGATGCCGCGGGGGATACTGCTCGAGCAGCAGGAGATCGCGGGGTCGAGCTTGACGTCGTGGCCGTTGTAGTACTTGCGCCCGAGCAGTGGCACGAAGTAGGTCACTTCGCCGGTTCGGGGCGATTGCGCGGCGAGGAGCGCATTGTAGGTGGTGCGCTCGAGTTCGTCGGCGTAGCGCACCTCGCCCGTCAGTTCGAGCAGGTGGCGTGTCAGTTGCAGCCAGGTCACCGTCACGCAGCCTTCTCCCGCGGCCTGGCCGGGCGGCAGTCGGTGGTCCGGCGTGAAGTGCTCGTGGTAGCTGGCGGTGCCGACGATGTAGAGGCGCTTCGTCGCGATGTCGTTCCAGGCGTTCGTGCAGGCGGCGAGATAACGCGGGTCTGGGTCGAGGCGGTACAACTCCAGTAGCCCGACCAGATTCGAGAGCATCTCGTAGGCTTTCCGGCCGGCGGTGCGGTAGACGTTGCCGTGCTCGAGCAGACTCGTGAGAAGCCGACAGCCTTCCTCGTTCATCCAGGTCTCCGGATCGTTCTCGTCCTCCCAGGCATCGACGATCCAATGACAGAACGCCAGGTAGCGCGGCTCGCCGGTCAGCCCATAGAGCATGGCGATGGGCTCGAGCACGCTGGTGGCGGCCATGCCCTGGTGGGCACTGGCGAGTCTCATGCTTCTCTTGCCGACGACGAACACCTCGTACAGCAGGTCCGCCGCACGCCGGCTCGCTTCGAGCGCTGGATCGTGGCCGGTGGCGCGGTAGTAGGTGAGCAGTCCAATGAGCACGTACTTGTGCGTCCAGACATCCCAGACCGGCGCGTCCCATCCGGTCCCGTCCCCTTGGCCGAACCGATCCGCCTCCTTGTACGTGCCTAGATAGCCATTGGCGAGTTGGGTGTCGATCAGTGTGTCGACGACAGAGTCGATGCGCGTCTTGAGTCGATCATCCCCCGTGATTCGCCACGCGTAGGTTGCCGCGTGCAGAAACTTGCCGACATGCTCCCCGGCCCACCATTGCTTGCCCGGCCGGTTGACGAACGGGTCGAGGATCATGTCCAGGTCCAACGTCAGCAGACGCTTCTCGACATTGATCGCCATGCGATCCGCGATCCACCCGTCGTAACGGGTGCCCGACAGCTCGGCTGGCTCGAACGCGGTCCCGACCTTTGCTTCGACGGCGGGTTTCACTCGACACTTCTCCTCGGCATGTCCCGCTCGGAGACGGGACAGGTTTTGGTGTCATTGTAGAGATGCACGGGAACCGTGCCCCAGGAGGATTGGCGACTGGGCGGGTCGTCACCCTGTTTACGGTATGTTGCGGGCGGTGGGATCGTGTGTTGTCCCCGCGACAGGGAGGGAGCCAGTGAGGAAGACCCGTTACATCGCCTGGGCGCTGTGGATGGCGGTCGGTCTCCCGGGCGGAGTAAACGTCGCTGCACAGATGAGTTGGGGACGGGTCAGAAGCTTCTCCCGTTCTTCCCGTCGGAGGCAAACGAAGAGTACTGTCCGCCGATGGACCTCTGACCAGCGCCGCTACGGTGAGGCCCTGCCTTGGCCTCGTCGAAGCACGTGGATCTCTCCCGCCGGGTAGTCGCCGAACGCTTCCTCGCTTCCGCCGGGCCAGCGGACCAGGACGTTGCTAGCCTGCGCTTCTTCGCCCAGGCCGAAGTGCACGATCGGTTCGTTGGCGGCGAGGTAGCTGGCGGCCAGCTGGACGTCGCGGTTCAAGCGTCGTTCGCCCACGGTCGCGGACACCTTGGCGCCGTGCGCGTCGCGGTTGTCGGTGCGCACCTCGAAGCGTACCCAGTTGCCGCGTGCCGTCCGATTCATCAGCAGATACGGGGCCGCGTCCCGATTGGTGACCACGAGGTCCAGCCCGCCATCGTTGTCGAGATCGCCAACCGCGGCCCCGCGGCTGGTATGCACCAGCGTCGGTGAGACTCCGCCCTGCGGTTTCACCTCGTCGAAGCGGAACCGGCCCTCGCTCGAGGAACCCCGGTAGAGCGTGTTGGGCTCGGCGAAGCCGTCGCCTTCGGCGGGTTTGGTCAATCCCACGTCGCCGTTGGCTTCGTAGAGGTCGAGCCGGCCATCGTTGTCGAAGTCGGCGAGGGTCACCCCGAACCGCGTGTGGCGCATGCTGACGGGCCCGAGCCCCATCGGCAGCGTGGCGTCGGTGAAGTAGCCGCCGTCGTTGCGGAAGAAGGAGTCGCTCTGACCGGTCAGGTTCACGACCAGGAGGTCGCTGTCGCCGTCGTCGTCCACGTCTCCGGCCGCAACGCCCATGCCGGCCTTGGTAATGCCCATGGCATCGACCGCGCAGCTCCACAACTGGCACTCCTCGCGAAAGCGCAGATCGCCCTCGTTGATCCACAGTTGGTTGACATTGGTGTCGTTGGCGACGAACACGTCCGTCCGCCCATCGTTGTTGAAGTCGGCGCCGACAACGCCCAGGCCGTTGCCGAAGGCGACATTGACCCCGGATTCGACGGTCGTGTCGGTGAAGGTGCCGTCGCCGTTGTTGCGGTACACGCGGTCCATGGCGGGGACGTCGTAGGACGTGGGTCCGCAGTAGGTGACGTAGAAGGCCGGCCCGAAGCAGTCCTGCTCGATCTCCACCGTCCAATGCAGGTAGTTGACGACGAACAGATCCAGGTCGCCGTCGTTGTCGAGGTCGAGGAAGGCCGCGGCGGTACTCCAGCTTGGGTCGCCGACGCCGGCGCGCGCCGTGACGTCCGCGAATCGCCCCGAACCGTCGTTCTCGTAGAGGACGTTGGCGCCGAGGTTGGTGACGTACAGGTCGATGTCGCCGTCGTTGTCGTAGTCGCCCGTGGCCACCCCCATGCCGTAGCTTCGATCATCCGCCCCGGCCGCGTTTTCGACGTTCTCGAAGTGGCCGTCACCCCGATTCATGTAGAGACGGTTCGCGGATTGCTCCGCCGGCAGCACCTTGTCGACACGGCCACTCTGAACGAGGTACAGGTCGAGATCATCGTCGCCGTCGAGATCGGCCAGGGCCACGCCGCCACCCATCATCTCCGGCATCATCGGGCGTCCATCGAAGCCCGAGTGGTGGACGAAATCCACACCGCGCTCTCGGGCTTCCTCGGTGAACCACGTGGGTTCGTCGGGGGCACAGCCAGTGGCCATGACGACCAGGCCGGAGCAGGCTAGGAACGGGCGGCGCGTCATCCGGAATCGGCCGGTAGCCGGGCTTCGATTTCGCGCAGTCGCCGCTCCGTTTCGCGGAGTTCCGGTGCCGCCGCGCCGTATTCGCGGGCGAGTTTCTGCGCCTGGCGTGCTTCGTCGAGCCGCCCCGACTCGGCCAGGCTGCGGGCCAGGAA
>JAGWBN010000135.1:5771-12065 GCA_021295875.1 Pseudomonadales bacterium
CGGGCTCGTACTCCAGTGCCGTCTGAAGCGCGGTTCTCGCCTCCTCGTAGCGCGCCATCCCGAACAGCAGCCTCCCCCTTTGTTCGTGAGCGTAGCCGCGTGACGGATTCAGTTCGAGGGCTCGGTCGACGTGGCCCAGGGCGCTGTCGAGGTCCCGTTGTTGGCGATGGAGATTCGCCATCGTCAGGTGAAAGGGGATGAAGTTCGGATTGAGATCCAGGCCCCGGCGTATCGTTTGAAAGGCCTGCTCGGGGTTGCCCGCGCGGTCCTCGGCGATGCTGAACGAGTTCATGAGATTGCAGGCCAGGAAGAAGCCCTCCTCGCGCGCGCAGTGGACTTCCGGGTGATGCCGCTGCAGTCGGTCCAGGATCGCCACTGCATCGTCAAGGCGACCGGCCGCCGACAGGCTCTTCGCGAGTTCGTAGCTGGCATTGCCGCGCAGATGAACGGTTCGTTGACCCCGGCGCTCGTCGGCCCAGACCACGGGCTGCGCGCCGGCGCCCTGGACCATGGCGACGCGTGCTTCCTCGATCCGACCCAGGGCGCGCAGGGCCTCGCCGAGCGTCCGGTAGACGAAGGGGCGGGGAAAGGTGTTCACTAGGGACTGCAGGACTTCAGCCGCCTCGTCATGCCGGCCGAGCAAGACCATTGCGCTTCATCGCCGCCGCCGAGATCCTTGGCTCGTGAGAACGCGTCCATCGCGTCGTCCGGGTTTCCAGCCTTGAGCAACCAGGATCCTCGCCACAGCCACGCAGGGGCGTACTCGGGATCGATGGCCAGCGCCTTGTCCAGGACCTCGAGGGCCTCGGCGTGTTCGGCGGCCTCGGCGATCAGGTGCGCCCGGAAGTAGGGCCAGCGGAAGTCGTCGGAATCCAGCGCCTCGGCCTGCCGGTAGGTGGCCATGGCCACGTCGCGCATGCGGTTGACGTCGTAGGCCATGCCGAGCCGTCCGCGCATCAAGGCCGAGTCCGGCGTCGTGCGGACCGAGCGAATCAACGTGGTCCGGCGTGTCGGTCCCGGCGACGATGGGTTCGCCGACGTCGTGCGTGCCCGACGGCGAGCACGCGCCGAGAACGACAGCCGAGACGACGGCAAGGGCAAGCCTAAGCATCCGACGAGATGGTGGGCATTGTGGCCGGATTGTCAAATGCTCAAGCGGGTCCGCGGCCGATGGCCGCGCAAAAAAAAGCGCACCGTTTCCGGTGCGCTTTTTTGGGGTCTTGGATGAGGCGCTATTCGCCTGCCATCCGGTAGTTGAACGTCACGCCGATCCGTCGCGAGTCGGTGACGCTTCCATGAACAGCACCAGCCACGCCGTTGCCGTCGCGCGGCGAGTAGCTCTGGACCTGGACATGGTCAAGCAGATTGGTCACCCAGCCCGAAACGCTGTAGCGTCCATCGGTTGAGGTCCAGTTGGCCCGAAGATCCCATCTCGTATAGGCGGGAATCGCGTAGATGTCCAGGTTGGATTCGTCCGGATACATCTGGTCGCGCCAGCTCATGATGGCCGTCACATCCAGACTGCCCCGGTCACTGGGGATCGGAACGGCGTAGCTCGCCGCGGCGGACATCTTGTGTTCCGGTTGCATGCGCAGCGCGTTGCCGCCGAAGTCACTGGGCGCGTTGCCCGTGAGTGATATGGTCGTGCCGTCAGGCCCTGGCACCTCGACAGAGATTTCCTCTACTTCGGTTCCTTGCGGGCTGCAGCAATAGTTCGTCTCGAAGTCACCGAAACTCGAATGCATGTACTCGTAGAAACCACGTACCGTCAGTCGGTCGCTGACGCGCCATGCCCCCTGCGCTTCTATCCCGGCAATCTCCGTGCCCTCGATGGCATTGGTCTCCCCGATGTAGAGAGAGTTATTGTCATTGTCTATCAGGAACTCCGCCGGCGTTCTAAGGCGCTGCGACTGGATCCAGAAGGCATCGAAATCCTGGAAGTAGGCGCTGACCTCGAGTTGAACGGCATTCTCGAGGAACAGACCCTTGACGCCGCCTTCGTAGTTGATGACGGTTTCGGGGTCGAACGCCTCGCCGAGCCGGTTGCCGAACCCGGCAAAACCGCCGGCTCGATAGCCCCTGGAGATTCGTCCGTACCACATCGTGCTGTCATTGGGCGCGTACTCGGCACCGATGTTCCAGGTCGTCTCCCTCCACGTCTTCCGTTTGGAGTCCATTAGCGTCCGGTCATCCGGGATGAAGTTGCCATCGGCGTCCAGGTTCTGGCCAACGTAGCCGCAGCACTGCGCGTCGTAGTGCTTGCTTCGGAGGATGGCGTTTACGACGTTTACGACCGTGCCGTCGTCCAGCGTACGTTGGGCGGCCGTGCTGAAGTCGTTTTGGTCATGCTCCTTGTGGTCGTCGTTGTAGCGAAGGCCGCCAAACACCTTCCACCGGTCATTGAGCACGTACTCGACGTTGCCGTAGAAGGCCGCCTGCTCATAGGTTACGTTGCCGTAGAAACCCGCTTTCACACCGCTTCCGTTGGCATGCACCGTGCCGTTGGTGACGTCGCTCCAGTTGGCGGAGTAGTCGGCGCCGTAGCAACCGAGGATATAGCCGGGCGCGAGTTCGTTGTTCGGGTCGCTCGGGTCTCGGATGGTGTCGGTCCACCGTCCGTTTTCCCATGAAAACCGTACCTCATCCAGGTTCGCTTCGCAGACGGCCGTCGTGTCCTGGTAGAACTCGGGGGTATTCACGGCGTCGCTACCGGTTTCCACCCCATTGAAGATGCTCCGGTACACGTACGGCTCGTCGCCGGAGAGGTAGGTGTAGCCAACCGTGTAGTTGAGAGGCCCCTCGTTGTTGGAGACCAGCGCGATTTCGTGGCTCCGCTGGTCCGAGGTACGCAGGTAGTTCGTGAGCATGTCGCCGTAGACGCCATTTCCTCGCTCATCCAGTGCGCACCGGGGATGGACCTGGCCTTCCTGGAGTTCGCCGGAGATGACCCGAGGATGGATTGCGAGGCAGCGACCGCCAGGTTGGCGGCTGGTCTGATCCTGGTCGTCGGTAATGTCCGTTCTGGTGTCCCGGTCGCCGAAGTGGTAGACGATCTCGTGGGTGTCGTTGAGCTTGAAGTGGGCCTCGATGGTGAAGGCTTCCTGGGTGTTGTCCTCGCCGATGGGGGCATTGAGATCCGTCTTTAGCTTCAGGTACTTGCCCTCGCAGACCACGGGGTGGCCGGGATCGCGCGTGCCGTCGGAGTTGAACCCGGGGCAGTCCTCGATGGCCGGGGACTGTCCAAGACCGAAGTTCGGATTGATGCGGTAGACCGGGTTGCCGTTCAGGTCGAGGATACATTCGTTGTTTGCGTCTCGCACGCATGCTGGGGAGCCGTCGTCCTCGTAGGCTTCGTACTGGCTCTCGAAATCGCGACCGCCGATGGCAAGCGAGATTTTCTGAACCCCGGTGTCGCGCAGCTTCGTGTACCGTGTGGTTATGTCCAGACGGTCATTGGTGAAGCGGAGCTGGGGCGCGTATTGCAGTTGGTCGGGCGCGCCTGCATCGGGACCCGAGCCGACGTTCTCGATCAGACCGTCGCCGGTCAGGCGTCCCAAGGCCAGGCGGTAGGAGAAGTTGCTGTCGGCGATCGGCCCGCCGAACGCCACGTTGTAGCGCTGCGAGAACTGGTCGGTGTATTCGGCCGAGGCCACCATGTCCCACTCCGGCGTGGGCTTCTTGGTGACGAAGTTGATCGACCCCGCTATGGCGGTCTTGCCGCCGGTCGTGCCCTGGGGTCCGCGCGCCACCTCGATCCGCTCGACGTCGAACATGCCGGCGTCGAGGCCGTAGGAGACCGGCGTGTAGACACCGTCGATGTAGACCGCCACCGAGGAGTCCTGGAAGAAGTTCACGCGCCGGTCGTTGGCCACGCCGCGCATGACCAGGTGGCCGTCCTCGTGCTTGCCGGCACTGCTGCGCACACCGACCTGTAGGCCGGGTACGAGAACCTCGAGGTCGTCGGTGTTCTGGATGCCGAGTTCCTCGATCATGCCGGCGTTGAAGCCGGTGACGGTCATGGCGCGATCGAGCGTCCTCTGCTCGCCGCGTTCGCCTTGGACGACGATCTCTTCGATGTAGCCGGTGGTTTCCTCGGCCTCATCGGCATCGGATTCCGCTTCCTCGGCCCCGAAGGCCCATGGCGCTGCCAGCGCCAGCGTCATCCCTGAGGCGATGAATGCAAATCTCGCGAGTGTCTTCACAGCGTTCTCCCCAAAATCTTCCACATAGTCGTGGTCTCCACACACGTGAAACTTCACGCACATGCCCTCACCACCGCCCCGATTGCTCAAGGGCCAAGTGGCAGAGGGTGTCAATCAGGTAGCTTGTAAAGGATCGACTAGGGGGCGTCAACTACATTGTTACTGAAATGTTTCGCTTCCGAGGGGCCCTCCCTTGGGCAGTTAACTTATGTAAAAACATAAGGATATGCACGTCTTGGGGTGTCGGCCATGGTGGCGTTGGCATCCACCGCGACGAAAGTTGGGGGAGGTCCGTTCGAGGTTCAGTGCTCTCCCAGCACGGGCTGGGACAGGGTCGGCCCCGCGGGCGGCGTACGGCGGCAATCCATCCGCAACACGTCCTCGGAACGCCTCCTCGGAACGGTTGCGGTGGAACGGCGAAGACTCGACAATCGAGTGGACCCCGTGATGACAAGGATCGATGACCGACACCGCTTTGGACTTCGACCTTGAGATGCTTCACGCCAAGGTGCGGGCCATCGGTGCGACCTTGTCTGTCGGACTCGGCAAGGTGGCAAGCCGTTTGGTCACCGACATGCTCACCGGAATGCTCATCTCCGGATCGGTCCGGCTGACCGAGATCGCCCGCGCCCTCAACGAATCGATTCCCCTGCATTCGACCCACAAGCGCCTCAGCCGGAACCTGGGCAACCCCCGGATCGGCGCCGTTGTCGCCGACAATCTGCTGAAGGCGGGTGCTCTCACGTTGCGCGACGATGCCCTGCTGGTCATCGACGTCTTCGACGTGGTCAAGCAGTACGCGGAGAAGATGGAATACCTCGGCGCACCAGAGACGGACCCTCGCACCGGCGCCAGCGGCGACCTGTCGGGCGATGGCGCCGACCGGGGCTACCGGGTGTGCGAAATCTTCGCGTGGGATCTCGATGGCGGACCGATTTCCGGATTCGCCGAGCTTGCCCAACGAATGCCCGGCGAGACCGACGGCGAGGACCAGCTCAGCGCTTGGAACAACCTGATCCTGACGCCCCTTGCGCAGACGCTTTATTCGCCGCTCGCGCCGGCGTTCCGATCCGAGACGGACGAGGTGGTCGCGCTGCTGGACCGGGTCGACGCGGTGCTGGAGGGACGCGGCATCTTCGCCATCGACATCGGCGATTTTCCGGTCCACCTGCCGCGCCACTCGTTTCAGCTGCTCGCGCGGCAGAGGGAGCTTCCCGAGATCATGACGGCGAAGACCGGTTGCCGCTATGCCGCGCGCATACCGGCCGACTATCCGCTCCTGCACGCACACAGCCCGGCCACGGCCGGGGAAATCGGCGCGTCCTGCGACACCCCGTACGGCGTCACTATCTATAAGTACCAGGATGACGAAGACTTCGGCATGTTCGTCCACTTCGGCGCGGTTCCCGTGCGCCTGCCGGGCCGTTCCGACCGGCCGCTTTGGCTAGTCATCGTCAAGGGCATCCCGTCCGCCGATCTGGCGTCGGCCGAGCCGTATCTCATCCTCACGACGGAACCCATGCCGCGCAACCGAAAGGTGATCTGGACGCTCGTCTGGCGGTTCCTGTCGTACTGGGACGCCATCAGGACGAACCAGCAGATCAAGGACCAGTTCGACTTCGACGATGTCCGGGTCCTCACCTACGACCGGCTGCGCAACCTCGGCACGCTGGTCCTGGCGGCCGCCTACGTGGAGTCGCAGTGGCCGGGCATCTCGTTAAGCACGTCCATGCATCGCGAACCGCGCAGTCGGTCGCCGAGGCTTGTCCGGGGTGCGGCAGCGACCGGGGCGTGACGGTGGCCGGACAAACTGGGTGATGTCCGTTGCGGGCGTGTTCGCACGGCCGCAAGGGACTACGCGACAATCCTTGGCGACTGCGCCCTGCCGAACCTACACCCCACCACACCCAATCACTGAGAAGTCCATGTCCGACTACGAACTCGAAGGCAAGGTCGCCATCGTCACCGGCGGTGCCGGCGGCATCGGCGTCCACCTCTCGGCGGAGTTCGCCCAGGCGGGCGCCGCCGTGGTGGTGACGAGCCGCCAACAGGAGCCCCTCGACGAGGTCGTCGCGAAGATCACCGCCGACGG
>JAGWBN010000135.1:12191-13318 GCA_021295875.1 Pseudomonadales bacterium
ACGTCCTACGACGAGTGGCAGCGCCTCATCGACGTCAACCTCAACGGCACGTTCCTATGCTGCATCGCCGCCGGCAAACAGATGATCGAGCAGGGTAGCGGCAACATCATCAACATCTCCTCCACCGCGGGCACCAAGGGCAACCCGTACAACCTGCACTACTCGGCCGCCAAGGCGGGGGTCATCAGCCTGTCCAACAATCTCGCCTACATGTGGGCGAAGCACAACATCAACGTCAACTGCATCGCGCCCGGCCTCATCGCCACCGAGCCGTTGAAGCGACTCGGCATCATCCCGTCCGACACCCGCGACGACGGCACGACGATCCCGCACCTGGAGCTGCCGCCCCGGGCGGAGGACGTCGCCAAGATGACGCGGTTCCTCGCCTCCGATGCGGCCCGGGGCATCACCGGCGAGGTCGTGCCGGTGCGGGCGTGGTTCAAGTCCGACCGATACTGGCAGTAGCGCTCTATCAGACTAGGAGAATCCATGTCCGACTACGAACTCAAAGACAAGGTCGCCGTCGTCACCGGTGGCGCGGGCGGCATCGGTACGCACATTTCGCTGGAGTTCGCCCGAGCGGGCGCCAGCGTCGTCGTCGCGAGCCGCAAACAGGAGCGCTTGGACGAAGTCGTTGCCAAGGTCGAAGCCGAAGGCGGTCGTGCGCTCGCGGTCGCGACCGACATCACGGTGCCGGAACAGGTGGACGCACTCGTCGCCCAAACGGTGTCCGCGTTCGGCCGGCTCGACGTCATGGTGAACAACGCCGGCGGCGGCTCCAGGATGCGCCAGCCGGAGGATACGCCCTACGACGAGTGGCTCCGCCTCATCGACTTCAATCTCACCGGCACCTTTATATGCTGCGTCGCGGCCGGCAAACAGATGATCGCCCAGGCGAGCGGCAACATCGTCAACATCTCGTCCACCGCCGGCACCAAGGGCAATCCCTTCATGCTGCACTATTCGGCGGCGAAGGCCGGGATGATCAGCCTGACCAACAACCTCGCCTTCATGTGGGCCAAGCACAACATCAACGTCAACTGCATCGCGCCCGGCCTGATCGCCACCGATGCGATGAAGGGCCACGGCGCGATTCCCTCGGACACCCGCGACGACGGCACCCCGGT
>JAGWBN010000135.1:13360-14109 GCA_021295875.1 Pseudomonadales bacterium
GCGTCCGACGCCGCCCGCGCCATCACCGGCGAAGTGATCCCGGTGCGCGCCTGGTTCAGGTCCGATCGGTTCTGGCAGTGAGCGGGCAGGTCGACGCGGTCGCCCCTACGGGGACTGCGTAGACCACGCCGGGCCTTGCTGTGGATAGAGGAGCCTCCGTCCGGGACGCCGAACGGATCCGCGCCTTGCCGCTGTGGGGTGAAGCACCTCTTCCTGCAGACCGCGTCAGGGCGGACGATGCGGACGAGCACGGCTTCACCGACATCATGCGCATCCTGTTGCGCACCTGGCCGTGGCTCAAGCCCTTGGTCGTCGGTTCGTGGCGGCAACGGCCACTGCCGATCTCGCTAAACGGCGGGTCCGGAACGAACTGGGGTTTCGCCTACGCGCCAATCCTCGTCACCGTGCTCGCTGCCCTGGGAACGATCTCGGGTTGGCTCCCCGTCGGCGTCGACTGGACGCTCGATCTTCTCGTATCATGGCGACCACGAGCTGGGTCGTGACGTTCGCGTGGTCCCGTCCCTCCGAGCAACGTCTGCTCGGCGCTTCCATCGCGGTACTCGTCGTCGTAGGGCTGCTCGCCAACTTGTTCGCCGTGCTGGTGGTGGACGGCATGCGGGACAACCTCGCCGTCGGCCTGGTCACCGCCGGCACCCTGTTGCTGTGGCTGGTCCACTTCCGCCGTGCCGACGGTGTGCTGAACGTCCGCGTCCGGGTCGGCTGCCACCTGGTCTACTACTACGCGCTCT
>JAGWBN010000136.1 GCA_021295875.1 Pseudomonadales bacterium
ACGAGCTGATCATCGGCAGACACCGGTCTTCCAGCTTCGTCATCACCAGCAATCGCAGCGTGGAGGAATGGCTCAGACTCTTCGATGACCCCATTCTCGGGAACAGTGCTTTGGACCGGCTGGCCAATGCCAGCTATCAGATCGTCATCGAAGGAGCCAGCTACCGAGAAAAACTGTCGCCCCACCGGAAGCTACTGGGCGACAGGGGAGGTGATTGACCCAGCAGCCATAACCTGACAAGGGTCTAATTCACCCAAGTCCAGGGTGGACTAATGACCTCGGCGATTCACAGTTAGGGAATCTCTGAACAATTCGCCGATTGTGGCTTACTGAGGGTGGAGCAGCGCAGGTGCGGGGAGGACGATCATGATGGACCTGCCCAGCTTAGCCGAGTTGGACTACCAGCAGAAGAGGCACCGGACACGTCGAGAGGTTTTCCTGGAGCGCATGGACTCCCTGACGCCCTGGCAACGACTGGAGGAGCGCATCCGGCCCCACTATCCGCAATCCGAGAAGGGCCGACGGCCTTACCCTCCGTCGGTGATGCTGCGAGTGCACATGGTTCAACTCTGCTACAACCTCAGCGACCCGGCGATGGAAGACCTCCTTTACGAGGCGGATTCGGTGCGACGGTTTGCCGGCCTGCGACTTTCGGAGCCGATACCCGATGAGAGTACCATCCTCCACTTTCGCCACCTGCTGGAGCAGGACCAGTTGGGTCAGGGACTGTTTGGGGAAATCAAGGACCACCTGGAAGAACAGGGAGTGCGACTGCGGGAGGGAACTATCGTGGACGCCACCATCATTGAGGCGCCGTCGTCCACCAGAACTGTACTGGTCAACGGGACCCGGAGATGCGGCAGGTGAAAAAAGGGAACCAATACTATTTTGGGATGAAGCTGCATCTCGGGGTGGACACCAGGACCGGCGTGATGCACAGCTTCACCACTACTTCGGCCAACGTACACGGGCCAACGTACACGACGTGACCGAGGCCAACCGATTGCTACACGGTGGGGAGCAGCAGGTGTGGGGAGATGCGGGCTACATCGGGTGCGGAAGCGCCCGGAGAACCTGGAGTTGGATGTGCAATGGCAGGTGGCGATGAAGCCGGACCAGCGGCGGAAGTTGGAACCGGACAGTCCGACGACTCTGTCGGAAAAGGACAAGGCGTCGATACGGGCCAAAGTGGAGCACCCCTTCCTGGACGTGAAGCAGCTATTCGGTTATGCCAAAGTACGCTACCGAGGCCTGGCCAAGAACACCGAACGAATGGCCCTGCTACTGGGACTGTCCAACCTGAGACGGGCTCAGACCTTCATGGCTGGCTGAACCATGGGGTGTTGCGCTCTATTGGCCCGGACTACCCATAATGCAGGGGTCTGGCAGGGTCACGAGAACCCGAGACGGGACAAATTAGCGGGCCCAGAGTCTCACTCCAAGCCTGCATAAGTCGAAAATATATCCGGCCTTCAATTGTTCAGAGGTTCCTTAGTTTATATGTCCATAAAGGTAAAGTTTTGGTCCGCCCACGTAGTCCAGTTTGCCTCTGCCTTTGACAGATGACTTGCGAAGTCAGGTTGCTTTTTGGCTATATCTCCAAGTTGACACCTCCTAGAAACGTCGCTAATATGAGGCCCACCAAATAACAGGCACTTAAGGAAAATACTTAATGTGATTCATATATTTTTTGTTCAATATATAAGCTATTTAGCTTGCATTACGAGAAATAGTTACGATACTCGTCATTTATGAACCTTCATCAATCGTGCCTTTAGCTTCTTTGGCAACCCACTGCGCACCATGGTTTCACACCACTCCCAGCAATGTCCCGGATTGAAGTTGACCGGAATTTATACGAGGAGGGTTGATCATGTCACATGAGGTAGGCCCATGGCGGGGAAGACACAAAGCCGTATTACCCACATTAATGATTTTTCTTCTCATGTTTGTCATCGCCTGCGGGACAGCTGCACCAGCTGCACCAGCTTCTCCCGAAACGGTGGTGGTGGAGAAGGAAGTGATCAGGGAGGTCCCCGTAGAACGGGTAGTTGACCGGGAGGTTGTGAAGGAGGTCCCCGTAGAACGGATAGTGGACCGGGAGGTGGTGAGGGAGGTATCGGTAGAAAAGGAGATTCCCGTAGAGAAGATTGTGGTGGTAACGCCGGTTATTGCAGAGGCCCCGAAGAATGTTATACCTGAGGGGACTTTGCATGTAGCTATGGCAGGGTTGGGGCCCTTTACCGGGCACCCGGCCTTAGCCAGCGGTACCGCAACGGACGTCATTTCCACGGCCGTCGCAGAGGCCCTGTGGCAGTATGACATCGACCGACAAGCGCTTCCCATGCTGGTCAAGGAATGGAGTATCTCGGAGGACTTCACCACATGGACCTTGCACTTTCAGGAGGGGGTGAAATTCCACAAGGGATACGGAGATTTCACCGTCGAAGACGTGAAGTGGTCTCTGGACCAGCGGATTTCAAACCCCAAAGCAACCAACGTCGCTCAGCTCAAGTGGGCCTGGCAAACCTCAGTCGAAATGCCGGACCCGCTGACCATGGTAATAAATACGGGGGTGCCCATGCCGGGCTGGGCGTTCATTGACCTGGTGAGGAACCCCGGTGACCAGTATGTGATCAGCAAGAAACAGACCGAGGAGATAGGACCCGAGGCGGCAAACTGGAACACGGCCGCCACCGGTCCTTGGGAAATTGACGAACACCGCTCAGGAGAGTTCTGGAAGCTCCGGGCGGTTTCCGACCACTGGCGGAAGACGCCCCACTTCCAGGAAATGTACTTCTGGGAAATCCCCGAGGAAGCCACCCGGCTGGCTGGATTCCAAACGGGTGAACTTGACACCTTCCCAATGAGTTATGACTCGATAAGCCTGGTAACCTCAGTGCCCGACGCCAAGGTAATGCGGATTCCAAAGGCCGCGGTCATGAACCTCCGCATCTACGGCCAGGACTACGCCGAAGTCGGCACACCGGACCAGCGGGCGGGCTATGACCCCGAACTGCCCTGGGCCTCGGCCAGCCTGGACGTGAACTCGGCGGAATGGGACCAGGCAGCGAAAGTCCGCAGGGCCTTGATGCTGGCCATAGATATCGACACCATCATTGAGACGCTGCTTCATGGGTACGCGGATGCCAGTTCCGTTATATTCTACGGCGTCCATCGCCATTTGATGGACGATGACATGTACTGGAACTATGACCTGGAAGAAGCCAAGCGATTGCTGGCAGAGGCCGGCTATGCCGACGGTTTCAGCATGACGTTAACTCCGGCCAAGCGAGGCTCGCCTTCCGAGGTGGAGGTGTGCGAGGCCATTGGCGCCATGTGGGGAGAGTTGGGCGTAGACATCAAATTCCAGAATGTTCCCTTCAGCACGGTGCGGCCCGGCATCGTCGGGAGAACCTACCAGGGAGCGACCTGCCACGCCGGAACCCCTCCACCGACTCCCGCACGGAGTTTCTACGGCCTCAGTATCAAGAGCGGCATCTACGGGATCACCCACCCGTGGCTTGAAGATATAGTGTATAACGCCTACGAGGAAGTAGATCCGGCGACACGCGAAGGCATGGAACGGCAGGTAGCCCGCTTCCTTTATGACGGCGCCCATCTGCGGGAGTTGTACATCTACGATGCTGTCTGGCCCGTGGGACCAAGGATCGAGGAGTGGTCGGAAGGGGTTACTTTCGGCGACCTCCGGTTCCAGTCTGGATTCGAATGGATCCGGCATCGGGAGTAAGACCGCCACTCCTGGTGGGCCAATTGGTCGTACTGGGAGTATTGGTTGAATCGGCTTGAATCTATGGAACGCTTTGTTGGTCCTGATCGGCGGTGACTCGAAGGTCAGGATCAACTCCAGCTACCGGAAGTTGGCAAAATTTCAGCGCCTGGTTAGTCCTCGGGAGCTTTGAGAATGGTAGATTCCATTCCCGTACTGGCTGGGCGTCTCCTGCTTGGAGTCTTGCTTGCCGTATCGCTCGCCCCCCTGGGGGCCGGTGCGGGATGGGTCCTGTATGTGTTTTCCGGTGCGGTGACCCGCGCTAGCTTGCTGGTCCTGTTAATGGGCGGCGCGGCCTTAGGGGCGGCGGCAGGGGTGTTTCTGGCCTGGCTCAACACCGACCGTAACTCTCCTCGGTGGATTGGGGTTACGGCGGTTGTTTTCCTGACTGCAGCGTCACTGGGGGCCTGGGCCGGTTACGAATACGGCGCACTGCAGGAGATCCCCTGCTGTGCGGGTCCTGATATCACTCCCGTAGTCTACATTGCCCTGGGGGCTTCGGTGGCCGCCAATGGCGCGGGGTTGTCGCTGGGGGTTGCCCGGCAATGGGTAATTTCCGTGAAACGGAACAGACTGCCGCGGCGGGTCCGGCGAAGAGAGGAAGTATAGGCCATGCAACGCTTTCTGATACGGCGGGCTCTAATAGCCATTGCTATTCTGTTGATCGTCTCAGTCATTATCTTCGCCATGAGCCGGGCTGCCGGGGATCCGAGGCACGTGTTCCTGGACGATTACGCGACCGAGGAGGACTGGGAGCATCTGTCGGCAGGTTTGGGACTGGACAAGCCATACTATCAACAGTACTTCATATTCCTTGGGGAGGCGGTACGAGGAAACCTCGGGGTTTCAATCCAGCAGGGTCGTCCTGTAATGGAAGTCATTTGGGAGCGCCTGCCGGCCACCTTCCAGTTGGGCCTGACTTCTTTCTGCTTCTCCGTGATAATCGGGTTTCCCCTGGGCGTCCTCTCGGCAGTGCGCCGAGGGACGGTGCTGGACACCTTTGCCAAGGGAATGGCTCTGATCGGGCAGTCGGCCCCGGTATTCTGGCTGGGCCTCATGCTCATGTTCTTTTTTGCGGTCACCCTGGACGTACTGCCACCCTACGGGCGGCAACAGACCACCAGTATAGTCCTCCCCGCCGTCACCCTGGGCTGGTTCTTCGTGGCTGCCAACCTGCGCTTGATCCGGTCAGCCATGCTGGATGTGCTGGACTCTGAATACATTAAGCTGGCCCGGGCCAAGGGTGTCCCTCCCCGTACTATCATCTGGAAACATGGCCTGCGCAATGCCCTGATTCCGGCCATAACCTATGCCGGCGTAACCCTCGGAGGCCTGGTCACCGGGTCCGTGGTGGTGGAGACGGTTTTCGCCTGGCCCGGTCTTGGCCAGCTGGCGATCCAGTCCCTGTTCGGCAATGACTATCCGCTGCTTCAGGGAGTGGTGATAGTCTTCACCCTGATGTATGTGATGGCGTCACTGATGGTAGATGTGCTCTACTCCTACGTCGACCCCAGGATTCGGTACACCTAGAGGCTCGGGTTCGCCTGCAAGGGGTTAATTGAAGAAGGAGCGGACGATGGCAAATGAAGGTCAGGAGAGACTCTTGGTCGCCGCGGCGCCCTCCCGAATTGGAGAAGGTTGGACCCTGCGCCGCTTTCGCAGGTTGCCGATTATTCCTATAACCATCCTGATTCTATTCATAGTGGTAGGTGTAGGAGCTACTTGGATAGCGCCCCTTGACCCTACGAAGACGAGTCTCAGAGACCGGAATCTGCCTCCAGCCTGGCTGGAGGGTGGCGACAGCAGATACCTGATGGGTACTGACCATCTGGGCCGCGACGTTTACAGCCGGGTCATACACGGGGCCCGCATTTCCCTCGTAGTTGCGGCAATGGTCATATTGGTAGGCAACACCATAGGCGTAGTTATTGGCCTGATTTCCGGCTGGTACGGGGGCTGGGTCGACGAGATCTGCATGCGCCTGGTGGACATCAAGCTTGCCATACCTACCATATTGTTGGCCCTGGTGCTGGTGCTGGCATTGGGGCAGACCTTTATTCTGATTGTAGGCGTGCTGGCCATCACCATCTGGCCACGTATTGCCCGCAATGTGCGGGGCGAGGTGTTGCAGATCAAGACCCTGGATTATGTGGCCCTTGCTCGGGTAGCGGGCGCATCCACTCCCCGAATCCTGACTGTTCACATCTTTCCCGGGGTGATCAACACCTTGATCGTCTTAACAACCCTGGAGATCGGGATAGTCATTCTGCTGGAGTCAACATTGAGCTTCCTCGGCGCGGGCGTGCCGCCACCAACCCCGGCCTGGGGTTCCATGGTAGCCGAAGGGCGCGACCGTATTGCAGTGGCATGGTGGATTTGCACGATACCTGGCCTGGCCATTCTCATTGTAGTAATGGCAGCTAACCTTTTCGGTGACTGGCTGAGGGATGTACTGGATCCCAAGTTGAGGCAGCTGGCTTGATGGAGTTCGGGAGGGAAAGGGCGCTGGCTGCTTCCTGGACCATGCGCTAGACAATCGAGTCGTGGGTTTCATGCGAGAGACCGCTTGCAGTCCCTGGCAATTGCAGGCAAAGGCGGGCCAGATTAACAGGTACCAGGTTTGTGCCTGCCAGCCAGACAGCGGTACAACATCGCTCTATAGCCGAAAATATCGCCTGCCCGGGCAACCAGAAGGACAGTTCTAGCCAGAAGCAAGACACCACGGCGCCATCTACCCTTCAATACCGGAGATATACCCTTACAGCAGCCTCAAGGAGGTCTCCAAGCACCACCTGGCACGTACGAAGTTTCGAAGCTGGTTTTGGACTCCACTTTTCTTGATTGTCTTGACAATGGTTGCCTGTGGCGCTTCCGCAACCGCGACACCCGTTGCGGTACCGGACCCAACTTCGCCACCACCGCCTACGGCAACCTTTGCACCCCCACCGGTTGCAGCCACTCCAACCGCATTTGCTACCCCCACTCCGGCTCCGGTGGTCGAGGCCGGGGTGACCAGGCTTATCGCAGCCCAGATCCCGCCTTCGCCGGAAACCACCGACCCCAGCCTGGCCGCTAACTTCCAGCAGTTTCAGTGGCTGCCCCACGGCGACTTCCTGGTGCAGTTTGGTCATAAGAACGGCGTGATCGAAGGTCGCCTCGCAAAAGGCTGGGAGCTGAGTCCCGATGGGAAAACCTGGACCTTCCCGCTGAGAGACGACGCCACCTTCCATTTTGGCTTTGGCAACTTCACCTCTGCCGACGTGGAAGCCTCTCTCAACCATTACCTGAGAGCAGAGAGCGAAATAGCCCGAGTCAATCATATGAAGGACCGGTTCGGGATTCCCCGGGAGAACCAGCCGCCCATTCCCGCCGGAGTTGTGGACACTTCGGCCCCGCACCAGGTGGTGTTCAACCTGGCCCAGCCCGATGCCGAGTTTTTCTACGAGATGAGCGACCGATGGGCCAACATCATGCTGAGCCAGGAACAGATGGAATCGGCCCCCTACGAAGAATGGGTTAGGAAAGTAGCCGGCACCGGCTCCTACCAGTTTGTAGAGACGCAATTGGGTAACTATACGCTGTGGGAGAACGCACCAGGCACCCACTATTTCAAGGAACCGGCATTCGAGGAGCTTCAAATTCTTTACGTGCTGGAGCCTTCAACCCGGCTGGCAATGCTTCTTGGCGGCCAGGCCCACATTGTTGAGTTGCCCACCGAACTGTCCGGGGAAGCCAAAAAGCAGGGTATGGAAGTAGCATTAACAACTCTGGGCGCCTCGGTGGTATTCGGGGTAATGGGAGGCCAGTTTGATACCGGCCTAGACCAGTACGACCCGGATGTGGTGTGGCTGAATAAGGATGTCCGCAAAGCTATCAACATGGCTATTGACCGCAACGAACTTGTCACCGAACTGTGGGGCGACGTAGCGGAAAAGATCATTGGCCCGCCCATGTGGTATCCCAGAAATTCGGGCTGGAACCCCCAGTGGGAGCAGGACTTCCCCGAAATGTACCGGTACGACCCGGAGGAGGCCAAACAACTGCTGTCTGCAGCCGGATATCCGGAAGGGTTTACCATCAAGTGGAAGGCCTTTGCCAGGCCTGGCATTCCCTGGCGTGAGTTGGTAGAGGCAACCATTGGCTATCTGGATGCGGTAGGTGTGAACCTTGAAGTTGAGGAGCTTGAGTTCTCAACTTTCCGCGGTCACTACCGCCAGTTCGATCATGCCGGTTGGGGGTTCTGGTGGACTGCCCAGGAGAATACTCCTGCCACCCGCTCGTCCTTCCACCACAATTTGAACCGTAACCAACAGCAATGGTATGTATCGACCACCTTCCAATCTAACCTGGAAGAGTTGGTGGTCACGATGGATTCGGACAAGCGCCATGATCTCCTGCAAGCTATGGGTGACGAACTGTTCTACGAATACGCCCTCATTCCACTGGTGTCAGTGCGGGTCCAATATGCTTACAACCCCGAGGTCGTAAGTGAATTTCTCACTACCGGCCTGAACGGCATACGCGACCTGGAGTTTGTTGTGCCCGCTCAATAGGAAGTGAACAGTAGAAGTAAAACGCCCGTTCCGAGACAACTCCGGAACGGGCCCGGATATTCTCACCGGAGAGTGCTCGTTGCGCTATGCAAAGATACATCGTTCTACGATTGGGGCAGGCAATCGTCACACTGTTCATTATCAGCGTGCTGGTATTTTCGTTGGCACGATTATCGGGCGACCCGATCAACGTCCTGGTTTCGGACGAAGCGGATGAGGATCGGATCCAGCAGGTAAGAAAACTGTGGGGTCTGGACCGCCCGCTGTACGTTCAATATTTTTCCTTTGTCAAGAACGGACTTACCGGCAACTTCGGCGACTCCCTGGCCTACAAGGGATATTCCGCCATGGGCCTCGTGGGAGAGAGGCTGCCGGCAACGCTTCAATTGGCCGGACTCTCGCTTGCCATAGCTATATTCATCGCGCTGCCTATAGGTGTCCTGTCAGCAGTCAAAAAAGATTCACCCTTTGATTACGCTTCAAAGATTTTCGGGCTGCTGGGGCAATCCCTTCCCCAGTTCTGGTTGGGGATTATCTTCATCTGGGTCTTCGGGGTGATGCTTGGCTGGCTGCCCACTTGTTGCAAGGGTGGCTTCAGTCACATAATCCTGCCGGCGCTCGCTTTGGGATACTACCAGGTTGCTGCCCTCATGCGCCTGACCAGGTCGTCCATGTTAGAAGTGCTGGACGCCGAGTATGTGAAAATGGCGCATATCAAGGGCTTGCCACGGTGGAAAATCCTGTGGAAGCATTGTCTTCGCAATGCAGCCATTGGCCCCCTGACCTACCTGGGAATCATCATAGGAATCCTCTTTACCGGTGCGGTTGCCATCGAGACGGTATTCGCGTGGCCGGGCCTGGGATTGCTGGCAGTCCAGTCGGTTCAAAGCAGGGACTTCACCGTTATTCAGACTATCGCTCTGGTCGGGGCGGTTCTGGTCATCGCAGTCAGCCTGGTTATAGATATAGCATACGCCTACCTTGACCCCCGCATTCGGTACACATAAGCGACCGAGGACTTATCCAATGGCAACGACCGTACTGACAAGACAATCATGGTATGCCCTGCCCGAGCTTCGAAAGAAGCTGATAGAAGCGCGGCGTCTTCCCATCGGGCCGGTCGTTATTCTTCTAACGCTGCTGGTTATTCCGGCAATTTTCGCCGACGTTATCGCTGCTCACAATCCAACTATTGGAAAGCTGAGCGACCGCCTGCAGCCTCCGGCCTGGGTAGACGCAGAAATGGAGAATGGGGTGGTGATAGAAGAAGGCGGCTCCTGGACCTTTCCATTGGGGACCGATCGAGCAGGTCGCGACATCCTTTCGAGGATGATGCACGGCGCGCGAGTCTCACTAACTGTCGCCCTCCTTGCCATCACTGCCGGGGGATTTCTGGGCAGCGCCCTCGGATTGCTCGCCGGTTATAAGGGTGGGTGGGTGGACCACCTGATAATGCGTCTGGTGGAGGCCTTCCTGGCATTCCCCTTTATCTTGATGGCGCTGGTGCTGGTTACCATCCTGGGTTCCAGCCTGGGCACCGTCGTAGTCACCATATCTATCCTGCTGTGGGCCCGGTTCGCCCGCCTTGCCAGAGGCGAGACTCTCTCCGTCAAGAACCGGGACTTCATTGATCGGGCAAGGTCATCGGGTTGCAGCAATACCAGGATAATGACCCGCCACGTCTTTCCCAACATCGTGAATCCACTCCTGGTTGTCGTTACCCTCGAAGTAGGACACGTAATCCTGCTCGAATCAACGCTGAGCTTCCTGGGCGCGGGCCTACCCCTTCCCACTCCTGCCTGGGGACTCATGGTTTCGGAAGGCAGGGACCTTATTGTTGCCAACTGGTGGGTTTCGTTCTTCCCGGGCCTGGCGATCATGTTGACCGTCCTCTCCATGAACTTGCTCGGCGACTGGATGAGAGACCGGCTCGACCCCAAGTTGCGGCAAATATAGGCAGTAACAGGAAAAGGTGATGAAGCCCAAACAGGGACTTCCGGAATTAGCCAGGAAGTTGGAGCCGACCGGATTGCCCTAGTAGTGGATCGCCATATAACTGGTGGGTAAAGGGACATGAGCTTGATATGTAAAAGTCAAGACTGCATCTGACACAAGGGAATTATCTTACAGCAGAGAGCTGTAGAGTCGTGTTGTCCGGCTGGT
>JAGWBN010000137.1:0-415 GCA_021295875.1 Pseudomonadales bacterium
GGCCTTGCTGGCGACGTTCAGCGCCTACGCGGAAACCGACAACGACTCCGGCGCGGCACCGTCGCCCGACGTCGGCGCGCAATCCCGGGACCTCGTCGAGCGAACCGCGCCCGCGACCCTCGACCCGCCCGATCCCCTCACCCTGCGGCGCCAGACCCTGATCGTCCGGGACATCGAGGGATCGCTGCGGCTGTACCGGGATGCGATCGGCATGGAGGTCATCTACGACCAGATCATCCGACGACCACACCGCACCGAGAACCGCGAGCAGCAGATCCGCCTGGTCTTTCTCAAGGCGAACAACGACTTCATCGGCGTACTGGGGCTGGTCGACTACGAACACGGCAATCCGGAGCACCCGGCGCACGCCAAGCCGATCCGCAAGGAGGGCTTCACGCCGGGGAACGCCGTGCTG
>JAGWBN010000137.1:519-5855 GCA_021295875.1 Pseudomonadales bacterium
GGTCATGGTCACCCGCTTCTACGACGCGGACGGTTTCCTGGTGGAGTTCAACCAGCCCCTCGACCGGATCCAACCATCGAACCTCGAATCGTAGGGGCTTTCTTTGCGGTCGCCTGCCAACGCGATGCGCCGACTGGCGCAGGCAGGCCCGTGGATCGTAGAACGTGCGGCTGTGCTACTGCTAAGGCGTGTACCAGATCGCCGAGGTGTACGCGCGTTCCTGGGTCACGACCCGCACTTCGTCGGGTAGCTTGCCGGCGCCGAAGTACTTGGCGTCGTATGCCGGCCAGCGCGGGGTGGGGATTTCCAGGACTCGGACGTAGTAGAAGGCGTAGTCCGCGGGATCGAACGCCGGATCGCGCCAAACCGCGGCGAGTTCGGGATCGCCGATCTCGTTGGTGTACGAGGCGTTGGCGACGTTCACCGTCGAACCGACAGCGGGAGCATCATCCGCGCCGACTTCCCGGTCATCCGAAAGGGCGACATCGTGGACCTTCTCGTGGAGTGCGCCGTCGGACGTCCGCCAACCCTTGATGATCTGTATGCGGTCGAGGTTCGCGCCGTCCGGGTCGCGCACGGCGGCGACAAGGAACGTCGGACTGGCACCGGCGGGACCGTGGGCCAGGTCGCCGCCCATCGGCACGCCCTTGGCGTAGCCGATCCGCGAGACGTTGGGGGCTGCCGCGTCGTCGGCCGCGAAGTTCCACCCGGCGAACACGCGGACGGTGATTCGCGGTCCGGTGGTCGCGTACACCTCGCGGCGCCGCATGGCGGCGAAGATCGAATCCCGGGTGTTCTCGTGCGCCCAAACCGCGGCGTACCCGGAGGCGGCGGTCTCCCAGTGCAAGGGCCGTTGCCAACTCGGGCTGAAGCGGTCCGTCGGCCGCGTCGCGCTCGGCGGTGTGTTCGGGTACTGCGCCCAGTAGTTGTCGTTGTCGGCGGACGGGAACGAGACGTGGGTGTCGGTGCTGCCGATGACGCCGAACTTGAACGGGTTGACCCCCAGCGCGGCGGCGAGATCGAGTCCCGTCTTCAGCGCTGGACGCACATAGTCGGCCTGCTTCTGACGCCTGAATGCCTGTTCGTCGAAACCGGGATCCTTGCGCGCTGCGCAGCAGATGTGATCGCCCGGGTCGCGGGTGTAGCCGGCCCAGCTGTGCCAGGTCTCGAAGTCGGCGAACTCGTCCGTCGGCGAGAGCACCGGGTGCGCCTCGCTGTCGCCCTTCTGCTGGGTCGCTTCGACCAGGGGTTCGATCACCTGGCGAAGCGCCGCCCACTGGCTGGTGGCCTCGCCGCCGTCGAAGGTGTGACGGGCGAACATCTCGCCGTTGCTCAAGTTCGGGTTGTGGGGAATGGCGAGCACATCGCCGCCGGTGGTCGCCTTGTAGTCGGCGAGGAACGCCCACAGATCCTCGGGGTTGCGACTGTGGGTCGCGGAGAACGGGGTGATCGTACCGGTCTTGTCGGCACCGTCCCTGAACACCACCACCCGGTGCAGGTTGCCGAAGACGCCCATGGCGGCGCCCAGCGAACTCCACTCGTAGCCCGCGAAGGTGGTAAAGGCGCCGGGTTCGTTGAACGCATCCGCGCGCTCGACCACGCGCTGCCAGATGGTTCGATGGTATTGCGGATCGATGGGCAGGCGCATCGCGGCCCGGAACGCCCGCACGGTGTCCTCGGAAGACGACGCCTGCAGCGCCTGCCATGCCTCGATCCGACGCCTGCCGTTGTCGGTCGCGGCGAGTTCCGCATCGGCTTGCTGCATCTCGTAGGCGAGACCCAGCCCTTCGGCATGATCCGCGATGACGAGGAAGTCGAGAGGCTTGCGGATCCGCGCGACCATGCCGTTCTTGGCGGTCACCCGTTCGCCCAGGGCAAACCGGTAGGCGGTCTCCGGTGTGACATCGTTGCCGCCCAGGAAGTTGGCATCGCCTGTCGAGTAGCTGGTGTGGACGTGGGTGTCGCCCCAGTAGACGTTGGTGGGGTAGTCGCGTTCGGCGTCGGGGGAATAGGAGTCGGCGAGAGCATTCCCGGTCAAGCCCACCAGCAAGGGAAGCCACCGTCGCGCCGGACCACGGAACGGCGTCAGCTCGTTCTGCATCGATGATTCCACCGTCACCCCTCAAGCCGGCGCATCGTCGATAATGGTGGACGACGGGGCGAGTCCTGTCGATGTCTCCTTGCCGAATGGGACCGAATGAATGGAAACGGGTGTTGCAATCGAGAATGATTAGCGTTTATATTCGCGCTCCATGTACGTTTGCCTGTGCCAAGCGGTCAAGGACACCGAGGTCCGCCAAGCGGTCGCCTCGGGTGTCGAGGACGTCGACCAGCTCGCCGCGGAACTCGGCGTGGGCACGGGTTGCGGCACCTGCCGCGACTTCGCGCAGGCGCTTATCGACGAATGCGTTGGGGACGGTTCCCTGGCCTACGCAGCCTAGCGTCGGTTCGGTGCCCGTCGGGCACACCTCTTTGCTGACCCACCTAAGGCCATGAACATCCTGGTCACCGGCATGAGCGGCCTGATCGGCGGTTTCGTGCGTGCGCGGCTTGGTCCGGACGCCGAGCTCGCGGCGCTCAACCGGCAGGCGGTCGAGGGCGTGCCCACCACGCGCGCCGATCTCGCCGACTACGACGCCATACGACCGGCCTTCGACGGTCAGGACGTGGTCGTGCATCTCGCGGCCAAGGCCGGGGACAACTTCACCTGGGAGGAACTCCTTCAGACCAACGTCGTCGGCACCCGGAATGTGCTCCAGGCGGCTAGCGATGCCGGCTGCAAGCGCGTGATCTTCGCCAGCAGCGGCGCCACCGTGGCGGGTTGGGAACGCGTCGAGCCGTACCGGTCGCTCGCCGAAGGGCGCTACGACGAGGCCCCGACGGACTGGACGCTGATCCGGCACGACATGGCGACCCGCCCGAGGGGCGTGTACGGGGCGACCAAGGTCTGGGGGGAGGCCATCGGCCGGCACTTCGCGGACACCACGCCGCTGTCGGTCATCTGTATTCGGATCGGCTACGTCAACGCCGCGGACCGGCCATCACGGCCCCGGGACTTCGCCGTCTGGTGCTCCAAGCGGGACATTGCCCAAGCCATCGCCTGCTCGGTGTCGGCACCCGCCGAACTGAAGTTCGACGTGTTCTTCGCCAACTCGCGGAACCGGTGGGGCTACCGGGACCTGACCCACGCCGAGGAGGCGGTGGGATTCGTGCCCCGGGACGGCGCTGAAGACCACCGCCGATAGCGCCGCGACCCCGAACGTCGTTGAACGGGATTGGACGCCCGCAGGCCATTCGGCATAAGGTCATCGTTGGGTTTGGACGCGTTCTCGATGTCCAGCCTGTTCTTTCAATAGGTTAGGAGGGAGTCTTGGACTTCGGGGTACAAGTAAACGTCTACAGGACATCGTGGGACGACGTGCGCGCGTCCGTTGAAGCCATGGAGGCGGGCGATTGGGACAGCGTCTGGTTCGCGGATCACTTCATCCCCCCGGGGGCGAACCCGGAGCAGGAAGCGCTCACCGCTTTCGAGGGTCTGTCGGCCATCGCCTTCGCTGGCGGCATGACGAAGAAGCTGCGACTCGGCAACCTGGTGCTCGGCAACACCTACCGGAACCCGGCGCTGGTGGCCAAGATCGCGGGCACCATCGACACCGCGAGCCAGGGCCGCTTCACCCTCGCCATCGGCGCCGGCTGGTACAAGCGCGAGCACGAAGCGTACGGCTGGACCTTTCCCTCCATGAAGGAGCGCCAGGACCGTTTCGAGGAAGCCTGCGAGCTGATTCGCCTGCTGATCCACGCCGATGAACCGGTGGACTTCCACGGCACCTACTACCACGCCGACAACGCGCGGCTGTCGCCCGGGTCCTACGACGAGCCGATTCCGATCATGGTCGGCGGCACCGGGCCGAAGCGCACGCTGCGCACCTTGGCCAGGTACGGGGATGTCATGAACCTCGACGGTTGGGCCGGGGGCGGCATGTCGCTCGAGTACTACCAGTACAAGGCGGGCATCCTGGAGCAGCATTGCGAAGACGCCGGCCGTGATCCCGCGGAGATCCGGCGCACGCTGCTGATGCCGTGCTACCTGACGGAGGACAAGAACCTCATCGAGCGCGTCGTGGGTGGCCTGGGACCTGGCACCGTGGCGGGGCCGCGCCAGTACATCGTCGACCGCATCGGCGAGTTCCAGGATGCGGGCATCGCGGAGATCATGTTCGGCGGCCTCGGCAGCGTCGAGCGCCTAAAGCAGTACGAGGAGGAGATCATCTCCGCGTTCCGCTAGAACGAAACCCGGCCCGTGCGAATCCACCGGAGGGGCGACGCCCTGTCGTCACCCGTACCCACGGGCCACCTTTTCGAAAGTTTGGGAGGCAGATTCCGATGAGTGTAGAAGGACGCGTGGCGATCGTCACGGGCGCGGGCGGCGGCCTTGGGCGCTGTCATGCATTGCTCCTGGCCCAGCACGGCGCCAGTGTGGTGGTTAACGATCTAGGCGGCAGCGTGCACGGCGGCGGCCGGAGCGATGCGGCGGACGTCGTGGTGGCGGAGATCCGCGACAACGGCGGCGAGGCCGTGGCCAACAAGGCGAGCGTCGCCGACCGCGACGGTGCCAGGAGCATCGTCGAGGATGCCGTCCGGGCCTACGGTACGGTGGACATCGTCGTCAACAACGCCGGCATCCTGCGCGACAAGTCGTTCAAGAAGATGACCCTGGACGAGTGGGATCTCGTCATCGACGTGCATCTCAACGGCACCGCCTACGTCACCTGGCACGCCTGGCCGATCATGTACGACAAGAACTACGGCCGGGTGATCTTCACCTCGTCGGTATCCGGCATTTTCGGCAGCTTCGGCCAATCGAACTACGGGGCCGCGAAGATGGGCATGGTGGGACTGATGAACAACCTGGCACGCGAAGGCGCATCCCACAACGTGCGCACCAACTGCCTATCCCCGGGCGCGGCCACGAGAATGACCGCCGCCGTGCCCGGCAGCAAGATCGACCCCGACAATCCTGATCCGTCCAACCATCCTGGACTGGTGAGTCCGGCGGTGATCCACCTGGCGGGCGAGGACGCGCCCAACGGTCGGATCATCCAGGCCATGCGCGGGCGTTTCTCGTCGAACATGGTGTTCTCCAACGCCGGTGTCGACCTGGGTACGCAGGCGTCGGTCGAAACCCTGGAGGCGGACATCGAAGCCGTGCTCGACATGTCGGAGGCCGGGCCGGGGAGCAGCTTCCAGAGCGCCAACGCCTAGCGCGTCTCCCTTCGGGAGCCGTCCAAGAGCGACTCGTAGCGCCCGTGAGTGAATGCAACCTGACCGTTGACATT
>JAGWBN010000137.1:6162-7135 GCA_021295875.1 Pseudomonadales bacterium
GGGCGTAGCGCAGTCTGGTAGCGCATCACACTGGGGGTGTGGTGGTCGTCGGTTCAAATCCGGCCGCCCCGACCAGACCCGCGGGGGACAAGCATGAGTGGGCCGGGTAGGGGCTGGACGAGCGCGCCGGATCGCCCCTGCCGATGAACACCGCGGTCTCCAAGGATCGCCTCGTACCCTTCGGCAGCAAGTTCGCCTACGGCGTCGGGCAGTTCGCGGAGGGACTGAAGAACACCGCCTTCGCCGTCTTCGTCCTGTTCTACTACAACCAGGTGCTCGGTCTGCCGGGCACCATGGCTGGCGCGGCGCTGTTCATCGCGCTGCTTTTCGACGCCGTCTCCGACCCCCTCGCGGGTTCCCTGTCGGACAACCACCGCTCGAGGCTCGGCCGCCGCCATCCGTTCATGTACGCCTCGGCGGTACCGCTCGGGCTGGCGTTCACCGGGCTCTTCTGGCCCCCCGGCGGCTTGGGCGATTGGGGACTGTTCGTCTGGCTGACGGCGTTCGCGACGCTCACCCGCGCGGCGATGACCCTCTACCACGTTCCCCATCTCGCCATGGGGGCCGAGATGACGGAGAACTTCAACGAACGCACGCGCATCGTCGCCTTCCGGCAGTTCTTCGGTACGGCGGGATCGGCCGCGGCCTCGTTGATTGGCTTGGGATGGTTCTTCGCGGACGAGCGGGGCGGGCGCCTGGCGGTGGAGAACTACGCACCCTACGCGGTCGTGCTGGCCGTCCTCATGGTCGTCACGGTCTGGTATTCGGCCTTTGGGACGCGCAGGGAGATCCCCTACCTAGCCCGCATATCTCACCAGGTCGCTTGTGCGAATGACGAATGCTTAGGAAATCAGTTGCTTGTATCGGAATGCCGCAAATCGCCATTTGACAGACTGACAGACTGCGCTGGCCGCGCCCTCGCTGGTCTTTTGGCCCCGAGCACGTCCGTGCTCCCTCAACCGTAGGTCCGCTA
>JAGWBN010000138.1:0-1649 GCA_021295875.1 Pseudomonadales bacterium
TTCGACCACGTCGAAGCCGGCTCGCCGAAGCGCGAAGCACACAACATCGCGGATGTGCGAATCGTCGTCGATGACGAGAACCTTCTGCATGGCTCGATGGTACGCCATGCAACCGGCGTAGCCGCAGTGGCCGATCCAGCCAAGCTCGACCGGGTGGTCGAACGTCCTGGTCAAACGGGTGCCCCGCATCGAAGCACCAGCTTGTCGACCAATATAACGTTCTAAATCCAAGTATTACGATGAATTAGTAGATTTGATCGAAGTCCTGCCAATAGTCTGCGTAGGTCTTCGATACGCAATCCGCGCCGAGAACGCGGCAGCCGCCGATCTTGCTCGCGAGCACCGACAGCGCCATCGCCAGACGGTGGTCCTCGTAGGTCTCGAAGTCGACGGACCGGAGTTCGGCGGACGGCTGCACGGTGACCGCAGCGTCGTATTCCTCGACCCGGACGCCGGCCTTGCGCAACTCGGCGACACCGAAGGCGATGCGGTCGGTTTCCTTGACCCCCCGTGATGTGCGTGGCGGTCGGGAGCAGGGGCGCCATGGCCATCAACGTCGGTGCGGCGTCGGGCATGTCGATCATGTCCACCTCGCCGAGTGCGCGGAGCCGATGCGGCCCTTCGATGGTCACCCGGGAGTCGCTCCGGTCGACGGTGGCCCCGATGCGCTCGCACAACGCGAGGAAAGCGTAGTCCCCCTGTCGGGTCGCTTCGCCGAGATTCGCGAGATGCACCCGGCCACCGTGCAGGGTCGCGAGCGCGGCGTGGTAGGTGGCCGCGGAGGCGTCGCCTTCGATCACGACGTCGCCACCTTGGTAGACACCGGGCGGCACGGTGACGGTGGACGGGTCGACGATGCGGACTTCGACGCCCCGCCTGGCCATTTCCGCCTGGGTGACACCCACGTAGGACGCACTGGTCGCCGAGCCGCGCAGGTGAATGGTGAGACCCCGGGGCAGCGACGGGGCCATGAGCAACAGACCCGAGAGATACTGGCTGCTGACGCCCATCGCGAGGGGGGTCTCCGGCGCCGGTGTCGCCGGTCCGCGAACGACGATGGGGAGCCGGCCTTCGTCGTCCTCGACTTCGCAGCCGATGACGCGCAGGGCGTCGAGGAGGTCGGCGTTCGGTCGGTCGTGGAGCTGCCGGTGACCCGTGAACCGGGTGGTCGACGTGCGCAATGCCGCCTGGGCAAGCAGTAGCCGGAGCGAGACGCCGCTCATGCCGAGATCAAGCTCGACATCGAGGCTGAAGGGCTCCGCCGGCGGGACGACGTGTGCGTGTTTTCCGGTCCTCTGGACGTCGACGCTCAAGCGCCCCACGGCGTCGAACATCGAGTCGACGTCGTCGCACCGCGGCACGCCGACGAGGCGCGTGGGGCCGTCGGCCAGGGTCGACATGAGAATGTGGCGCAGGGCGATCGACTTGCTGCCGGGCAGGGTGACGTCAACCGAGAAGGGGCGTTCGACGCGCGCAATGGGCTGTGCTGTCATGGCGGAGTGGAACCTGTGTCCGGGTAGGGAAGAGAGGCGTTACGCTTTTGCCTTGCCTTCGGTCTCCTTGGCGCGCTTCTCGTCGCGTTTGCGTCCGGGTCCCTTGCCGAACTTGTGGCGCAGGGTGTACCAGCTCGGGTAGGGGATCGGCCGCGG
>JAGWBN010000138.1:1760-4544 GCA_021295875.1 Pseudomonadales bacterium
AGGATCCGCCATGTCAGAAGTCTGCCCGAATGCTACCAAAACAGCCTGCCGCCGAGTGATGGACTAGGCCCGCGCAGATCTGGCCGGTGTGCCGCCCTGCCGGTGGCGAGCAGGCGAACTGCTACAATGGTCCGCTTCATCACCGCGAAGCGTAGGACAGGCAATGCTGGCAGCCGTAGGGGCGGATCTCGAAGCCGATCTAAACAACCTCGTCATGAGCGAGCAAGTGGAACCGCTGTACGCAGCGGTGAGGAAGTTCATCGCCGAGGAAATCGAACCGAACACCCCCGCCTACTTCGAGGCGGCGTTCGAGCACGGCGACCGCTGGAGCCTGTCGCCGCGCCAGGAGGACATCCTCGGCGCCCTCAAGGGCAAGGCCAAGACGAACGGCCTGTGGAACTTCTTCCTCCCCGATGCGGAGACCGGGGAGGGCTTGAAGAACCTCGACTACGCCTACATCGCCGCCGAACTCGGCAAGAACCCCCTGGCCTCCGAGTGCCTGAACTGCAGCGCGCCGGACACCGGCAACATGGAGGTGCTGGAACGCTACGGCACCCCGGAGCAGAAGCAGAAGTGGTTGAAGCCGCTGCTCGAAGGCGAGATCCGCTCGGCCTATGCCATGACCGAGCCCAACCTCGCTTCCTCCGACGCCAAGCAGATCGCCACCCAGGCGCGCCTCGATGGCGACGAATGGGTGCTGAACGGCGAGAAGTTCTACATCTCCGGGGCCGGCGACAGCCGCTGCACGATCATGATCACCATGGTCCAGACCAATCCGGATGCGCCGCCGCACCGCCAACAGTCCCAGATTCTCGTGCCCAAGGACACGCCGGGCGTGGAGATCATCGAACCGATGACCGTGTTCGGCCACGACGACGCGCCACACGGCCACATGCACCTGCGCTTCAACGACGCGCGAGTACCGAAAGAGAACATCCTGCTGGGCGAGGGACGCGGTTTCGAGATCTCCCAGGGCCGGCTCGGGCCCGGCCGCATCCACCACTGCATGCGCTCCGTGGGTCAGGCCGAACGGGCGCTGGACTTGATGGTGCGCCGGGGTATGTCCCGGGAGGCGTTCGGCAAGCCGCTGGTCCAACTGGGCAAGAATCTGGAACTGGTGTCCCGGGCGCGCATCGAGATCGAAGCCATGCGGCTAATGGTGCTCAAGGCCGCCAAGGCCATGGACGTGCTCGGCAACCGCGAAGCACGGGTCTGGGTCCATATGTGCAAGGCGATGATTCCGGAGCGCACGTGCCAGATCATCGACCAGGCAATCCAGATGCACGGTGCGGCCGGCGTCTCGCAGTGGACGCCCCTGGCCGGCATGTACACGGGGCAGCGAACGCTCAGGATCGCCGATGGCCCGGACGAGGTTCACCACCTAGTGGTCGGCCGTACGGAGCTGCGCAAGTACGACGAGAACTTCGGCCGTTCGTAACCCCTGTCCCATAGGCGGCCACGGCGGCTAGTTCCGATGTCCCCAACTTGGTACCCGCAGCGCCTGGCCGTTGGTGCGCTGACGGCCCTATGCGGGACGGTATTCGCCGCTCCCGCGCTCGAAGAGGTGGTGGTCCGGGCCGAAGCCTCGGTGTTGCCGGGACATCGGGGCGCCGGCAGTGTCGGCGTGGTGCATGCCGACACCATCGAGTTGACCCGCGCGAGCCACGTCCACGAGGTGCTGGTGCGGGTGCCCGGGGTATGGGTCTCACGGGGTTCCGGGCACGAGCACCTGACCGCGATCCGCTCGGGTGTGTTGACGGGCGCCGGCGCCTGCGGGGAATTCCTGCTGCTCGAGAACGGCGTGCCGATCCGTCCCGCCGGATTCTGCAACGTCAACAACCTGTTCGAGATGAACACCGAACAGGCGGCGGCGATCGAGGTGGTGCGCGGGCCGGCTAGCGCGCTGTTCGGCGGCAACGCGCTGCACGGCGTCGTCAACACCGTCACCGCCACCAGCGCCGAGGCGTCCCACGGCAGCCTCGAGGCGGGCCCCTACGGCTACCTCCAGGGTCGGCTCGACACCGGCGGCAACGGCTGGCGGATCAATGTCCTGACGACCTCGTCGGAAGGGTATCGGGACGACACCGGCCACGGCCAGCACAAGGTCTATGGCGGCGTGGACTCGGACATCGCCGGCTGGAGCGTCTCGAGCACGCTGTCGGCAACGCTGCTCAACCAGGAGACCGGCGGGTTCGTGCGGGGGTTCGAGGCCTACGATTCGGCGGCACGGGACTCCAACCCCAACCCCGAGGCGTACCGGGATGCCAGGTCCATGCGCCTCGCCAGTGTCTGGCAGCGCGTCTCGGGCGACCGTGCGGTGACGCTGACGCCTTACCTGCGGCGTTCCTCGATGGCTTTCTTCCAGCACTTCCTGCCGGGACAGCCGCTGGAGAACAACGCCCAGTCGAGCGTCGGCCTGACCGCGCGGGTGGAGACCGAGGGCACGTGGCGGTGGACCGCGGGCGCGGTGGCGGAGGTGTTCCGAGGCACGCTTTCCGAACAGCAGGATGGCCCGACCACGGGCTCGGCGTTTCTGGTCGCGACCCGGCCACCCGGCACGCACTACGACTACGACGTGGTCGGCGCCACCCTGGCGGCCTTCTACGACGCCGGCGTGAATCTCGCCGACGACGTGGAAATGGTGGCCAGCGCGCGCCTGGAACGGAACACCTACGACTACGACAACCACCACCTCGTGGGCAATTCCCGCGATGACGGCAGCACCTGCGGATTTGGCGGGTGTCTCTATACGCGACCGGCTGACCGGGAGGATGGCTACACGAA
>JAGWBN010000138.1:4582-17208 GCA_021295875.1 Pseudomonadales bacterium
GCGGTGGCGGGACTGGGCTTTCGGCCACCCCAGACCACGGAACTCTACCGCCTGCAGCGTGGCCAGAACGTGGCCGACCTCGACAGCGAGAGTCTGCGGTCCGGGGAAGCCGGACTACGGGGTTCCTGGGGTCGCCTGGACGTCGACGTTGCGGCCTACGTCGACGCCACCCGAAACCTGATCTTCCGTGACGCCAACGGCTTCAACGTCAGCGACGGGGCCACCGAGGGCCGCGGCATCGAGGCCGAGATCGCTTGGCGTGCCGGTGCGCATACCGTTGATCTGGCGTTCGCCTGGAGCCGACACCAATACGCCTTCACCCGCAACGTGGGCGGCGGTGAGCGCATCGAGGACGGCAACGAGGTGGACACCGCGCCTCGCCGCCTGGGCAGCGCCCACTGGCGCTGGCAGGGTGAGCGGCTGACGTCCGAACTGGAGGTGGTGCGCATCGGCTCGCATTTCATCAACGCATCGAACACCGCCCGCTACGGCGGCCACACGGTGGTCAACTGGCGCGGGACCTGGGACGCCACGCCGCGCGTCCGGCTATTCGCGCGCGTCGTCAATCTCCTGGACGCCGCCTACGCGGACCGCGCGGACTTCGCCTTCGGCAGCTACCGCTATTTCCCGGCCATGCCACGCCAGGTCTACGTCGGCGCGCGGCTCATGTTGTCACCGCCCTGAAATCGCACGGGAGACGGGCACGGAGTTCTGTTGTGGGGGAGACCGCGCCCGTCGGACGCGTTGTGGTCGCCCGTCTTCGCAACGAACCGCTGCGGGGTCCCGACGCGGGCGGGGACAAGCCCCGTCCCTACACGACGTCCAAGAGGCTCTCAGGGGTCGAGCGTGTCCAGGTAGCGTCCCAGGAGCCCGGCGTGTAGATCGCGCAGAGCCCGGCGGTGATCGAGGTCTTCCCGATCCGAATGGCCGCGACGCAGGGCGAGCACATGGTCGTAGGCGCGCTCCCCTTCGCTGTCGCCGCCGCACGGCGTCAGCGTCCGGGCCAGCCCCGGCTCTTCGATCACAGTCCAGGCGGGAAACCAGGACGTGGCCATCTGCCGGTCAAAGTCATGGTCCTTGGCGGCCTCCCAAGCCTTCTTCAGGCGGGTATCGGGAAACCCCGCCGCCTCGACGCATTCCTCGAAGTACGCCGGTGCGTGCCAGCACAGCCAGAACCAACGGCCGACCGCCTCCGCATAGTGTCTCAACCGCCAGGCGGCTTGTGCGAGGCGAACTTGCAGCACCGGCTCGGACTCGCCTTCGGGGACCGCCAGCGCGCACCGCTTGACGCCCTCCCAGTCCAGCCCGTTCAGATAGGCCCAACTGGCGTGTGCCTTGGGGTCGTCCGGATCGTAGGCAGCCGCTTCCAGACCTCGTCCGGCCGTCTGCCAAAGCGGGCTCATGAAGTCGCGCACTCCCGTGTGCAGCAAGGTCGCCGCCGCGGGCAGCCAGCGTTGTTCCAGGGTACGGAGATAGGGCAAGGCGTGCTCGGGTTGCTCCGGGGACGGGGCCGCCAGGGCCTCTATCAAGGCCTCGGCGTGGGCGAGCGTCCAATGCCCGGGGTCGATCGCGGCCATGCGATGGAGGGCTTCCACGGCTACCGGCCGGTTGCGAGCGGCCAACGCGTCGATGAGTGCGTTCTGCGCCTGCATCTCCGCACCATCGAGGAACAGGTCCGGCTGCTGTCGATCAGTCGGTCGGCGGTACTCGGTGCGCAGCAGGTCATCGAGGCGGCCGTCGGCCGAGCCCGTGAGTTCGGCGCCCGCGTGGGCATCCGTGCCGTAGATGGGCACAGTCTGGGCCTCGAGATGCAGGCCGCGCGCCCACGAAGCCCCGTCGTCGAGAAGCACCCGGACGCCGGCGGGGCTCGGCACGAGGACGTCGTCCAGAGTCGCGCGCTCCCCCCGCCGCCACGCCTGGTAGTCGTCGTAGCGGAGCCGATTGGTGGCCAGCAGCAGTTCCAGCGGCGAGTAGAAGCCGTAGGCCGTAAGGACGTGTTGAATCGCCGCCAGCATCTCGGCGGCGGGCGCCGCGCTGTCGAATTGGGATTGCGCCGCCGTCACGGTCTGCGCCGGACCATCAGCGTGACTTCCTGAGTCAGCACGACCTTGCCCTCGCCGTCGGCGACCTGGTCCTCGAACGTGACGATGCCGAGGTCGGGACGGCTGCCGGACTCTCGTCTGCCGATGCAACGGGTCTCGTAGGTGAGCGTGGTGCCCGCCCGGGCGGGATTCGGCAGGCGCAGTCTGTCCTTGCCGAGCATCGCCACGAGTTGGATCTCGTCGCGATGGCGATGGAACAGCAGCGTGACGATGGCGAAGAGGTGGGCGGAGGAGGCCACCAGGGTTCCGAACGGCGAGTGCTCCGCCGCCTTGAGATCGGTGTGTTCCGGTCGCGGGTCCCAGATTTTCGCGTAGGCAATGATGTCTTCGGCCGCCAAGTGCCATGTCCCCACGACGGAACGATAGTCGTCGGGAATGTCGTCGAAGTACAGCACCTTTGTTCTTGAGCGTCGGTCAGGTCGGTACGGCGGCATCCTTCACCGGTCGGACGACGGCGGCGGCAGGCTCAACCGGCTTCCAGTGGCAGGTCCTCGCGACGCGTCAGCCCCAAGCCCTCGAACATCTGCATGTCGTCGTCGAAGGTCGGATTCGGCGTGGTCAGCAGTTGATCGCCGCAGAAGATCGAGCCCGCCCCGGCGAGGAAGCACAGCGCCTGTGCCTCTTCGCTGAGATCGGTACGACCGGCGGAAAGCCGGACGACGGATTTCGGCATGAGGATGCGGGCCACGGCGACGCAGCGGACGAGTTCGATGGGGGGCAGGGTCGACGTGCCGTGCAGTGGCGTGCCTTCCACCTGCACCAGGTTGTTGATCGGCACGGACTCGGGGTGTTCGGGGAGGTTCGCCAGCTGCTGCAGTAGCCCGGCGCGGTCCTCGCGGCTCTCGCCCATGCCGACGATGCCGCCGCAGCAGACGCGCACGCCGACGTCGCGCACGTTGGCGAGCGTGTCCAGACGGTCCCGGTAGCCCCGGGAGGTGATCACCTGGCCGTAGTACTCGGGCGAGGTGTCCAGGTTGTGGTTGTAGTAGTCGAGACCGGCGTCGGCCAGCGTCCGCGCCTGCGACGGGGTCAGCATGCCGAGCGTCACGCAGGTCTCCATGTCGAGATCCTTGACCGCCTCCACCAACGCGGCAACCTTGCGCGTCTGGGCGTTGGTCGGGCTGCGCCACGCCGCACCCATGCAGAACCGCGTGGCACCCGCATCCCGTGCCTTGGTGGCCGCCGCGACGACATCCTCGACGCCGAGCAGGCTGTGGGCGTCGAGGCCCGTGTCGTAGTGCACGCTTTGGGGACAGTACTTGCAGTCCTCGGGACAGCCACCGGTCTTGATGCTCAGCAGCGTGCTGATCTGGACCTCGTTCGCGGGATGGTGGTCCCGGTGAGTCGACTGTGCGGTGAACAGCAGATCGTTCAAGGGCTGATCGAAGAGTGCGAGGATCTCGCCAATGCTCCAGTCGTGCCTGATGCGCGCGTCGGTCAAACTCGTCCCCAAACCGGCTTGTGCCCGGCGCGCATCGTACCAGCCTGGTGGGTTATTGCCGAGCGCGGCCCACACCACCGCGTCCCGGGCGTTCCAAAACGCGGGATCAAAGGTCCACAATGGACGCGACGGCAGGGCAGGGCCGATACATCCCTTGCCGCAGAACCAATGCGTTAGTCGAGAGTTACCGATGAATCTGTTTCAGTTCCCAACCAGCCGTCAGGAGTCCAAAGTAGGGTTTGCCGTGGCTTGTCGCGAAACATTGCTTGTTCGTTGTAGTTGGGCGAGTCTTAACGCCCCCGCGCGGGCGCGCAGTTGGCTTTTAGCGCTCCTGATCGCCATGCCGACCGTCGCCGATGAGTCGTCGACGATGGTTCTCGACGGCGACGTGTCGGCCTTGTATTCCAACGGCGACTTCGTCGTGTGGAATCCCAAGAGTCGCGGCAGTGGCGGCGCCATGATGGTGGCCGCGAGCACGTCGGCCCCGTCCACGGACAAGCCCCCATCCCTGGAATCCACCCTCGACGTGGTGGGCAAGGCGGCGATCGGTCCCGATGGCCGTTTTCGCCTGGAGATGCCCGTCGACAAGCCCCGCCGTGTGTACTTCTACGTCCTGAACGCGGTCTCTCCCGAAGGTTTTCGAATGGCACCCGTCAAGGGCAACGCATTCATCCTGGAGCCAGGTGAACTCGCGCTCGAGATGTCCAAGCGCGGCCGTTTCGTGGTTACGGGAGGAACCTACAACGACGCCGTCTACAACAGTTGGCGGTTGTCGGACGAGTACCGCGAGGCCGAAGCCGAGCAGGCGCGGTTGTACACGCCCGTCGAGGGCGAGACCGAAGAGGCCAAGCGGGAACGCCTCGACTTGGCCGCCGAAGCACAAAGCCGGGTACTCGATCTGGAGACCGAAGGCCGGTCCCATCTCGCCCGCACGCACCCGGACCCGGTCGTGCGCCGCCTGACCATCGAGACCACCTGGCTCTCCGGCCCGTGGATGCTCGATGCACTGCGGGGACTCGCCGAACTGACGCCGGACGATTCCTGGGTACTGGAGCGCTTGGCCAGCGCCGAGGAGAGCGCCGCCAAGCGGGCCGAGGAGCGCAAACGTTTTGCCCTCGGCGCCAACATCCGCGATTTCACCGCCAAGACTCTGGACGGCGACGAGGTGAATCTCGAGGACGTGCGGCGGAACAGCCAATACGTGCTGCTCGAGTTCTGGGCGTCCTGGTGCGGCCCGTGCCGGGTGGAGATCCCGCACATGAAGGAAGCCTATGAACGCTTCCGGGGCAAGGGCTTCGAGATCGTCTCGTTCACCATCGATAATGATCGGTTGGACTGGGAGGAAGCGTCGGCGGAAGAGGAACTGCCCTGGATCGACCTGGGCATGGGAGAGGATGCCGAGGCACCGACCGTCTACAACGTCACGGGCGTGCCCAAGAACTACCTGGTGGCCTCGAACACCGGCGACATCGTCGCCAAGGACCTTCGGGGGCACAAATTGGACGAGAAGCTCGAGGAGCTGTTCGAGGTCGGAAACACCGATCCGGCTACGCCGTGACACCCCGTGATAGGGGGCGTTCACGGAGAGATGGCCGGGAATCTGGTATTGTACGGCCGCGATTTGGCATAAGCATATTTGAGGGGATATCAATGCACGTACTAGCGCCAAACGATGGTGAAGGCGAGACGGGGGGGCGTAATCCTGCCGCGTTCCGCCTACGATCCTGCCTGGTGATCGCGGCCATGGCCGCCGCCGCTCTGTCGATGAACACGGTCGGTGCCCAGGAGGCAAGCGGCCGAAGACGTCGAAGTTGTGGTCGTCACCGGTAGCCGGCTGGCCCGGGAGCCCTCGGAGCTGTCACGCAATGTGATCGTGCTCGACCGGGAAGCCATTCGCGCCACCGGCGAGTTCACCCTGCCCCGCGTGCTGCAGCAACTGCCGCAGAACACCAACCCCACCAACGCCACCTACGGCTCCCGGCTCAACGGCGTAAACAACAAGACCGGTGCCGCGACCGTGAACCTGCGCGGGCTAGGCAGCGAGTCGACCTTGATTCTGGTCGATGGCCGCCGGGTCGGTTACAGCGGCGTGCTGGGCGGCGTAACCGACATCTCCACGATTCCGTTGTCCATGGTGGAGCGCATCGAGGTTCAGCTCGACGGCGCGTCCGCCGTGTACGGTTCGGACGCCGTGGGCGGCGTGGTGAATATCATCACGCGCCAGGATTACACGGGTGTCGAGGTGGATGTGGACTACGGTCGTCCGCACGAGAGCGGCTTCACCGAAACCCGCGTCAGTATCGCGGGCGGCTTCGCGTGGACCGGCGGGCGCGGCACGGTGGGCTTCGAGCGCTACCGGGACAGCGGACTGGATTCGTCCCTGCGCGAGTCGATCATCCTCCAAAGCCGTCTACAGACGAGCGGGCAGAAGAACACCGCGGCGGGGCCGCAGATTCGCGTCTACACCGATTTCTACAACGAAGAGTGCATCGCGCGCGATGCGATTCTCTGGGAGTTGAACGGTACCCTGCTCACCATCGCCGAGTACGCGACGCTGGATCCGGAGGAGCAGGCGAACGCAACGTGCCTCGACGACCTCACCCTGCCCTTGGGATTCCGCCACACCGACGATCTCCAGAGCATCGACCGGTTCGGCGAACAGCACTGGGGCGAGGAGGCCGAGGTCGGCTACAGCCTGACGCCGGAACAAACCAATAGTGTGGTCAACATCGGTATCGACCAGGACTTAACCGATGACATGGTTCTGCATGCCACCTTGCGTTTGGGGAACAAGGAGTCCAGTTCGGAAAACGGCCTGAATAGCCGCGGTGCCCGGCTGGCCGCGAAAAGTCCCTTCAACCCCTTCGGCAGGTGGGTCGACCTAACGGGCCTCGCCGTCGATTTGCCGACCACCTCCTTCGAGTCGGAACAGGACGATCTGTTCGCCAACGTCGGCCTTGAAGGTTCGTTCGGCGATTGGAGGTGGCTCGCCGAGTACGGCCTGTCCCGGCAGGACGGCGACACCACGCGTCTGAACGTCCGCCATCCGGATTACTTCAACGGCGTCAACAGCGATGGCGTCACCGAGTCGGTAATCGCGCGCCAACGCGGCCAGGACGAGGCCGCCTGTCAGGCGCTGCAGGCCGAATTGGGCGGTACGCGCTACACGTATTCCCCGTTCTTCGGCGGCCAATGCTCGATCTACGGCCCACCGCCCGACCCCATCGATCCCTTCGGCGATATCAGCGCCTGGATCATTCCGGGGGTGGATGCGGGATACCGGAATCAGCAGACCCGGTTCGAAGCCCTGGTGCGGGGCAGCCTGTTCGACGCGCCCGGTGGCGCCGTCGCGGTTGCCCTAGGCTACGACTTCCGCGAGGACGTGCTCGACTCCTTCTCCGAGTTCACCAGCTTCTACATCAACAGTTCCTCCGCCACGGGCAGTGGACCGTTCGACACGCTGATCGCACGCGACAACCACGCGGTGTTCCTCGAGGGGCTGGTTCCGCTGATTGGTGCGGACAACGCGTCGGATGTGGCCCAAAGCCTGATGCTGACCTTCTCGGCCCGCTACGACTCGTATTCCAACGTCGACGTCGAGTACGAACAGACGGATACCCAGGAAGGCGGAACGCTGGAGGCGGCGGATCCGGGCAGCAAGACCACGTGGAGCCTGGGCATGGTGTACCAGCCGGCGGACAGCCTGCGGTTGAAGGCCGATGTGTCGACGTCCTTTGTCGCTCCGCAATTGAATCAGTTGCTCTCGAGAGTGCGCCAGAATTCCGCCGCAGTCCTGTGGTACTACGTTGATCCTCTCAGGATTGGACAACTTACCGGCAACGTCATCGAATACACGGGCGGCAACGACAAACTGACCCCCGAAACCGCCGAAACGACGAGCGTGTCCGCCGAGTTTTCGCCGTCCTTCCTACCGGGCGCCTACCTCAAGGCGGGTTGGAGCGACACGGAGTTCGTGGATCGCATCGTCAAGCTGAGCGTCCCGGTCGTCGACCTCGACGCTCTGCCTTCGAACGTCTTCTACAACCCCGACGAGGATATCTACGTCGTGGACCGCCGCTGGATCAATGCTTCGGTCGTGAGCCGCGACGGCGTCGACCTCGAGTTCGGCTACACCTGGCAGATGGAAGGCAACGACTTCGACTTCATATTGCGACGGGCATACAACAACGGCTACGAAGTGGTGCAGGACGCGACGACTGGCATCGTCCACGATCTCATTGGCATGCGCGACGACACCGGACCGGAGGACACCACCCTGTCGCCGGTGCCGAAGCACCAGACCAGCATGCAGTTCATTTGGGCGCGCGGTGGTCTGTTTGCCAGCTTGGACGTGCATACGGCCGACGATACGACGATTATGAACTCGGCGACCCGGGAGTACCTCACGGAACCGGCCAACAACTACGACCTGGTGTTGAGCTACGACCTCGGATCGGACACGTTTTTCCGGTCCATCGCGTGGATGAGCGGCATGACGGCGACGCTGACGATCAACAACGTGGGCGATTCGTTCGCGCGAACGACCAACATCAACCCGGAGACCAACGAACGCCGGAAGTCCAACCTGAATCCCATCTACGAGTGGACCCAGGGACGTTCCTATCGGTTGTCGATCCACAAGTCGTTCTGACGACGGTCACCGTATTCGGCTACAGGGCGCAATGGGAGCCGGGTAGGGAAGGCGCGGCGGCATGGCCCGTAGCCCGTCGGAGGCGGGCGGCGGATCGGCAGGAGTCGGGACCAGGGTCTTGAAGCTCCGACGGGTCATTCGCGCAACGGCCGCGGCACAGGTGCTCGTCGTCAGCGTCGGTTGCGGCGGCGGCGAGCCGCCTCCGCCGCCGGAGCCGCCCGCTCCCCCGCCGGCACCCCCGCCGCCCGCACCGGGCGGCATGCGATTTGAGGACGTCACCACCTTGTCCGGCATCAGCTACGAGCATGCCTACGCCTACCCCACGCCCGCTTCGGAGCCGGAAGAGTTCGGTGGCGGTGTGGCAAGCGGCGACTTCGACGGCGACGGACTCGTGGACCTGTTCGTGTTGCGCGGCGACATCGGCCCCAACCTGCTGTACCGGAATGTAGGTGGGAACGCCTTCGAGGAGGTCGCCGAAGCGGCGGGAGTGGCCTACACCAAGTCGCAATTCGAGAACTATCGCCACAGCGGTCCCGCGTTCGCCGATGTCGACGGCGACGGCGACCTCGATCTGTTCGTCGGCGGAATCGAGTACGACCCGAGCTTTCTGTTCCGCAACGAGGGCGACGGCACCTTCACCGACGTGTCGCCGGGTTCGGGAATCGACACCGTCGCCGCCAGATATACGCTGTCGGCGGCATTCGGCGACTACGATCTGGACGGCGATTTGGACATGTTCCTGACCCATTGGGGAACGCCCCGCGGTATCGGCGACCAGGTCGATACCGAACACCTGTGGCGAAACGATACGGTGGGGGGCGTGATCCGGTTCACCGACGTGAGTCTTCTCGCCGGCATCGCCCCGGACATCATCGAGCCCGAACCCGTGGAGTCCTTCGGTGGCGCGGGATTCGACTACACGTTTTCGCCGACGTTCGCCCGCATCGACGGGGACCGCTTTCCCGATCTTTTGATCACCGGGGACTTCCGCACTTCGATGGTCTATCTCAACAACACCGACGGCACCTTTCGCAACGCCACCGACCGCGACGTGATCGTGGACCGCAACGGGATGGGTTCCGCCGTCGGCGACTACGACGGCGATGGTGACCTCGACTGGTTCGTCACGTCCATCTGGAGTAGGCCGGACGAAAACGGCGATCAGCGTTTCAAGTTGGGCAACCGGCTCTACAACAATGAAGGCGGTGTGTTCGCGGACGTCACCGATGCCGCCGGCGTTCACGATGGCGGCTGGGGCTGGGCCGCCTGCTTCGCCGATTTCGACAACGACACCGACCTCGACATCTACCACACCAACGGCTGGATCGAGCCGTTCGCACCCGACCGCTGTTCGTGGCCGCCGGTGATGGAACCTTCACCGAGGCGGCGGATGCGGCGGGAGTGTCGGATCGGGAACGGGGTTATGCCGCCGTCTGCGCCGACTTCGACAACGATGGCGACGTGGACATTTTCCAAGCACATCGGAACACGGGGAATGCCGCGACGTTGTGGCGCAACGACAGTCCGGCCAACCACTACCTTAAGGTGCGTCTTGTCGGCTCGCCGCCCAACACGGAAGCGGCGGGCGCACGGATCCGGGCGACGGTCGGCGATAAGGAACTGCTGCGCGAGATCGTCATCGGCAGCAACTACACCTCGCAGAACCCCACCGTGCAGCTATTCGGCTTGGGAGAGGCGTCGAGCGTCGACAAGTTGGTGGTCGAGTGGCCGGACGGATCGACCGCTACTCGAACCGATGTGACCTCGGGAACCACGCTCGTTCTCGAGCAACCGGACCGTTGACCCTGTCATGCCGAAGTCCCCAATCCCTCTGCCGGCAACGAATAGGCGGTTGGGGCGGGAATTCGATCGGTAGCTGTTATGATCGGGCGTCGAACCTGCACCGGGGCAGAACCATTAACATCGACTTGAGATCGGGTATTCGTCGGTCGCGCCCCTCGGGATCGGGCAAACGGCTAGGCGGGTTCGCGCCCCGGTTCGGTGGACTGTACTTCTTGCTGGCGATGGCGGGTTCGACCGTGGGCCTTGCCGCACAGTCAGCGGACTACGCCATCGTCGGCGAGGTCGGTGATGCCGTCGAGCAGGGCGAGGCCGTCCTGTCGCGGTCCACGGCCGTGCTGGGTTCGAGCGCGGAAGTGGCCCGGGTGCCCATCGCGGATGGGCGTTTCCGCTTCGAAGGAGAGGTCACCGACGACATGGGGCGGGTCTCGCTCAGCGTGCGCGACGCCGACGACAACTCCAAGGGCAGTGCCCAGTTCATCCTCGAACCCGGCGAGATACGCATCTCCCACGCGGGCCGCGTGGCCGGATTCGCGGCTTCGGGCGGTCCGTACAACGACAAGGTCGTCTCCGTCTGGTGGAACTCCGAGGAGTACCAGGCGGTTCTGGCTGACTACGCGGAGGTCATGGACGCCAAGGCCGACCTCGAGGAAGGGCCGGAGCGGGAGGCGCTCACCGAGGAGGCTGTTCGGCTTTACAACGAACTCAACGGGATCCGAGGCGCCGCCCTACGCAAGGTCGCGCTCGCGGACGGGGATCCGCTGGCGAGTATCTTCGCCATCGAAATGGGCGGCCTGGGGCGCACCGAAGCGCTGAATCGACTGGATCAGTTGCGGGCCACCGAGCTTCTACCGGCGACGGTCGCCGCCATGCGTTCCCGCATCGAGACGGGCATCCGCATGTCCGACACCGCCAAGACGGTGCAGGTCGGCAGTGAGGTCAAGGATTTCTCGGCACCCGGCATCGACGGCGAGACCTACCACCTGGGCGATGCCCTGGCGGACAACGAGATCCTGCTCATCGAGTTCTGGGCGTCATGGTGCGGTCCCTGCCGGACGGAGGTCCCCACCCTGAAGGCGGCTGTCGAGCAGTACGGCGAGCGGGGGTTCGACATCTTCGCGTTCTCCCTCGACGATGATCGCGAGGACTGGGTTGAAGCCTCGGATGAGGACGGCATCACGTGGATCAACACCTCCGACCTCGGCGCCTACGACAGCCCGGTTCCGGCCCAGTTCGGCGTGCTCGCGATCCCCATGAACGTCCTCGTCGACAGCGACGGCGTAATCCTCGCCAAGTACATTCGCGGCGAGGATCTGCTCGCGAAGCTGGACGAGTTGCTCGGCGACGTCTGATTGCCCGCACGGTGCGGCGGACCGCCGTTATGACGGTTCCGACGCCGACCACGACCGCATGCGTTGGATCGTCACGCGAATCGCGTCGCTTCCAACGTCGATGTGCTCATACTGCGGGTACTTGGACTCAAGCGCCGCACGGACATCGGAGTCGGTAGCCACGACCTCGGCCGTGCCGTCGACGCGCAGCCAACGCAGCTTCGACCAGTCGCCGGCGTATTCGTCGATCAGCAACGCGACGGCCGGATTGCGCCCGATGTTGCGCAGCCGCCTAAGGCGTTTGGAAGACTTGGGTTTGCCGTCCACGGGGATGTACACGTCGCCGTCGTTGACGCAGAAGACCACGGGAACGAGGTGCGGGTGGGTGTCGTCCACTGTCGCCAAACGTGCCACCGGCGACCGCAGGGCCCAGCAGGGGAACTTGAAATCCACGGACACAGGCTACACGCCGGCCCCGCCGCCCGCCGCGGCAGGCGCGAGTTCGAACACCAGCAGCACGTTGCCCGGCATCTGCCCGAACATGCCGTAGCCTGACGGGACGACGACCAGGTCGTCGACGGCGAGGACGCCCGGGTTGTCGATGGCGCCGCCATGAGCTTCGATGCCGTTGACGGTCTCGAAGGTGCGGTTGGTGTCGAACCGCCAGCGAATCGTGCCGTCGCGCCGGTCGAAGGCGAAGATGCGAAGACCACATCGCCGGCGATGCTGGCCGCCGCCGAAAAGGCGTAGTGGAAGGGGCAATCCGGCCACGGCGTCGCCGATCCACCTCGACCGAATCCGGCGGGCGTACAGCCGCGTTCGGCGGCGTGCCCCCAGGCGTCGCTGCCATCGTCGATGTTGAGCGCCCACAGCCCGGGGCGGCCTTCGCCGCGCACGAAGGGCGGGTCGGCGATGGGTACGTAGACGCGGCTATCGTCGGCCGCGATTCCCCAGTGCACCCCGCCGAGTGCGCTGCCCGGTCCGATCCGGCGTTGCCAGCGGAGCTTGCCCTTGGCATCGGGATCGAGGGCGAAGACGCTGCCCGACTTCTGGCCCGCCAGCAGCACGTCCTTGCCCTCGGAGTCCTTGGCGATGATCACCGAGGCGCCGAAGTCGAAGTCCGGACCGCGTTCCTTCGGGCAGTTCGGACCCGCGCGGCGCCCGCAGGCCATGTTGAAAGCGTCGTTCGCGGTGCCCTGGAAGTGCCAGCGGATGGCGCCGTCGTCGAGACCGATGGCGACGATGGCGTCGGACATCTCGGTGGCGGGGGAGGAGGTGTTCTCGCCCGTGCCGACGTAGAG
>JAGWBN010000139.1 GCA_021295875.1 Pseudomonadales bacterium
GCATCAACGCGGTCTTGCGGATGGCGCCCGTCTGGTTGCCGTTGTGGGTGACGATAATCACCGCGCGACCGCCGAGTTCGGTGCCCTGGGTGCCGCCGCTCGACTCGTAGAGTTCGATCTGCTCGCGGACCCACTTGACGGGCGTCGGGACGTAGTCGGCCATTGGCTGCTCTCCGTGTTGCCGGTGTTTGGGAAAGCGGGCGAGTGTAGCGCACCGGTCGTGTCCGGGACGCCATCGGCAGCCCGTGCGCACCAAATCTCGCGCCTGCTCGAAGGAGCGCGCCCGCTCGAAGGAGTGTGCCCACTCCAAGGACTCCAAGGAGAAGCTGGGGGATGAGCGAAACCTCGGTCGCGTCCTGGCGCGACTACCTGGAGTTGACCAAGCCGCGCGTCGTCGTGCTCATGCTGCTGTGTGCGCTGGTCGGCATGCTGCTCGCCACCCCGGAGTTGCCCCCGCTGCCGTTGATCCTCGTCGGTCTCGCCGGCATCGCCCTGGTGGCGGGCTCGGCCGCCGCGGTCAATCACATCGCCGATGCGAGGATCGACGCCCGCATGGCGCGCACGAGGAACCGGCCGATCCCGAAGGGTCGCGTCAGCCCGGTCGCGGGCATCGTGTTCGCGGCAGCGCTCGGCATTGCCGGCTTGGCCATCCTGCTGCTTTGGGTCAACCCGTTGACCGCAACGCTCAATCTCGTCTCGTGGCTCGGCTACGGGCTGCTCTACACCCTGTATCTCAAGCGGGCGACATCGCAGAACATCGTCATCGGCGGCCTGTTCGGTGCGGCGCCGCCGCTGTTCGGCTGGACGGCGGTGACCAACTCCGTGGAGTGGGGCGGCATCATCCTGCTGCTCATCATCTTCGTGTGGACGCCGCCTCACTTCTGGGCCCTGGCCATCGACCGCCGCCGGGACTACGAACAGGTGGACGTGCCCATGCTGCCGATCACCCACGGCGACGCGTACACGCGCCGGCAGATCCTCTACTACACGATCGCCCTCACCGCCGTCAGCGTCTTGCCGTTCGCGGTGGGCATGAGCGGCGTCGTCTATCTCGCGGGTGCGTTGACGCTCGGCGGCGGTTTCCTGGCGTGTGCCGTCGCGGTGGTCCGCGGCAGCAGCGAACGTGCACCGCTCGCGACCTTCAAGTACTCCATCATCTACTTGACGGCGCTGTTCGCCGTGCTCCTCGTCGACCACTACCTGCCCGTGTAGGATTGACCGCTTCGTCACCGCTTCGGGTAATCGCATGCACCCTGGCTATCACTCGGTGGTGTTGGCGGCCATGGCCGACGGCATCGGCGACCTCACCTTCGCGTCGGAAGAATGGGTCGCCGTAGCCCAGGATGTCCTCTCGGAGGCGGTCGCCAGGCATGCCGAGGGTCTCGCCGATCTCGGTCGGTTCTCGCTGTGCGAGGTGGCGCACAACCCGCCCGCCTATCTGCGCGCCGGCGGAACGCTGGCGTGGCACGCACGCTTCGACGGGGCGACGGTAACGGCCGAGGTGGGCGAACTCGATGCCGGGGACTGCGACCTCAAACTCCAAGGCGACCACTCGATCATGAGCAACCTCGGCCGCATCGTCTCCCACGGCAAGGATCCGGCGATCGTCGCGGCGGCCCAGGCGCGCCTGCAGAAACTCTCGAAATGGCACTTCGACGGCGGCTTTCCGCAGCACGTGGTACTCGGCGCCGTGCTGCGCTCGCTGCACGACGCCATGGCCCCTCGCACCATGCCGCGGTTCGTCTGGATGAGCCCCGAGTGGGTGAGTTCGGCGCGTCACATCGTGAGTACGCGCGCGGCATCCGAGAAATACGCAGAAGGGCTCAAGGACGTCGTCTACACCTTCGCGGAGGAGTTCACCGACACGCCGCGCTACGCCTTTCCCGACGGCGCCAGCGGCGGCTTCTGGGTCCGCTGCGACCGCGGCGCCGTCACCGTTGGCGCGGGCCCGCTGCCGGAGGCGTTGCAGCCGGCCGATACCCTGACCAAGGGCGTCTACACGCCGGTCGTCCCCGTGGGCCGCACGGTGAACGCGGCGATGACGGACGCGGACAGGCAGGAGCAGGCGGACTATTCGAAGGCGGCCTTCCGCCGCGACGCGACCACGGGTCTGCCTCCCGTCGCGCAGACCTCGCCGTCGGAGAAGGGCCCGATGCCGCCGGAACTTGCCCGTGTCATGGCACCCCTGCACGACGAACTGTCGAAGCGCTCGTCGGGGGACCTGCCGGCCGACTACGAGCCGAACGTTCAGCCCGCGTGGGCGGCGCCGTTGTCGTTCGACCGGGACGCGGCCTACGACCCCTCGTGGCTGCGCTACGACGAGGTGGACATCTACGGCGAGCCCCGTGGCTAGCGATGCCCGTCGGGCGGTGTCGCGGTTTCCCGACCGCCTCGACACCGAACGGCTGTTCCTTCGCCCGCCCGGACTGCGGGACGCGCGGGCGATCGCGAAGGCGGTGAACGCTTCGGCCGCCGAACTCGGCGAGTGGATGCCCTGGGCCCAGGAGACCTACAACCTGCAGGACGCCGTGGCGTTCGTCGAGGCCGCCGGGCGGAAACTGCGCGCGGAGGAGGAGTTCACGACCGTGATGGTCAGCAGGCAGCGTCGGGCGTTCGTGGGCTGCTGCACGCTGTCGGTACGGGATTGGAGGGTTCCGAAGTTCGAGATCGGCTATTGGCTACGCAGCGACCGCGTCGGTCGGGGCTTTGCCAGTGAAGCCACCCATGCCCTTGCCAGGTTCGCGTTCGAATCGCTTGCCGCCGCCCGTGTGGAGATCCGCGTCGACGACCGCAATGCACGCAGTTGGGCAGTTGCCGAACGTCTGGGATTTGCCTGGGAGTCGACGTTGAAAGCGAATGAGCGAGGCAACGACGGCAGCCTGCGCGACACGCGGATCTACGCGCTCTTCGACCCGCACCGACTGCGCGAGGGGTCGGCGTAACGGGTCGGCGTCAGTGTCCCTATGCGGCGGTGGCGAGTTGAGAGCACTCAGCCAACGCTGAGGCCTCAGCTAACGCTGAGGGTGCTGATCTCGTTCTTGACCAATCCGTGGGTACGTTTGCGCTCGTACTTGCGCGCCGGCGTGTTGTCGATCATGGCCAACTCGCCGGCATCGAGCCCGCGCCGTGCGATGGCCGAATCCACTTCGCCGTAGTCCGTTGCGCGTTGCCGTGGTCGCCTGTCGGCCGCCTCGATCATCTCCATCATGCGCTTCGGGGAGGTCTCCTGACCGTGGCCGGCGCCGGCGGCCCGGGTGATGCTCTCGTTCATCAGGGTGCCGCCGAGGTCGTTGCAGCCGGCGTTCAACGCCGCCACCACGCCGTCGTGGCCGAGTTTCACCCAGCTCGCCTGGATGTTGGTTATGTGGGGATTGAGTGCCAGCCGGGCAACGGCGTGGACCAGGATCGCTTCCCGGAAGGTGGGTCCGCGGCGTGCGCGGCCCTTCAGGTAGAGGGGCGCCTCCATGTGCACGAAGGGCAGCGGCACGAACTCCGTGAAGCCGCCCGTGCGCTTCTGCAGGTCGCGGACGCGGATCAGGTGCCGCGCCCAGTGCCGCGGCTGATCGACGTGGCCGTACATGATGGTCGCGGTGGTGCGGAAACCCACGCCGTGTGCCGTTTCCATGACCTCGAGCCATTGGGCGGTGTTGATCTTGTCGGGACAGATGACCGCGCGGACCTCGTCGTCGAGAATCTCGGCGGCGGTGCCGGGCAGGGTTCCAAGCCCGGCCTCCTTCAGCCGCACGAGGTAGGCTTCGAGCGGTAGGTTGGCTGTCGCCGCCCCCTGCCAGACCTCCAGCGGCGAGAAGGCGTGGATGTGCATCTCGGGCACCGCTTCCTTGACCGCATGCAGGATGTCGATGTAGGTCGCGCCGGTGTACTCCGGGTGGATACCACCCTGCATGCACACCTCGGTTCCGCCGCGTTCCCACGCCTCGCGGGTACGGCGCTGGATCTCCTCGTGGCTGAGATCGTACGGCCTGCCACGCAGGTTCTCCGCCAGCTTGCCCTTGGAGAACGCGCAGAACTGGCACTTGAAGTAGCAGATGTTCGTGTAGTTGATGTTGCGGTTGACGACGTAGGAAACCGTATCGCCGTTCTGCTCGCGGCGAAGCGCGTCGGCCGCCTGGACAACCGCGTTGAAGTCGTCGCCCCGGGACCGGATCAGGCGGACGATCTCGGCTTCGCCGAGGTCCTCTTCCAGGGCGGCACGATCAAGGATGTCTTGGACGTCGCTGGACACGCGCTCGGGCTTGGTGCCGATCCGGTCGAGCACGGACGCCGGCGGTGCGGTCTCGTCGCCGGGGCACCAGTCGTCGGTGCGGGGCAGGCCTTCGCCGTCGATCCGGTCGAGGACCGCGCTGCGGAGTCCCTCATCCACCCACGTGTCGGCTTCCAGCGCGAACCGGGGGTAGATCGTAAGCCGTTCGTGCAGTTCCTTGCCGGCGACGGTGGTCTCCCGGGCCAGTTCATCCAGGTGCGGCCAGGGCGCTTCGGGGTTGACGAAGTCCGGCGTCAGGGGCGACACGCCACCCCAGTCGTTGATTCCCGCGGCGACGATCTGGCGCAGCACGCCGGGGCTCAGGTTCGGCGGCGCTTGGACGCTCATATCGGGACCGAAGAGGATGCGCGCGACCGCGATGGTCCACAGCAGTTCGTCGAGGTCGGGCTCCGGCGCGCTCTTCATCTTCGTGCCGGGCTTGGCGCGGAAGTTCTGCACGATGACTTCCTGGACGTGTCCGTGTCGCTCGTGGATGCGACGGATCGCGAGCAGCGACTCGATGCGTTCGCGGCGGGTCTCGCCGATGCCGATCAGGATGCCCGTGGTGAACGGAATCCTCGCCTCGCCGGCGTCGGCCAGCGTCTTCAGGCGCACCGCCGGAACCTTGTCGGGCGAGCCGTAGTGGGGCATGCCCTTCTCGGTCAACCGGTCCGACGCCGACTCCAGCATGATGCCCATGGACGGCGACACCGGCCGCAGGGTGGCGATCTCCTCCGGCGTCATGTTGCCGGGGTTCAGGTGCGCCAAGAGGCCGGTCTCGTCGAACACCGCCTTGGCGGCGTCGTGCAGGTACTCGAGCGTCGTCGAATAGCCGTGTTCGGCAAGCCACTCCCGTGCCGCGCGGTAGCGGAGTTCCGGCTTCTCGCCGAGGGTGAACAGGGCCTCCTTGCAGCCCATCTCCGCGCCGCGCCGGGCGACTTCGAGAACGGCGTCGAGTTCCATGTACGGGTTGTCGAGCTTGGAAGGCGTCTGCGCGAAGGTGCAGTAGTGGCAGACGTCGCGACACAGGTGGGTGAGGGGGATGAAGATCTTCTTCGAGTAGGTGAC
>JAGWBN010000140.1:0-737 GCA_021295875.1 Pseudomonadales bacterium
CCGCCACCATGGCCGCCAAGCCGCGGATCATCGCCGTCCACGGTTCGGCAAGACGCGTCGTCCCGCTGTACCGGTAGGCGGTGCCGGCGTCGCCGTACCAGGCGGTCAGCCGAGGCGCCGTGACGGGACGGCCGAACAGGGAGAAGCGCTCGCGTTGCCAAGGCGTGTCGTCCAGCACGCGCGCGAACAAGCCATCGGCGTAGTCGCGGTCGAGGAATCCGGGGACGTACAGGGTCTCGGCAACGCCGAGACCTTGTCCGGCGTGCTGTAGGCGGTCCGGCGGAACGTAACCCATGGTGGTTATCATAGCGCCCGAAGCCGTCGGCAGACGGGTCCAACAGGGAGAACACAACAGGGAGAACACATGGACATCAGGGACAAGATCGCGGTCGTCACCGGTGGCGCATCCGGCTTGGGCAGGGCCACGGCCGAGACGATCGTCGCGGCGGGCGGAAAGGTCGCCATCCTCGACCGCAATGCGGACCTCGCCGAGCAGGTGGCAGCGGAACTCGGCGACGCCGCGGTGGCCTACGCCGCCGACGTCACGGACGCCGACTCCGTAGCCACCGCGATCGATGGGGTCGCCGAGCGTTTCGGGGCGATCCACATCGACGTCAACTGCGCCGGCATCGGCACCGCCGGACGCACCGTGGGGCGCAACGGCCCCCTCGACCTCGCCGCCTTCAACTTCGTCATCCAGGTCAACCTCGTCGGTACCTTCAACTCGCTGCGGTTGT
>JAGWBN010000140.1:834-6164 GCA_021295875.1 Pseudomonadales bacterium
AGGGTGGCGTGGTGGGCATGACCCTGCCCGTCGCGCGTGATCTGGCCCGCAACGGCATCCGCGTGTGCACGATCGCGCCGGGCATCTTCGAGACGCCGATGGTGACCGGCATGCCGGAACAGGTACGCGTACCGCTCATCGGCATGGTGCAGTTCCCCAACCGCCTGGGCACATCGGACGAGTACGCGCTGCTGGCGCGCCAGATCATCGAGAATCCCTATCTGAACGGCGAGACCATCCGTCTCGACGGCGGCATTCGGATGCAGCCGCGCTAGGCTGTCGGGACGGGCCTCCCACCTGGCGGGCTAGGACACTCGCCTACGCGAGAACGGCGCGGACGCGGTCCAGGTCGGCCGGGGTGTCGACGCCACCGGGCACGGGTGCCACGGCCTCGGCGACGACGATGTCGTGGCCGCGGTCGAGCAGGCGTAGCTGTTCCAAGGCCTCGATCTGCTCGATGCGGCTCGGCGGATAGGCGACGAATGATCTCAAGGCATCCATCCGGTAGGCGTAGATGCCGATGTGACGCCGCCAGGCACCGCCAAGCTCCGCGGGACGTCCATCCGCAAACGTGTCGCGTGACCAGGGTATGGGGGCGCGCGAGAAATACAGGGCCCGCCCGGCCCGGTTGGCGACGACCTTGACGATGTTGGGGTCGAAGGCGTCCTCGGCACGCGTGATCGGCTCGCAAAGGGTCGCGACTCGGTAGGGGCCGCCGACGAGCAGTTCGGCCACCTGATCGATCACCGCCGGGGGAATCAGCGGCTCGTCGCCCTGCACGTTGACGACGATCTCGTCGTCGGACCAACCCTGCGATTCAGCCACCTCCATCACCCGATCCGAACCCGATGGGTGGTCGTCCCGGGTCAGCATCGCCGTCGCGCCGCAACCCGCCACGGCGTCCACGACCCGTCCGTCGTCGGTGGCGACGACCACGCTCGATGCACCGCAGGCCAATGCCCGCTCGGCAACCCGCACGACCATCGGCCTGCCGGCGATGTCGACAAGCGGCTTGCCAGGCAGGCGCGTGGAACCGTACCTGGCGGGTATGACGACGTGATACCCCATCGGACGTTACGCGTCGGACGCGACGCGCTCGGGCAAGGGAATGCCCCGGTCAGAGAGCATTTCCTCGAGCAACCCGTCCACGGGCTCGTCGAACGCCACGTCGATCTCGAGATACCAGCACGTCGATGGAACGCCCTCGAGCGCACGGATCTTCTCCGCGTCCTTCTCGGTCACGACGACGGCCGTCCCCTCCGCTGCGTCGAGGTCGGCCAGGGTGAAGTCGTGATGGTCGGGAAAAGTACGCAGGGGCGGCGCCAGGCCGATGCTTGAGAGCGTGGCCGCGAATCGTCGCGGATTGCCGACGCCGGCGACCGCCATCACGGCACCCTGGTGCCCGTCGACAAAGCACTTCGGATCAAGCCGCTCTCCGGTTACGACGTTCACCATCGCCCTAGCCTGGGCGCTCATGGCCGTCGCCTCGGGGATGAGTCCGCTGGTCGCCCCGTTGGTCACGACCCAGTCGCACTCCCGAAGGCGCGAGAGGGGTTCGCGCAACGGACCGGCAGGGAGGCAGAGACCATTGCCGACGCCGCGCATGCCATCGACGACGGCGATTTCCAGGTCGCGCCCGAGGGCGTAGTGCTGGAGTCCGTCGTCCGAAACGACGACATCGATCCGGCCAGCCTTCAGCAACTCGCGAACGGCACGAGGCCGGTCGGGATCGACGACCACCGGGCAACCGGTGCGGCGCGCGATCATCGCGGCCTCGTCACCGCAGGCCGACGCCGGCGTGGTGGCCGCTACCGCAAGTGGGTACGACGCGCGCCCCCCGTAGCCGCGCGACACCACCCCCACCTGCAGGCCGCGCCCCTTGAGCCAGTGGGCCAACCAGATGACCAGAGGCGTCTTACCGGTACCGCCGGCCGTCACGTTGCCCACCACGACCACCGGCACCGGGGCCCGCCAGGATGGCGCCTTGCCGGACAGGAACCGAGCCCGCCGACGCTTCGCGAACCAACCGAAGACCGCCGCCACCGGCCACAACAGACGCGGCCAGAAACGACCGTCGTACCAAGCGCTCACCAGTGGGTCCAACACCGCGACCGGTGATCGTCGCGACGGCGCCGGCGGTGTCGCGGGCGACTTTGTCAACCGGTCCCCATCGTCGTCGAAGTGTGTGCGATAGAGGTCGGCGTAGGCACCGTTGGCCGCCATCAGCCCGGCGTGGTCGCCGCGCTCGATAATCCGGCCGTCGTCCACCACCAGTATCTGGTTGGCCTTCTCGACCGTCGACAGGCGATGCGCGATGACGATGGTCGTGCGGCCGCGCATGACCTCCTCCAGCGCAGCCTGGATGTGGCGTTCCGAGTGAGCGTCCAGCGACGAGGTCGCTTCGTCGAGAATCAGGATCGGGGCGTCCTTCAACAGGGCCCTGGCCATGGCGATGCGCTGCCGCTCGCCGCCGGAGAGCAGGACCCCGTCGTCACCGACGACGGTTTGCAGACGGTCGGCCAGGCGGTCGATGAAGACACCCGCATGGGCCCGCCGAACGGCGGTGGCGACGGCATCGGGGTCGGCATCCATGAGACCGCCGTAGGCGATATTGCTGGCCAGCGTGTCGTTGAACAACGTGACGTGCTGCGGCACCAGCGCGATCTGGCGTCGCAGGCAGGACAGGCGGTAGCCATCGAGACGTTCGCCATCGAGCAGGATGCGCCCGGCGGTCGGTTCGTAGAACCTCGCGATCAGGCTCGCCAAGGTGGACTTGCCGCTACCTGAACGGCCGACCAGGGCGACCGTCTGCCCCGGTTCGATGGCGAACGAGACATCGTGCAGCACGGGCTTGTCCGGATCGTAGCCGAAGGAGACGTTCTCGAAGCGGAGCGCACCCCTCACCCGCTCGACCTCCAGGGTACCCACGTCGCTTTCGGACTCGTGATCGAGCTGCGCGAAAATGTCCTCGGCGGCCGCCAGTCCACGTTGCAGCCGCGCGTTCACATCCGACAGTCGCTTGATCGGGTTGGCCAGCAGCCCCGCCAGACCGATGTAGGTGATCACGTCACCCGCCGTCATGTCGCCGGCGACCTCAGGTCGGAGCAGCAGGCCAACGAGCACCGCCAGGCCCCCGGCGGCGAGGAGCTGGATCACCTGGGCGCTGGTGGCCTTGGTGGCCGTCATCTTCAGGTTCTGCCGCCGGTTGGTGTCGCTGGCTGCCAGGAACCGTTGTCGTTCGTAGTCCTCGCCACCGTAGACCTTCACGTCCCGATAGGCCGAAACCGCCTCGGCGGCGACATGGGTCACATCGCCCATGGAGTCCTGGATGCGCGAACTGATGCGCCGGAAGCGGCGCGATGCGTAGCGGACGATGAGTCCCACCAGGGGCGAGATCACCAGAAAGATGCCCGTGAGCATCCAACTGAGGTAGAGCATCCAGGCGAGGTAGACAACGACCTTCAAACCGTCTTGGACGATGATCTTCAGGGCATCTGTCGTGGTGTCGCGAAGTTGAGCGGCGGTGAACGTGAGCCGCGACACAAGGTGGCCGTGCGTGCTCTTGTCGTAGAACGCGCTCGGCATGACCAGCAGCCGGTCGAAGAGTTGTGCCCTTATGGCGTGGATGGCACGAAACGAGATCCTGGACAACAGGTACTCGCCTGCCACCGAGCCGAGACCGCGGAACACGGCGAGCGCCAGCATGGCCACCGGAATAGCCCAGAGTTGCGAAAGCCCTGGACCGACGCCCGGAAGCGAGGCGTCCGCCCCACTGTCTTGCCGGAACACATCGACGATCACGCCAAGGATCTTCGCGAACCCGCCTTCGCATGCGGCGGCCAGCAGAAAGCCCAGGATGGCCAGCAGGAACCAGAGTTTCTGGTCGGCGATGTAGCCGAGCAGACGGCGGTAGATCAGCCAGTCTCGCGAACGGTCCGCGGTGTCGCCTTCAGTGGCCATCTTCGCCCTCGGCACCCGAATTCGCGTTGTCGGTGAGGATGCTGACATCGGTCAATCCCGCCCTTCGCGCCGCGTCGAGGACCCGTACGACCGCATCGTGCCGCGTCCCCGCGTCGGCCGCCACCACCACGGTGGCCCCGAATCGGTCGGTTTGCGCCGCCGTCGCGAGAGCGGTCTGCAGTGCCGCGACGTCGTCGCCGGCAAGCCTGTGGCCGTCGACCACGTAGTCGCCGGCGGCACCGATCTGCACCTCGATGTCCCCCGGTTCCCGCGACGCGGCATCGCCTTGGGCATTGGGCAAGCGGATGCCAAGTGCCGTCTCCCGGACGAAGGTCGTCGACACCATGAAGAAGATCAGCAACAGGAAGACGACGTCGATCAGCGGTGTGAGCTCCACCGCGACCAGGGCACGCGCCGACCGTGCCGGGCGTTGGAACCTCACGACCGTTCCCTGTCCGCTACGGGGTGAACCAGGTCCACGAGGTGCGCCGAACGACGTTCCATCGTCACCAGGAGGTCCTCGACCTTGCGCTGCAGGTAGCGATGGAAGATCAGTGCGGGGATGGCCACGCCGATCCCCACGGCGGTGGTCACCAAGGCTTCGGAGATGCCGGCGGCGAAGACCCCCGGGTTGCCGATGCCCTTCTCGACGAGCGCCGTGAACACCCGGATCATACCGACGACCGTGCCCAGCAGCCCCAGCAGCGGACTGATGGAGGCGATCGTGCCGAGGGCCGTCAGGTAGCGTCCCATGTCGTGGATCACGGCACCGGCCGCCTCCTCCATGGTCTCCTTCATCGCCTCGCGGCCCCGGGGCGCACTCTCGAGGCCCGCCAGGAAGATGAGGCCCAGGTAGCTCGACCCGCAAAGTCCGCGCAGGGTCCCCATGTCGGTTTCGCCCTGGGCGATCTCGCGCCGGACGTCGTCGAGGAGAGTCTCGGGGGCTGCCCGGGCTGCGTTCAGCGTCCACAGCCGCTCGAGGCAGATCGCCACGGCGGCAACGCTGCACAGCGCGATCGGGACCATCAACCAGCCGCCCGATTGTAGAAGTTCCAGCAGTGACCCGCCGGCGCAGCCGCGCCGCCTCGCCAAATGAAGCTGGCCGGATTATCCATCGTCCCGGCCCGGTATTGCGAGCGGCCCTGCGCGCACGTTCCGTGCGGCCAGCGGTTACCATGCAAAGCACAGGGGCGAAGGAGAGACGGCTTTGATCGAGGCGGTTCTTTGGGACTTTGGCGGTGTCTTCACCAGCAGTCCGTTCGAGGCGTTCGCTCGCTTCGAGGTCGAACGCGGCCTGCCGGCGGATTTCATCCGTACCGTCAACTCGACCAATCCCCGGGACAACGCCTGGGCGCGGTTCGAGTCGTCGG
>JAGWBN010000140.1:6297-7041 GCA_021295875.1 Pseudomonadales bacterium
GCATCACCAACAACATGAAGAACGCCCAGGCTGCTGGCCAAGCTCCTGCAAAAGACTCCGGCACGCCGATCGCCGCCTCGGGCACCGAGCGCACCGCCCACGTGGCCGAAGTCATGGCGCAATTCGACGTCGTCGTGGAGTCGAGCGTGGAGGGTGTGCGCAAGCCCAACCCCGCGATCTACCGGATCGCCTGCGACCGCCTAGGAGTCACACCCGATCACGCCGTGTTCCTCGACGATCTCGGTGTCAACCTCAAGCCCGCCCGAGCGATGGGCATGATCACGATCAAGGTAGTCACCGAGTACCAGGCGCTCGAGGAACTCGCGGAGGCGACCGGGCTGACTTTCCCGGGCTGACGACGCTAGTGGTCGAACACCACTAGTCGTCGACTACGGCCTACGATCCACCGATCAGCCTTTGCACTTCGGCCAGCGACGGAATGGAACTGGCGGCACCCGCACGGGTCACCGCCAAGGCGCCGGCCGCCGATCCCATCCGCAACGCCTGGGCCATGGTCTCGTCGCCGATCACGGCGGCCATGAGGAAACCGATGAAGGCATCGCCGGCGGCGGTCTCGTCGACGGCCTGCACGTCGTACGCCGCCATCCTGGTCACGCCATCGTGCCCCGCGTGGATCAAGCCGTCGCGGCCAAGGGTGAGCACGATGTCCGCCTCGGGCGCCCTGCCCCGCAAGCCCTCGATGACCTCCGTCCACTCACCATCGACGGCAACGTTCGTACCCGC
>JAGWBN010000003.1:0-3687 GCA_021295875.1 Pseudomonadales bacterium
TACGCCCGTTCTCCGCGGGCGCTCTGTTCGAGCACCATCGGCACGAGACCCAGGTTGGTCGTGGCAGGGGGTAGATTGATGTTCACTAGTGGATTCCTCGTGTCTTCATGAGGGACGCGACCGCTCCGCGGTCGCCCCGGGAATTCGCTGCGCCAATTCTGCGATGCGCCCACCAAGGCCGGCGGCGTGGCGCCGCTGGGCGCCAGACAACACACGAAGCGCTTGCTGCATCAGGGCTTGCCCCCGATCAGCCGGCGCAAACGTCCGCCCAGGCCCCGGGGCTTCTTCGCGGCAGGCGCATGCCCGCCGGTCTCGTGGGCATGGTCGTGGTCGGCAACCGCAGTCGGCGGATCCTCCTCGGCCGGCAGCGGGATGGACCTGCCCGTGACCACGTCCTTGTAGGAAGCGGGAACGTCCTCCACGGCGGCCTGCGCCAGCACATGGTCCACCAGTTGGTCCTCGAGGACCCCCAGTTCGATGCGCTGGAGCTGCTCCTCGTCGGCGTAGATCCAGTTGCGCACATCCTCGGGCTTCTCGTAGGCGGCGACCAATTCGTCGATTCTCGCCCGCACGCGTTCGTCGTCGGGCGTCAGCGACTCGGCGTTGACGATCTCGCGCACGACGAGGCGGGTGCGCACCCGGTCCTCGACCTGCTTGGCGATCGGCTCGGGCAGATTGACCTCGTTCGCTGGCACACCCATGTAGCGCGCCGCGCGCTCTTGTTCCTGTTCGAGTTCCTCGTCGAGCAGCGCACGCGGAATCTGGAATACATGCGCCCGCGCCAGGACCGCCATGACCTGGCGCTTCGTCTCATTGCGCGCCGCGACTTCCAGGTCGGCCGCCATGCGTTCGCGGACGCTGTCGCGGAACCTGGAGAGCCCGAGAGGAATGGCCTCCCCCTCGTCGCCATCGGAATCGGGCGCCGCGTCGTCCTCGTCGCCATCCGAATCGGCCGCCGCGTCGTCCTCGTCGCCATCGGAATCGGCCGCCGCGTCGTCCTCGTCGCCCACGCCCAGGGCCGCGAAGAAGGCTTCGTCGAGTTCGGGAATCGACGGGGCTTCAACGCGATTCATCACGACCTCGCCGACACCGTCGACATCCTCGTGCCCGCCTTCATGATGCCGGTGAACGCTGATCGGAAAGGCGCGCGTCTCGCCAACCGACATGCCGACCACGGCGGCGTTCAACTCGTCCGCCACCTCGCCGGCGCCGACGACGAAGGTCAGGTCCTTGCGCTCGCCGCCCTCGGCCACTTCGCCATCGATCTTGACCGCGTAGTCGACCACCACGCGATCCTCGTCGGCCACAGGCCGGTCGACCGGATCCCACTCGACGCGCTGCTTGCGCAGCGACTCGACCATGTCGTCGATGTCGGACTCGCCGATTTCGGCGACGGGTTTCCTGACCTTCAAGGTCGACAGATCGGCCAGCTCGATCTCCGGCAGCACCTCGAAGGTCGCCGTGAACTTGATGTCGTCCCCCGGCTCGACGTTGAGGAGTTCCACCGACGGCACACCCACCATCGCCAGTTCGCGTTCGCGTACCGCGTCCTCGAAACTCGACTGCACGACTTCCGAGGCCACCTCGCGACGCAGGGAAGGGCCGAATCGGCGCTCCACTTCCTTGAGCGGCACCTTGCCCCGCCGGAATCCCGGCAACGACACCTTGCTCGCGGTGCTCTTGAGGCGATCCGCGAGGCGACCTTCGAAGTCCGCCGAAGGCACGGTGATCGTCATCTTGCGGTTCAGGCCGCTTGTCGTCTCTACCGATACGTGCATGTTTCAAGAAGCATCCAGACTCGCCTCGGGCGAATGGCCCGGGGCACCGTTTTTGGGGTGGATGATGGGGCTTGAACCCACGACCACCGGATCCACAATCCGGGGCTCTACCTGCTGAGCTACATCCACCGTCGGCGTCAAGGGCGCGCATTCTAACGCCCCGACGATACGGGGTCACGCCGAAAGCCGGTGTTGGCGTCCAATGCAGGCTAACTACTAGTCTGGCCTGAATTAGTAGATAATCTGCAATTGCCGTCAAGGATCCGCCACCGTGCGAATGCCCAGGACGCCCCCGTCCTTCGACAAGATTCTCTCGTCGATTCCTTTCGAGAGGATGAGCGCGCTGTTGGGTTGCGGTCTCGGAAACGTGCCTGTCGGCAAGTATCTGCATTGGGACGAAGTGCGAGTCAGACCCCCGCCCGAGGGGTACACCAGCGAAGAGTGGTGGGCAGCCATCAAGCTCAAGCGACTCGCGTCTCGGCATACCCTGCCCTTCATGGACAAGTCGGCGGTCTCGTTCGCGTTCAACGACTCCGGGGACCTGTACCAATTACTCCATGAGGTAGACCGCGAGGCAAGCGGCCGCATCGAGGTTCCTCGCGCAGACGTGGTCAATCCCGATCAACGCGACAGGTATGCGATGAGCTCGTTGATCGAGGAGGCGATCACTTCCAGTCAGCTTGAGGGTGCCGTAACGACTCGGCAAGTCGCCAAGGAGATGTTGAGATCGGGTCGTTCGCCCCACGACAACAGCGAGCGAATGATCGTCAACAACTACCTGGGCATGGAGTTCCTGCGTTCGAATACCGACGAAGACCTGTCGCTGCCGATGCTGTTGGAGCTTCAGGAAATCCTGACGGCGGAGACCCTCGACGACCCCATGGCAGTCGGACGGTTCAGAAAGGCGTCCGACGAGGTTCGGGTCGTGGACCAACGAGATGGCGTCACCGTACATGTTCCGCCACCAGCGAACGAACTCGGCGAACGAATGAAGCGGTTGATCGAATTCGCCAATGCGCGCGACGAGAAACCGTTCATCCACCCCGTCGTGCGGGCGATTCTGCTTCACTTCATGATCGGCTACGACCACCCGTTCGTGGATGGCAACGGACGGACTGCCCGCGCCCTGTTCTACTGGTCGATGGCACGGTCAGGGTATTGGCTGACGGAGTTCCTTTCGATCTCGACGATCATCCGTAGGTCACCAGCGCAGTATGTCCGCGCCTACGTGTATTCCGAAACCGACGACAACGACACCACGTATTTCCTCGTCTACAACCTCCGCGTGATTTCGCAGGCAATCCAAGCTCTCCATGCCTATCTGGCCAGAAAGACGCGGGAGAGCCGTGCGCTCGAAGAAACGCTTAAGGGGTCCGGCTTCGCCCACATCGTCAATCATCGGCAAGTTGCCTTGCTTGCCCACTTGCTAAAGCACCCCGACACCACGTACACGATCGAGAGCCATCGCAGGTCCCACAACGTGACCTACGAGACAGCCCGAACCGACTTGATGGGACTAACCAGACTAGGGTTCGTTACTAGCGCCAAGCCAAGGCGCAAACTGATCTACAGACGGCATCCGGACTTCGACAGTCGCATTCGCACAACAGCAGCACGCAGCACATGACCTGGGTCCAAGCGCCGCCGCCGATGGACCCAAGCGCCGAGTTCGCCGTCGACCGCTAACGCGGTCGCGCACGCCGGCTGACGCGCGCGCCGAGTTCACCATAGGCGAACCCGATCACGACCGCCAACGCGGTCGCGCACGCCGGCTGACCCAAGCGCCGAGTTCGCCATAGGCGAACTCGAGCGCGACCGCTATGCGGTCGCGCTGGCGCGCCCGGAAGGACTCGAACCTTCAACCGCCGGCTTAGAAGGCCGATGCTCTGTCCAGTTGAGCTACGGGCGC
>JAGWBN010000003.1:3839-6623 GCA_021295875.1 Pseudomonadales bacterium
CCTGCTCCCAAAGCAGGTGCGCTACCAGACTGCGCCATACCCCGTAGCCGCCGGTCCGCGATCGCCGCGCGAACCGTGATCGTCGCGGGTGCGCGATCATACACCCACGGAGAACCCCATGGCATCACCGTCCCAGGTGACGGCGATCGTCTGTCCCGGGGTGAACCGGCCTTCGAGGAGTTCGGCGGACAGGGGGTTCTCCAGGGACCGCTGGATGGCCCGCTTCAGGGGTCGGGCGCCGAACACCGGATCGTAGCCCTGCTCGACCAGGGCCGATAGGGCGTCGGCGTCGATGGTGAAGCCGAAGTCCTGCTCCGCCAGGCGCGTCCGCAGGTGGCCGAGCTGGATCTCGGCGATGTCCTTCATGTCGTCCTTCTTCAAGGAACCGAAGACCACCACGTCGTCGATGCGGTTGACGAACTCGGGTCGGAACGCTTGCCGCACCACCGCCATGACCTCGTCGCGGACCTCCGCTTCCCGACCGTCGGCGGTGAGCGACTGGACGCGGTCGGAACCCAGGTTCGAGGTCATGACCAGTACCGTGTTGCGGAAGTCGACCGTGCGGCCGTGGCCGTCCGTCAAGCGACCGTCGTCCAGCACCTGCAGGAGGATGTTGAACACGTCGTTGTGCGCCTTCTCCACCTCGTCGAGGAGAATGACCGAGTACGGGCGTCGGCGGACGCGTTCGGTCAACTGGCCGCCCTCCTCGTAGCCGACGTAGCCGGGCGGCGCGCCGATCAGGCGCGAGACGGCGTGGCGCTCCAGGTATTCCGACATGTCGATGCGCACCATGGCGTCCTCGCTGTCGAACAACACGTCGGCCAGCGCCCGACAAAGCTCGGTCTTGCCGACGCCGGTGGGACCGAGGAACAGGAAGCTGCCGTTCGGCCGGTTGGGATCGGCGAGTCCCGCGCGGGCGCGGCGAACGGCATTGGCCACTGCCGTCACCGCTTCGTCCTGGCCGACCACCCGGGCGTGCAGCGCATCCTCCAAGTGGAGCAGCTTGTCGCGCTCGCCACCGAGCATCTTCGTCACCGGCACACCGGTCCACTTCGACACCACCTCGGCAACCTCGGCGTCGGTGACCCGGTTGCGCAGCAGCACGTTGGTCCGGCCGTCGGGCTCGGCCGCGTCGGCCAGGCGTTTCTCCAGCTCGGGTATCCGGCCGTGCTGCAATTCCGCCATTCTCCCCAGATCGCCCATCCGCCGGGCGGCATCGAACGCCAGCCGCGACGCGTCGAGTTCTTCCTTGACCTGCTGCGCGTCGTTGACGCTGGCCTTTTCCGCGACCCAGACTTCCTCGAGGTCGGCGTACTCCCGTTCGAGTCCGGCGATGGTTTCCTCCAGGTCCTTGCGGCGCTGGGTCGACGCCTCGTCGGTCTCGTCCTTGAGCGTCTCCAGCTCGATCTTGTGCTGGATGAGCCGCCGCTCCAGCCGGTCCATGGGTTCCGGCTTGGAGTCCATCTCCACCCGAATCCTGCTCGCCGCTTCGTCCACCAGGTCGATGGCCTTGTCGGGCAACTGTCGCCCCGAAATGTAGCGATGCGACAGTCGCGCCGCGGCGATGATGGCAGGGTCGGTGATGTCGACGCCGTGGTGCAGTTCGTAGCGTTCCTTCAGACCCCTGAGGATCGCCACCGTGTCCTCGACACTGGGTTCGTCCACAAGGACCTGCTGGAAGCGGCGCTCCAGGGCGGCGTCCTTCTCGATGTGCTGGCGGTACTCGTCGAGGGTGGTCGCGCCGACGCAGTGCAGTTCGCCCCGGGCCAGCGCGGGCTTCAGCATGTTGCCCGCATCCATCGCGCCCTCCGCCTTGCCCGCGCCGACGACGGTGTGCAGCTCGTCGATGAACAGGATGACGCTGCCCTGCTCGCGGGCGAGCTCGTTGAGCACCGCCTTCAAGCGTTCCTCGAACTCGCCGCGGAACTTGGCGCCGGCGATCAGGGCACCCATGTCCAGCGCCAGGATGCGCTTGTTCTTCAGGCCCTCCGGAACCTCGCCGTTGAGGATGCGCTGGGCCAGGCCCTCGACGATGGCCGTCTTGCCGACGCCCGGTTCGCCGATCAGCACCGGGTTGTTCTTGGTGCGCCGCTGCAGCACCTGGATGGTGCGTCGGATCTCGTCGTCACGACCGATGACGGGATCGAGCTTGCCGCCCTCGGCGCGCGCCGTGAGATCCACCGTGTAGCGCTCGAGCGCCTGCCGGTTGTCCTCGGCGTTGGCGTCGCGCACGGCGTCCCCGCCCCGGGCCGCGTCGACGGCGGCGCGGAAACGCTGGGCGTCGAAGCCGGCGGCGCGCATGGCCTCACCGGCGGGGCCGCCGTCCTCGCCCATGGCGCCGAGAACCAGCTCCGAGGAAATGAAATCGTCGCCACGGCGTTGCGCCTCCCGGTCGGCGAGATTGAGCAGCCGGGCGAGTTCCGGCGATACGTTCACCTCGCCGGTCGGCTTGCCCACCCGCGGTGCCTCGGCGAGGCGGCGTTCGACATCGGCGGCCAGATCGGCTGCATCGATGCCCGCGGTGCGCAGCAGCTTCTGCGTGCCGGCGTCATCCAGGAATGCCGCCAGCAGGTGCAGGGCCTCCACCGCCGGAGAATCGCGCCCCACGGCCAGGGACTGGGCGGCCGCCAGCGCGCCCTGGAGGCGGGTCGTCAATCGATCAAGCTGCATCTGCTCACCAGCATCAAGTCCTGTTACGGGCTAGTCCGCATATCTCACCAGGGGCCGCGATGATCGCGCAGGATTTTGGCCCCGAGCGCGTGCTCGCGACCGAAAGCATAGCGG
>JAGWBN010000003.1:6913-43970 GCA_021295875.1 Pseudomonadales bacterium
GTGGAAAGAATGTGTGCACCGACGTCGCGATAGCGCTCCAGCACCGTTGGGTTGGGATGCCCGAATCGATTCTCGAAACCAGCGCCGACAACCGCGTAGCGTGGCCGCGTGGCGGCGACGAAGTCGGTCGTCGACGACGTCGCGCTGCCGTGATGGGGCACGAGCAGGACATCGACCGGGGGAAGGACGAGGCGCCGCTCCACGGCACTCTCGATGTCGCCGGCGAGCAGGACGCGCGTCGTGGCCGTCTCGATAAGCAGCACGCAGGAGGCGTTGTTGCCACTCCAGCCGTGACCCGGCCAGGGACTGATCACCGCGAAGTCCACCCCGTCCCACCTCCAGTTCAAACCCACACTGCACGGTTGGGCGTCGATTCCGGGCACCGGTTCACCGGCCAGCACGTCTCCCACGCGGGCACCGCGGAGCACGGCTGTCGCGCCGCCGACATGGTCGAGGTCGGCGTGGCTCAGCACCAGGCGATCGACGAAGCCCAGGCCACGACCGCGGAGCGCCGGCAGCACCACGCTCGTGCCGCTGTCCCCGCCCGACAGGAAGGCCGGCCCGGTGTCGTAGACCAGCGTGTGGCGCGCGGTGCCCACCAGGACGGCAGTGCCCTGACCCACGTCGAGCACCGTCACCTCCACGTGCCCAGGGGCCAGGCCGGCACGCGGCAGGAACAGCAGCACGGCGATGGCCGACGCGCAGGCGAGGACCGCGGTACGCGAGAGCGGTAGCAGGCAGACGGCAGCACACGCCAGCAGCCCGGGGAGCCGAAGCCCGGGGTCGGCGACATAGAGGGGCGCAAGCTGGTCGGCAAACGCCAACACCTGGCCGACGACCGATACGCAGAAGTCGGCCGCCGTGAGCAACCAGGGACCCACGGGCGTGGCGATCAGCACCACGCCGGACAAGGCCAGGGGTACGACCAAGAGGGTCACGGCGGGCACGGCGACCAAGTTGACGCCGATGCTCAAGGGATGGATGAGTCCCGTGATGCCGACCGTCGACGGCACGAACACGGCCGCGATGGCCAACTGGGCGACGACCGCGGAAACGAGCCAGGAGCGCGGACGCCGACGCGGCGCGAAGAACGCGAGCAACACCGCAACGGCCCCGAAGGACAACCAGAACCCCACGGACAGGGGCGCCATCGGGTCCATGGCCAGGACGACGGCGAGGGCATAGGCGAATACCGACGCCGGGGCCGCCCGGCGTCCGGCCAACAGCGCGACCATGCACGATGCAGCCATGGTGAACGCCCGCAACAAGGGCAAGCCGGCGCCGGCGAGGTAGACGTAACCCGCCGCGGCGGCGAGCGCCACCGCCGCACCGATGGATCGCGGCGAGACGCCCGAGAGCATGCCGATGCCCCGGCCGAGCAGGAATCCGAACGCGGTGACGACGCCGACATGCATGCCCGAGATGACCAGCAGGTGCATGGTCCCGGTTCGCCGGTAGAGGTCCACGTCGTCCCGCGGAATCGCTGCCGCGTCGCCGATGGTGAGGGCCGCGACGACGCCGTGGTTGGCCAGCCCCAGTTGACCGAGACGGTCCCGTATCCGCTCCCGAACCACGACGGGCAGGAGGCGGCCGAAGCCCTTGGGGGTGGCGATCCGGGTTCCCGCAACCACGTACCCAGTGGCCGCCACCCGGTTGCGAACGAACCATCGGTCGATGTCGAATCCATGCGCGTTGGCCGAACCCCGGGGTACCCGGAGCCGCACGAACAGCCGCCAGCGCTCGCCTCCCCTGACCTCCGGTCCGTCGTACCAGGTCAGCCGCACAGGGCCATCGATGGCGCAGGTCGCGGTTCGCGGCAGGATCACGAACCGGCGCGCTCGGGGTGTCTCGGGTGAGACCGCCTCGGACCAGGCCGGCAGGTCGACAACGCGACCGGTGACCGCGGCCTCGGAACACGAACGGTCGATGCGTGCGTCGACGGCATCCACCGCGTGCAGTGTGCCCCACCCCAAGCCAACCAGCGCCGCGGCCAGGATCCTCGCCCGACGTGGCACCAGGAGGGCAAGCCCGAGCGCGAGCCAACAGGGCCACAACGGATGGGCCGTCGGCGTCCAATGGGCTGCGACCACGCCCAGCGAAAACGCCAAAGCGCCGTTTCGCATGCCCATCCGCCCGGCCTCGGCTGCATAATGCGCCGGTTCGTCCTGCACCCGCACGCGCCCCGCAATGAGAAGACCCTGGATCAGGAAATATCTGCCCTCGCGGGACGCGATTCGTGAGCACAAAGCCCTTCAGCCCGTGCGACATCTGCTACTCGAGCCCGAACTGTGGCACCTGCACCGGCGTTCCTTGGGCGGAGCGTTCTTCATCGGCCTGTTCTGCGCCTTCATGCCGGTGCCCTTCCAGATGCTGCTGGCGGCGCTGCTCGCCATATTCGCCCGCTGCAACCTGCCGATCGCCGTGGCGCTGGTGTGGATCACCAACCCGCTGACCATCGGACCGATGTTCTTCTTCGCCTACAAGCTGGGCGCCTGGCTCGTGGACGCGGAACTGACGGAAAGCCGTTGGGAGTGGTCCTGGCAGTGGCTCGGCACGCGTTTCGCCGCCATCTGGTGGCCGTTCCTGCTCGGCTGCCTGGTGTGCGGCTGGGTGGCCGGCCTCACGGGCACCGTGGTGTCGCGCCTGCTGTGGCGCCTGCACGTCATCCGCCGCTGGCAGATGCGCCGTGAGAAGCGTCGCGCTCGACCGCGGCCGCGCTCGACCCGGGGAGCCGCCCTTGTCGTGCCGGCGGGCGGCATCGAACAGGACGGTACTAGGTAACCTCTGATCAAGCCCGTCCATGGTCTTGATCAGGAGCAAAACAAAAGCGTGGTTTTGTTTTGCTCACAAATTCAGTGGCTTGCGCCACCGAATTTGGCGGCACTCTTGTTCAGAGTTTCCCTAGCAGACCCTTGGAGGTTTCTCTGCAGCCCGCAGCAACGCCTTCGCCGGGAACGACGCTCGCTGCTAAGCCGAGTGCAAGGCCTCCGCCGGATTCTCCGCCGTCGCCTTGAAAGCGGGCCGCAGGACGGCGACGACACCGAGACCCAACGACATCGCGCTGATCGCGACCAGGTCCGAAATGAGGACTCGCGACGGAATCTCGCCGAACCAGGTGCCGTCGATCAGGCTTGCACCGAAATAGCCTTCGAACACCGCCGCCACCGCGTCGACATGCAGGGCGACCAGGATGCCTGCGGCCAAGCCCACCGCGACACCCATCAGGGCGATGGAGAAGCCCTGCAGGAAGAACACGCCGACCAGCAGTCGGCGCGAGGCCCCCATCGTCGCCAGCATGGCGATGTCGCCGCGCTTGTTGTTGACCAGCAGGGCTTGGCCGGAAACGATGTTCAGCGATGCGATGGCGACGATCAGCGCCAGCAGGACGAACATGATGGCCTTCTCGATCTTGACGGCGCGGAACAACTCGCCGTAGTCGTCCATCCAGAAGTTCACCCTGGCATCCGCGCCCAGCGCATCGCGTATCGCGTCGGCCAAGGCAGGCGCCTCGAAGGGGTCGTCGAAGTGGATACGCCAACCGTCCAGTCCGGCGTCTGTCAGCCCCAGGCGGACGATGTCGGCGTGGTGGACAACCGCCAGGCTCGCGTCCGGATCCGCACCGAGTTCGAAAGTCCCTGCCAAGCGGAAGCGGACGATGCGGGATCGCACCCCGCCACCGGCGGGCAAGGCCGCCATGACGGTGACCGGACCGCCGCGTTCGACACCAACGACATCCGCCAAGACCGCGCCGAGGATGATGCCGTCGGATTGGCTGAGCAGGCGTTCGCGGTCTTCCGGACGGACCAGTTCCGGCAACCGCCGGGCCCCCTCGTCGTCGAGGCCTGCGAGCACCACGAAACCCACGCCCCCGGCGTGGTGGACCATCGCCTCGCCTTGAAAGAAGCGGCTCACACCGGCGATGCCGTCGAGGCCGAGAAGTTCGTCCGGCGGCGGGCCGCCGTCATACTCGAACACCGCATGGGGTATCGCGCTCAGGATGCGGCTGGTGATCTCCCGATCAAAGCCGTTCATGACGCTTAGCACCACGGTGAGAATCATCACGCCGAGGGCGAGGCCGACGAACGACACCCAGTTGATGAACGTCGCATAGCCGTGGATGCGGGCGAAGAGGTAGCGACGGGCGATCCACAACGAGATACGGACATCCGCCGTCGAACGCGGCTCCGGGGCCTGCTCAGCGCGCATTGCTCGTGTCCTCCAGGACGCCGTCGACCAGGGCGAACGTCTTCTCGCCCCGGGAGGCGATGTCCAGATCATGGGTGACGACGACGAACGACGTTCCGGTATTGCGTGCAAGGCGGGCCATCACCTCGACCACTCCCTCCGCGCTCTCGCGGTCGAGGTTGCCCGTGGGTTCGTCGGCAAGCACCACCGCCGGCGACCCGGCGAGCGCCCGGGCCACGGCCACTCGCTGGCGTTCGCCGCCGGAGAGCTGGTGTGGCCGATGATCGAACCGACCTTCGAGGCCGACGTCGGTAAGCAGCCGCCGCGCCTTGGTCGCCGCGGAGGCGAACCGCGAACCGCCGAGAAGCAACGGCAATGCGACGTTCTCGAGGGCCGAGAACTCGGGCAGCAGATGATGGAACTGGTAGACGAAGCCCATGCCGGCATTCCGGATGCGGGCGCGGCGCGCGGGGCTCGCGCCACTGAGTCGCTGTCCCTTGACGACGACCGAACCGTCATCGGGATCGCTCAGTCCGGCGAGGATGTGAAGCAACGTGCTCTTGCCAGCGCCGGACCGGCCGACGATGCCGACCCACTCGCCGGTCCCAACCGCGAGGTCGACCCGGCGCAATACCGTGAGCCGCTGTTCGCCTTGCAGGAACGACTTGCTCAAGCCCTCGGCACGGAGAACGCTGCCGTCGCTCTCACTCATGCTGCAACACCTCCGCCGGCCTCAAACGGGCAGCACGCCAGGCGGGCACGAGGGTCGCCGCCACGCCCAGCGCCAGCGCCGTCCCGGCGACACGGGCGACGTCCGCCAAGGCGAAGTCCACCGGCAAGGCCGTGATCAGGTATTCGCCCATGAGCTTGGTCCCGAGCAACTGCTCGAGCCAGGGGAATCCAGCCTCGGCAATGATCCCGAGGCCGAGGCCGACGGCGATGCCGAGGCCGACCCCGACCACCGCGATGACGATGCCGACGACCGCGAACACCCCGACCACCAGGACCGAGTGGCTGCCCATGGTCCGCAGGATGGCGATGTCGCCGCGGCGCTCGTTGACGATCATCACCAGGCTCGAGACCAGGTTGAAGGCGGCCACCGCGACGAGCAGCGACAACAACAGGAAGAGCATGTTCTTGGTGGTCTGGATGGCCTTATGGAGGTTTCCAAACGTTCCAATCCAGGAGCTGTCCCAAAGAGCGGGCAGGCCAAGCGCGTGCCAGTCGTCGATCAGCGCGCGGCGGATGCGGGCACGAACGGCTTGGGCCTCAAGCGGTCGTTCCACCGCCACCTCGAAGCCGTGGACGCCGGCGCCCAAGCGGAACAGACGCGCGGCGTCCGTCCGATGCAGGTAGGCCGAACTCCGATCCAGCATCGAGTGGGTGTCGAGGATCCCGGACACGCGGAGCTTCTTCTGCCGGGCGAACACCCCCAGCGGCGTCACCACCGTCGCGGGCAGCATCACCGAGATCTCGTCGCCAACGACCACCCCAAGGCGCTCGGCGATCCCGACGCCGAGGATCACGTGAAATCCTCCCGCCGGGAGATCCACCCCGTCCCCGCCCTGCACGAACTCGAATACCCGTGACACCGCAGGGTACGAACCGGGATCGACCCCCGTAAGCCTAACCCCCGTCAAGCGTTCGCCGTGCTTCAGCAGGCCAGCGCCCTGGACCACGGCGCTGACGCCGACGACGCCTTCGACGCCACGGATGCGCTCGACGACACCGGCATAGTCGAGCACCGGCGCGTCCCCCGCGAGCGTCACGTGGGGAACCATGGCCAGCACCCGCTCATTCATCTCGCGCTCGAACCCCGCCACCACGGCCTGGACGAAAACCAGCACCGCCACCGACAGCGCGAGGCCCGCCAGGGACAAGCCGGTTACGAAGGAGATGAAGCTGCGCCGCGAACGGGCGTAGCGCAAACCGATGTTGACGGCGAGAGGACGAAACATGGGCGACCGAGGCCGACAGATGGCCGAGAGTTTACGGTAGTCGGGGAACGAACCGGGCTCGCATCGGTGCGGCCCCGAGGACCAGTCCGCCTCCTCGGTCAGCGCAGATACTCGCGCATCGGCGACGAGTCCACGACCTCGAACTCCTGCCCGCGGCGCACGATGAACAGCGCAGCCAGCCCGTTGTCCTCCGCGAAACGCCGTCCCTCGTCCTCCCCCATCACCAGCAGCGCCGTGGCGTAGGCGTCGGCGTACATGGCCTGCTCGTGCACCACGGTGACGGATGCGAGATCGTGGCGGATCGGATGGCCGGTGCGCGGGTCGACGACGTGGGACAGCCGGACGCCGTGCTGTTCGCGGTACTGGCGATAGTCCCCGGAGGTCGCGAGGCCGCCACTGGCCAGAACGATGGTCGACACGAGACCCGTTCCCGTTGGCGCATCTACGCCGATTCGCCAGGCACCGCCCCCGGGCGCCGTTCCCGTGGCGCGAATCTCACCACCGAGTTCGACAAGGTAGGCATGACAGCCGGACTCGTCCAACACCTCGGCCAGGCGGTCGACGGCGTAGCCCTTGGCAATGGCCGACAGGTCGAGGGTGACCGGTGCCAGTTTGCGCAAGGTCGGTGGCGCGGTCCGGTGCTCGACGCGACGATAATCCACGGTCTCGACCGCGGCGCGCCGTTCGACCTCGGCTGGCGGGTGATCGGCGGCGTCCGCGCCGAATCCCCACAACGCCACCAGCGGCGCCACGGTCGGGTCGAACGCGCCCGCGGTCTGTTCGGCCACCCGTCGTGCCGCCGCCACCACCTCGACCGTCTCCGGCGACACGGCCATGGCCTCCCCCACGGGATGGCGGTTGAACTCGGACAGCTCGGAATCGGGGTCGTAGGTCGACATGAGCCGGTTGACGCGGTCCAGAACCTGTTCGACGCGCGCTGCCGGAATCCCGTGCGGGCATTCGGCCTCGATCGTGTAGGTCGTGCCCATGGACTGCCCGGTGACCCGGGCATGGCAACCGGCGAGAAGCAGGACGGCCAGCAGCGTTGGCAGAATAGGAGCAAGATGCGTTTTCGACATGGGCACCTCGGCTGAGGCCACCATGGTTGCGCGTCCGATCCTTGACGGCAATCCGACGCTGTGGACACACTTGCCGTTTCCGGTAGCCGCAAAGGCGCCGGCCTGGTGTCCGCTGGGCACCAGGATACCCATCATCAGCGAGAGGAAGGTCCCGATGCCCGAATTCTGCAAGGTCGAGAAGTCCGACCACATCATGACCGTCACCATCAACCGTCCGGAGCGTCTCAATGCCCTGCACCCGCCGGCGAACGCGGAACTCGGCGAGGTGTTCGACGACTTCGCGGCCGACGACGACCTGTGGGTGGCGATCATCACCGGCGAGGGCCGCGGCTTCAGCGCCGGCAACGACCTCCGCCACCAGGCCGAGGGCGGCGAGCGGGTACCGACGCCGCGCGGCTTCGGCGGCCTCACGTCCCGCTTCGACCTCGCCAAGCCCGTGTACGCCGCGGTCAACGGCGTCGCCATGGGTGGCGGCTTCGAAATCGCGTTGGCCTGCGACATCATCATCGCCTCGGACAAGGCCGTGTTCGCACTGCCCGAACCGAAGGTCGGTCTCGCGGCGCTGGCCGGCGGCCTGCAGCGATTGCCGCGGCAGATCGGCTCGAAACGGGCACTCGGGATGATCCTGACCGGCCGCCACGTGACGGCTCAGGAAGGCTACGAGCTCGGCTTCGTCAACGCCGTGGTGCCCGCCGACGACCTGATGGAGGAGACCCACCGCTGGGTGCAGATGACGCTGGAGTGCGCGCCGCTGTCGATTCGGGCCAGCAAGGACGTCGTCTACCGCAGCCTGAGCATGGGTTCGTTGGAGGAGTCCATGGCGGTGCGCTACGAGTCCGTCGCCAAGCTGTCGGGCAGCCAGGACTTCATCGAGGGTCCCCGGGCATTCGCGGAGAAGCGCCCGCCCAACTGGCAAGGGAAGTAGCGGGCGCCCCTTGGCGGAGACTATCGCCTGCAGACCCGCCTGATCAGGTCGCTCCTGGTCCACTGCCTCGCCTTCTGGGGCGGTTTCTCCATCATGTCCCTCGAACTGCTCGGGGGGCGGATTCTTGCCCCCTGGTTCGGCAGCAGCATCTACGTTTGGGGCAGCATCATCACGGTGTTCATGTTGTCGCTGTCCGCCGGCTACCTGATCGGCGGCCGGCTCAGCCTGCGCGCGCCGACGCTCGCCAAGTTCGGCTGGATCTTCGTGCTCGCGGCGCTGGTCCTGGCGCCCGTGGTCTACCTGGCGGAACCGGCCATGGCCTGGGTCTTCGAACGGATCGAGGATCCCCGCTACGGTAGCCTGGCGGCATCCCTGGTGCTGTTCGTCGTACCCACCGTGGTGCTCGGTGCGATTTCACCGTACGCCGTGCGCCTCCTGGTGCGCTTCCGCGAAGAGTCCGGCAATGTGGCGGGCACGCTCTATTTCGTGTCCACCATGGGCAGCGCCCTCGGCACCCTGGCGACGAGCTTCTACTTCGTGCTGTGGTTCGAAATGGACACCATAGTGGTCACCCTGGCCGGTGTTCTGCTGGTTCTCGGCGCGGCGGGCGTCGGCGCACGCCGTTTGGACCACGACGGGAACGATCATGCCGATGCTTGAACGACCGCCACGCCGACGAAGACGAGCCACCGCAACCTGGGCCCTGCTCGCGTTGGCCTGCTGCACGGCGGGTGCCGACGAGGAGGTCGTGCATCGCGAACGCTCCCTCTACCAGACCATTCTCATCACCCAGGAACCCTCGCGCCTGTGCATGAAGTTCACGATCCGGGATCGCGAGCGCAACCAGTCGTGCACGGACCCGCGCTCACCGAAGCGCATGGTGTTCACCTACACCCGCATGATGATGGCTTCCCTGCTCCTGACGCCCGACCCCGGAAGCGTGCTCGTTGCGGGCTTGGGCGGCGGCACCCTGCCCACCGCCCTGGCCGACCTGCTGCCCGGGGCGCGGATCGAGATCGCCGAAATCGACCCGGCCGTGGTGCAGGCGGCGCGGACCTACTTCGGGTTCGAGACCGACGACCGTCTGCGGGTGCATGTGAGCGACGCGCGGGTGTTTGTCAAACGCGCGCTCGCCCGGGGCGAACACTACGATCTCGTGCTCCTCGACGCCTACAGCGGCGACTACATTCCAGAGCACTTGATGACCGTGGAGTTCCTCGCCGAGGTCCGCGCCCTGCTCGCACCCGGGGGCGTCGTCGCCGCCAACACCTTCGCCACTTCGATTCTCTACGACCATGAATCAGAGACTTACCGCGCAGTGTTTGGAGAATTCTTCAATCTGCGTCTGCCGGATAGCAACAACCGGGTGATCCTCGCGAGCAACAGCCCCCTGCCCACCAGGGCGACGTTGCGCGACAACGCCCGCTCCTGGCACCGACGCCTGCGTGCCTACGACGTGCCCATCGCGAGCTATCCGTCGCGCCTGTCGCGCAAGGTCGACTGGGACGACACCAAGCGGGCGCTGACCGACCAGTACTCGCCGGCGAACCTGCTCCGCGCTCGGTAGCTCCCTATACTCGCGACTCCGCCCAACAACCCGGTGCACCGTGTTCGACTGGTCTTTCCCGCATCCGTCCCGACGCGCCCCGGTGCTCGCGCGCAACGTCGTGGCGACCTCCCAGCCACTGGCGGCGGCGGCGGGCGTGGACATCCTGCGCCGGGGCGGCAATGCCGTCGACGCCGCGGTCGCCACCGCCATCACGTTGACCGTCGTGGAGCCGTGCAGCAACGGCGTCGGCAGCGACGCCTTCGCCATCGTCTGGGACGGTGACCGGCTGACGGGCCTGAACGCCTCGGGACGCTCGCCCGCGGGATGGACGGCGGACCGCTTCGCCCGCCACACGACGATGCCGGTCACCGGCTGGGACAGCGTCACGGTACCCGGCGCGGTGAGCGCCTGGGTCGCGCTGTCGCAGCGCTTCGGCGCGCTACCCTTCGGCGAACTGTTCGACGCCGCCATTCGCTACGCCCGCGAGGGCTTCCACGTCGGTCACGAGACCGCCGTGATGTGGTCTCGGGCGGCTGAAACCTACGCGGCCTTTCCACACTTCCTGACGCACTTCCTGCCGGACGGTCGACCACCCGCCCCCGGCGAGGTGTTCGTCAACGCCGATCTCGCCGGGACGCTGACGCTGATCGCGGACACCGAGGGAGAGGCCTTCTACCACGGTGTCCTGGCCGAGCGCATGGAAGCCGCGGCCCGCGACGCCGGCGGTGCGCTAGGGGCGGAAGACCTGGCGAACCATCGAGTCGACTGGGTGGACCCCATCGTCCAGGAATACCGCGACGTGGAGTTGGCCGAGATTCCGCCGAACGGCCAGGGACTGGCCGCGCAGATCGCCCTGGCCATCCTCGCGCACTTCGATGCAGGCGAGCATGCCCCCGGCTCCGCCGATTGGACGCATCTGCAGATCGAGGCGATGAAGATCGCCATCCGGGCGGCGTTCGACCACTTCGCCGATCCCCGGGCCATGCACGTGCCGCCTGAAGCCCTGCTGGAACCCGGTTCGATCCGCCGCGCCGCGAACGGCATCGGGCGTAGCGCGGCACAGCCGCCGCCCGCCGCGTTGCCGGTCAGCCGCGACACCGTGTACCTGACCGCGGCCGACGCCGACGGTCGGATGGTGTCGATGATCCAATCGAACTACATGGGATTCGGTTCGGGCGTGGTGATTCCCGGTACCGGCATCGCCATGCAGAACCGGGGCGCCGGCTTCGTCCTCGACGCCGACCACGTCAATGCCGTCGGCCCCGACAAGCGCCCCTACCACACCATCATTCCAGGCTTCGTCACCGCCAAGGGCGCGCCGCTGATGGCCTTCGGCGTCATGGGCGGCCACATGCAGCATCAGGGTCACGTGCAGATGGTGACCCGCATCTTCGACCACGGCGAGAATCCCCAGGCCGCCTCCGATGCGCCCCGCTGGCAGGTCACGCCCGAATACCGGGTTCTGCTCGAGCCGGGCTACTCCCCAACGACGGCGCGGGAACTCGCCCGCCGGGGTCACGCCGTGGAAGTCGCCGGCAGCCACAGGCCCTTCGGCGGCGCGCAGCTGATCTACGCGCTACCCGGCGGCGGCTACTTCGCCGCCTCGGACCATCGCAAGGAGGGCGCGGCCGTCGGATTCTGACCCGGTCGGCGCACGCGCCCGTCAGGGCCCCCGTTCCAATCGACCAACTCGTGGGCTATTCCCCGGCATCGAGGGCCAGCGAGGCGGAGTTCAAGCAGAATCTCATGCCGGTCGGTGCCGGACCGTCGGGGAACACGTGGCCGAGATGGGCGTCGCAGCGGGCGCAGAGCACCTCGGTGCGGACCATGAACCAGGACCGGTCCTGCTTCGTGGCGACGGCATCGGCGTTCACCGGCTCGGTGAAGCTCGGCCAACCCGTGCCGGAGTCGTACTTGGTCTCCGAACCGAACAACGGCGTGCCGCAGCACCGGCAGTTGTACATGCCCTTGGTCTTGGTGTCCCAATACTCACCGGTGAACGCCCGTTCCGTCCCCGCACGGCGCGCCACGCGGTATTGTTCGGGCGTCAATTCCGCGCGCCACTCGTCATCCGACTTGACGACCTTGTCGCCGGTGCCGGGAACCTCGGCCCGCTGCGCCTTGTCCATAGCCATTGCTGTACCATTCGCGCCCTTGATTCCGGAGCGATTCTACACGTTGAGCCGAACATCATGAGTACCGAACCTGCCCAGGTGGCGCCGTTCGCGCCGCGCCGACGACCCCACATCGTCAAGTCCACCAAGCTCGCGGACGTGTGCTACGAGATCCGCGGTCCGGTGCTTGCCGAGGCCAATCGCCTGGAGGAGGAAGGACACCGCATCCTCAAGCTCAATATCGGCAACCCCGCCCCGTTCGGCTTCCACGCACCCGAGGAACTACTGCGAGACGTGATCCACAACGTGCCGGCGTCCCAGGGATACTGTGAATCCAAGGGCCTCTATTCGGCCCGCAAGGCCGTCATGCAGGACTGCCAGCGCCAAGGGATCGCCAACGTCGACGTCGACGACATAACCATCGGCAACGGTGTCAGCGAACTCATCGCCATGAGCATGCAGGCGCTGCTCAACGACGGCGACGAAATGCTCCTGCCGGCCCCGGACTATCCACTGTGGACAGCCGTGGTGAAACTCTCCGGCGGCGTTCCGGTTCACTACCGCTGCGACGAGGCCGATGGCTGGGCGCCCGATCTCGACGACATCCGCGCCAAGACTACGAACCGTACCCGGGGCATCGTCGTCATCAACCCCAACAACCCCACCGGTGCCGTCTACAGCCGCGCGACACTCGAAAGCATCACGGCCTGGGCCCGGCAAAGGGACCTCGTCCAGTTCGCCGACGAAATCTACGCCCGAATCGTCTACGACGACGCCGTGCACCATCCGCTGGCGTCGCTGTCCAGCGATGTCCTCACCGTCACCTTCAACGGCCTCTCCAAGGCCTACCGGGTGGCCGGCTTCCGCACGGGATGGATGGTCGTCAGCGGACCCAAGGAACGGGCCCGGGACTACATGGAGGGTCTCGACATCCTGGCATCCATGCGTCTTTGCGCCAACGTGCCGACCCAGCATGCCATCCAAGGGGCATTGGGTGGCCACCAGAGCATCGAGGACCACACCGCGCCCGGCGGCAGCCTTTACGAGCAACGGCGCATCGCCCACTCCATGCTGAACCAGATCGAAGGCGTCAGTTGCGTCGAGCCCGGTGGCGCCCTGTACGCCTTTCCAAGGCTCGACCGGGAGCGGTTCGGCATCGTCGACGACGAACGTTTCGTCCTCGACCTGCTGCGCAAGGAGAAGATCCTCGTGGTCCAGGGAAGCGCCTTCAACATCGACGCGCCGGACCACTTTCGGCTGGTGTTCCTGCCCCGGGCCGACGAGCTAACCAACGCCATCGCCCGCATCGGCGACTTCCTCGCCACCTACCGTCAGTAGGTGTGCCGCGGGGCGCGGCGCGTTGGCGTCTCGCTGGGCGGAACTCGGTGCCCGGTTGGCCAGTACGGTCAGGCGACCAGTTCCGCGACGCGCTCGGCGATCGCCAATGACGCAGTGAGTCCCGGCGACTCGATGCCCAACAGGTTGACGAGGCCCGGGACGCCGTTCTCGGCCGGTCCCTCGATCACGAAGTCCGATGGCGGCGCGCCGGCGGGCGCGAGTTTGGGACGGATGCCCGTGTAGCCCGCGTGCAGGCGCGACTCGTCGAGGTCGGGATAGTAGCGGCGGATCGCCGCGACGAAGCGTTCGAAGTCGACGCCGTCGAAGCCGTAGTCCTCGTCCTCCTGCCAGACCACGTCGGGCCCGAAACGCGCCTGTCCGCCGAGGTCGAGGGTGACGTGTACGCCCAGTCCGCCAGCTTCCGCCACCGGGTACACCAGGTGCGAAAACGGCGATTTGCCGGACAGTGTGTAGTAGTGCCCCTTGGCGTAGTAGCCGCGGTGTGCGGCACCTAGGCGTGCGGCGATGGCCGGCCCGGCAAGGCCGGCGGCATTGACCACGATCCGGGCATCGAGGGCGAAGTCGCCGCAATGAACGCGCACGCTCCCGTCTCGCCGCTCGAGATCGGTGACTTCCGTCAGGAACGCGATCGTTCCCCCGCCGGACTCGACATCGCCGACCAGGCTCAGCATGAACGCGTGGCTGTCGATGATTCCCGTGGATTCCGAGTACACGCCCGCCAAGGCGTCCACCTTGGGCTCCAGTGCAAGCATCTCGGTCCGGGTCATCCAGGGGAGTTCGCCGACACCGTTCGCCCGTGCCTGGCGCTGGTAGCTCTGGAGAGTGTCGAACTGGTCCGCCGACGTCGCCACGATGATCTTGCCGAGCCGCCGATACGGCACGTTGTAGGCCTCGCAGTACTCGTAGAGCAACGCCTTGCCACGCACGCAGGTGTCCGCCTTGAGCGAACCGGTCGGATAGTAGATGCCGGCGTGGATTACCTCCGAATTGCGGCTCGAGATCTCCGAGCCGATCAATTCGTGGCGCTCCAGCACAAGAACCTCCCGACCGAGCCGGGCGAGCGTGCGAGCGACCGCGAGGCCGACCACGCCGGCGCCGACGACCACGGCGTCGCAACGTTCAGCCACGGGGGACGGCGGCCTCGAGACGGCGGCCCCTACGCACCCTTGCGGATAACAAACAAGTAACGCTCACCTTCCCTTTCCGACGTCACGAGTTCGTGGCCCATGAACCGGCAGAAATTGGCAAGATCCCGCACCGTCGAGGGATCGGTGGCGACGACGGACACCGTCTCGCCAGGCGACATCTCGCGAACCTTGTTGCGGACGATCATCAGGGGTTCGGGACACTCAAGCCCCACGGCGTCGATGGCGTGGTGCATTCCGCTCATGGTGCAACCGCGGAGCCCGGAAAGCCGGCAATCTTATCCAATCGACGAAACCCCCGCACGGCGGCGGGGACGCCGACAGGCGTCGAGAAAACACCTTGACTGCGCCACCGAGCGCGCGGACACTCGAAATTGGAACTCGCTCGCGTGGCGACTGTCAAAGTTGGCGACATGATCTCGCCTCGGGCGGCGATAGTCGATGGCCACGCCCTGAGGGTAGGCTCGTGCATAGACGGCGGAACAAAACGGTAACGAGCATCGCGCTGGCGGCGTTGGCGCTGGCCGCCGCAACGGCGGCGCAGACGCCGCTCACCGATGCGGAACCGGCGAGGCCACGGGTCGCCGAAGAACTGCGGATCGGCGACGCCATGGTCGGCAACGAGGTGGATGAGGCCGCCGACAAGGTAACGTTGGGCGAGTACCTCGAGGCGGTCAACATCGTTGAACTCGTAATCGACAAGATCGAGCGGCGCTCGAGCCGCTACGACATCGAGTTGGCCAAGCCGCTGGTGGTCCTCGGCGATGCGCTCGTCGGTGTCGGCGACCACCCCGGCGCATTCGGCGCATACGACCGAGCCCTGCACATCACCCGGGTCAACCAGGGACTGCATGATCCCAGCCAGGTGGACATCGTCTACCGCGAAGCCGCGCTGCATGCGGCCAATGGCGACGCCGAGCGGGCCAACAAACGCCATGAATACGCCTACAATCTCCTATTGCGAGCTTTCGGGAGCAACGACCCGGCCCTGCTCCCCGGGCTCTTTGCGCTCGCGGACTGGTACCTCACGAACTACAACATCTTCTCCGCGCGGGCCCTGTATCGACATGCGGTGTACGTCGCCAACAAGTCGGACAACGACGACGAGGTGGCCACGATCCGCGCCTTGCGCGGTATCGCCGCAAGCTATCTCAGCGAGCGCTTTCCCCCCTACCACGAACCGCAGACACAGTCCTCCGCGTCCAGCGGACCCTACACCAGCCGAACCCGTACCATCGGCTCGATCAACAGCTTCTCCCGGGGCGAGCGGGCCCTCATCGAAGTCGTCAGAGTCGTCAACGCACAGGCGGACGCCACCAACGAGGACCGGGCCGCCGCCATTCTGGAACTGGGCGACTGGTTCCTGATGTTCGAAAAGCACGAGCGGGCAATGACGCTCTATCGCCGGACGTGGGAACTGTTGAGCGCGAACGAGCCTTTGCTTGCCGAGACATTCCAATCACCCACGCCGCTGTACCTGCCGTTGCCGCCGGGTCCAGAAAAGTCCCGCAAAGCCACCGGCGGGCCCAGGAATGGCGTCATCGAACTGTCCTTACGGATCGATGAGCAAGGTGCCGTCAGCGAAATCGACATGCTGCGTTCGGTTCCCAAGGACCTCATGGACACCGAAGTGCGTCGCGCCGTGCGCCGCGCACGGTATCGGCCCGCCTTCGACGGTCAGGTTCCGCGCGCGACCGAGGGTGTTCTCGTCAGCCACCCCTTCATCTATTTCGCGACCGACGAAACTGCGGACCCCGACGGGGCCGTGGCCGAAGGCCGCGACCAAGCCAATGCCAACCGAACACCGGTCGATGCCATCGCCCAGGCGCGAGGTCACCCATGACTGCTCACTGCCGTTCGCATCCACAACGTCCATGCACCGCCGCGGTCGGTACCGCGACCGTGGCGCTCATCGCCGCCTGCGGCTTGTTCCTGTCGGGATGCTACGTGCCACTGCCCGGAGGTTCGGGGGGCATTCCTCGATCGATTCCGCCCATCGGGATACCTTCGCCATCACCGTCGCTGCCATCACCCTCGCCACCATCCTCGGGTGGCGGCGCTTCGGGTGGGGGCGGGTCCCCAGGAGAACCGAGCCTGCTACCGCCCACCTCATCCGGACCACCCGGTGGATCGGGCGGCGGCGCGGGATTTCCCCGCGACGGGTCCAACGGCGGCGGATCGAGTTCCGGCGGAGGATCCCAAGGGGGACAGGGTCCGGACGGTGATGGCGGCGCCTCCGGTGGTGGAGGCTCCGAGGACGGCATGGGCGAGGACGGTGGTTCCACGGGCGAGGGTTCCGGCGACCAGAGCGCCGGCGGCTCCGGTGGTGGTGCCGGCGCATCGGGTGGCGACCCCGCCGACCAGGGTTGGGTATTGAGCAACGAGCTTCCGAACGCAACCGATGCCGGGCCCGGGGGCGAAGGGGACGGCGGCGGGGATGGCGCGGAGACGGACACGGACGCCGGCGGTGGTGGGACCGAGGACGATGCCTTGGCCGAGGCACTCGAGGATCTCGACGGTGAGATCCTGGAACAGCAGGTTTCCACCCGCAAAAGTGACCAGGGTCTGGCCGGCGGGACCACGCGCGGCGGCGGCGATCCCGAAGACGAAGGAACCGCACCTCCAGCGCCGCCGGACCAGCCACCCGTGGCTCGAATACCCGAGCCCGTTCCGCCGGATCGTCCCGATGCACGCGACGACGACGTCGTCGCGCGCCAGCTCCGCGAGGCTGCCATGGCCGAGAATGACCCGGATCTTCGCGAGAGCCTTTGGGAAGAGTACCAGCGCTACAAATCCGGTCTGTAGTTCCTATGCACCACCTCGAGTTTTTTTCCTCGTCTGCGGTTCGATGCCGCGTTGCGGTTGTGGCCGCCGGCTTCGCCGTCCTCCTCGGCGCCTGCTCATCGCACACGGTCCGCATGGTGGACACGACGCAGCCGAAGCAGCTCGACGACATCAGCGAGGACATGCTTCTCGACGTGGGCATAGCGGTCTTCAACGCCAACGTCCCCGTGGCCTTCGACGATCAAGTCGCGCAGAACATCTCACCCGACGTGCGCCGCGCGGAAGCCAACTACATGGCCTTCTACACAAAGGACCTGTTGCAGTCGACGGGGAACTGGGGCGCCGTACGGGTCGTGCCGCGTCCCACCCACGCGGTGGACGTCATGGTCGGCGGCACCATCGTCCACTCGGACGGCGAACGCATGATCCTCGCCACCGAGGTGCGTGACGCCCGAGGGGTCGCCTGGTTCGCGAACACCTACGAAGCGCTGGCCAGCAAATACGCCTACGGCGACACCGTGCCGCCCGGGACCGACCCCTTCCAGTCGATCTATCGCCGTCTGGCCGACGATATGGTGACCCACCTGCAGACCCTCGAGCCCAGCGAGGTGAGCGCCATCCGCCGAACGGCGGAGATGAAGTTCGCATCGGACCTGTCACCGGAGGCGTTCCAGTCGTACGTCGTCCAGACCGAACCCGGGGTTTTCGAAATCCGCCGGCTACCGGCCGAGGATGATCCAATGCTGCAGCGCATCCGCAAGGTGCGCGAACGCGAGTACATCTTCATCGACACCTTGGACACGTACTACGACGACTTCCATCTGCGCATGTACCCCGCATACCAGGGATGGCGGGGCGCGACCTACGACGAGGCCATCGCCTACCGCAATCAGCGCGAGAAGGTCCGCCGCCAGGCATTGGCCGGCGTCATCGCGATCACGGCCGGTTCCGCCGCCCAGATGGGGGATCGAACCTTGACCCGCTACGCCGGCGCCGTGTCGATCATCGGCGGCGCAAGGACGGCCATCAAGGCCATCGAGAGCCTCGACCGCGCCAAGGCCCATGCCGGCATGCTACGCGAACTCGGCATGTCCGCGGAGGCCGCGATCACACCGCACACCATCGAACTCGAGAACCGCACCCACCGCCTTGACGGTACGGTCACCGCGCAGTACGACGAACTGCGCCAGGTGCTACGGCGGATCTACTACCAGGAACTGGGCTTGCCGCCGCCGGCGGACGATTCGTCCGCGGACGACCTCGAGAATGCGGTAGCCGAGGCCGCAGCCGCCAGCGAGGAACTGGCCGCCGTCGTCGAAGCAACCGCGAATCCGGGCGCGCTGGCCGAGGGAGCGAAGTGACCGGGCGCGCATCCGCGGGCACCCCGGCAACATGACTGCAGAGCCCGTACACATCGAACCCGTTGCGCCGCCCCTGTCCGGGCGCGGGCGCGACTCCCGGTGGCACCGTCCTCGAGACCCACGGCGCTCGACATGGCGGGTATTCGCGTTCGCCACCGCGCTCACCGTCCTCGCCGGTGCGCTGGTGTTTGTCGCGGCCTATCTCCCGGAACGCATCGACCGACCTCGATCATCGCTGGACGCGGCAGCACCCAACCCGGCAAGCCCTCCCCGGAGTCGGCCCGATGAGGAGATCGTGCCACCCTTCGAGGCCGCCGAGTTGGCCCAGGCGCGTCAACAGGCGGAGGCACAGCTCGCGGAATTCGTCGCCGTGCAGATCCGACTCGACAACGAACTCAATGTTGCGGCTTGGGGCGAGGCCGAGCTTGCCGCGATCAAGGATCGGGCGAACGCCGCCGACGAGCTGTTCGTCGCCGGGCGATTCCACGAGGCCCTGGACGAGTACGCCGGGGCCACGGACGAACTCAAGGCGCTCGTCGACCGGGGCAACGAACTGTTCGCGGCCGCCCTTGCCGAGGGCGAGGCGGCGATCGCCGCGCTCGACCACCCTGCCGCGGTCGCCAGGTTCGAACAGGCTGCGACGATCCGCGCTGACGATCCCCGCGTCGCCGCCGGGTCCGTCCGCACCGCAAGGCTCCCCGAGGTCATCGGCCTGCTGCGCGAGAGCGACCGCGCGGTGCTGCGTGGCGAGTATCCGCTGGCGGAGGAGTTTCTCGGTCAGGTGAAGGCCATCGATCCGGGAACCACCGGGCTTGACGCGCGCTTTGCCGCCATCGCCGCGAACATTGCCGACGAACGTCGGCGGAAGACGCTGTCTGAAGGCTTCGGGGCCTTGGAAAGGGGCGAACACGGCGCGGCCATCGATGCGTTCGAGCGAGTGCTCGCCGGGACCCCGCAGGATCCGGACGCGCTCGCGGGGCGGCAGCAGGCCCGACAGGCGCGAACCTTGGCTGAAATCGATCGGCTGCGCGGCGTGGCGGAGAAAGCGGAGCGTCAAGCCAAGTGGGAATCGGCCTTGGCAGCCTACGACGCGGCGCTGGCGATCGATCCCACCCTCAAGTTCGCCATCGCTGGCAAACAGCGAATCGCCGGTCGGGTGGCGCTGATGCAGGCCATGACCAGGTTCAACGAGGATCCCGCAGTGCTGTCCGGCGACGACGAGTTCGCCCGCGCCCGCGAGGTGCTCGCGAGGGCCGTGGCGGAGGTCGATCCCGGCGAACCCTTCACCGCCGCGATCGCCAAGCTCGGCGCCATCATCACGCAAAGCACGGCACCCGTGCCGTTGGTGCTGGTCTCGGACAACGCCACCGAAGTGATCATTCACAAGGTCGGCACCCTGGGCATGTTCACGCGCAATGAACTCCTGCTGCGACCGGGCCGCTACACCATCGTCGGCAGCCGGGACGGGTGCCGGGACGTGCGCAAGGAGATCATCCTGGCGGCCGACATGGAACCGGTCGACATCCGCTGCGTCGAAAACATCTAACCGCCCCATGAGACAGACGTTCCGAATGTTGACGACGGATCGGCACCCACTCGCTACCGCCGGCTGCGGGGCGTTCGCATGAGCGACCCGCAAGCACCTGCACAGGGCGCCGACGGCGGCCGCATCGAAGCCGTTCAGTTCCGGCCCACCGCCACAACCGCCGGTCGGCGTTCACACTTCATCAGCGTGCGCCGCATCCTTTTGGTCGGCGGCTGCACCGTCGCGCTGTCGGTTCTGTGGTTCATCTTCACCGCCAAGTCCGTGCGGCTGGACGTCGACCCGGCCGACGCGAGCATCGCCATCGACGGTGGATTCGCGTTTCGTCTGGGCGAGATCCATCTGCTGCGCCAAGGCTCCTACGACCTCGTGGCCGAAGCACTCGGCTACGAGACACTTCGCCGCTCGATCGAGGTCGGCGCGGAGCGCAATCAGGCGATCGCCGTGGACCTACGCGCTCTCCCGGGATGGGTGACGTTCGCCATCGACCCGGAGGGTGCCCGGGTCGCGGTGGTCGGCAGCGACGGACTCCACGGCATCTCGCCGGTGGAGCTCCACGTGCCGGCCGGGCCTCAAACCGCCACCGTGAGCCATCCGCGCTATCAGGAAGCCACCGTTGCCTTCGAGGTCGAGGGGCGCGAGCAGCGCCAGACCGTTACCACATCGCTCGTACCCGACTGGGCCGACGTGACCATTCCCACCACGCCGACGGGTGCCGAGGTACGCATCGACGGTGAGCTGTCCGGCGTCGCAACGCCCGGACCGGTTCCGGTTCCCGCAGGCGAACGGCGCGTCTCGGTGAGCCTGCCCGGCTACGGCACCTGGACCGACCTCCTCTACGTCGAGGCGCAGCAGGTGATCGCATTGGACCCCATCACACTCCGCGAGGCCGACGGCCAGATCCGGGTGGCGTCGAAGCCGCCCGGCGCGAGCGTGACCGTCGACGGCGACTACCGAGGTGTCACCCCCGTGGTACTCGATGTCGCATCGGGCCGCCGCCACGCGATCCGCGCGTTCAAGGTCGGCTACGCACCGAAGAACGTGTCGGTGACCGTACCCTCCGCTGAACGCAAGAACCTCTCGTTCACCCTCGAGGCCCTTGAAGGCGTTCTGGCCATCGAGACGCGACCGGAGGATGCCGAACTGTGGATAGACCGCGAACGCCGCCGCCCGGAAGGGGGTACCCTTACCCTGTCGGCCGTACCCCACGAACTCGAGGTCAAGAAGACCGGCTACGCCAGTTATCGGGTGACGATCGTGCCCCAACCCGGATTGACGCAGGAACTGAAGGTCAAGTTGCTGACATTGGAGGAAGCGCGTCTCGAGGCCCTCAAACAGGTACGGACCACCGGTCAGGGCCAGGAACTCGTGCTTTTGAGTCCGGGTGCCATACGCATGGGCGCATCACGGCGGGAACCCGGTCGGCGGGCCAACGAGGTGCTGCGCGACGTCGAACTGACGCGGCTCTTCTATCTCGGACGCCACGAAGTGACCAACGCACAGTTCCGCGCGTTCGCCTCCGGCCACGACTCCGACGGCTTCGAGGGTCTCGACCTGAACCGCCCGGACCAACCCGTGGTGAGGGTCTCCTGGCAGGACGCCGCCCTCTACTGCAACTGGCTGTCCGCGCAGGACGATCTCGAGCCGTTCTACCGCGAGGAGCTGCGCAAGGTCGTGGGGTTCAATCCCACGGCGCTCGGCTACCGACTGCCCACCGAAGCGGAATGGGCTTGGACCGCACGCCACGTGGAGGGCGCGGACCCGTTGCGCTTCCCCTGGGGCGACCGGCTGCCGCCGCCGGAACGCCACGGCAACTACGCCGACATCTCGGCGGCGCACACGGTGGCGCGCATCATCTTTGGCTACGCCGACAATCACATCGTCACCGCGCCGGTGGCTTCGTTCGAGGCCAACGCCAAGGGCATCCACGACCTAGGCGGCAACGTCGCGGAGTGGGTGCACGACTACTACGGCATACCCGCCGCTGCGCCGGCGGTCGATCCGCTGGGCCCGAATCAGGGCGAGTACCACGTGATCCGCGGCGCCAGCTGGATGCACGGCACGGTCAGTGACCTGCGGCTCTCGTACCGGGACTACGGCACCGACGGCCGACCCGACGTCGGCTTCCGCATCGCGAGATTCGCGGAGTGAACATCCGCCTTTCGCCCCGGGGCCGACCCTACGCCGTCCTCGCGGTGTGCATCGCCCTGGCATGCTGTGCCGCCCCCGGCCAACATGCACAGGCGGCGCAGGCGAGCGAAGAGTCCGCGGCGGAGGAATTCGAACCCGTAGAGGTGCCGGTCTCCGATCCGTCTCCGACCGACGGCGAGGACGCAGCGGAACCGGCGCACGCGAGCCCCGCGGCCGACGGCGAGGACGAGGCTGCGCCCGCCGACGCGAGCCCGGCGGACGCCGACACCGACACCGACGCCGATACCGACACCGAGCCGCCGCCGACCGAGGACCAAGCCGCCGAGGTATTCGTTCCGAGCGAGAACATTTCCGAAGACATCTCCGTGCCGTTCCCAGTGGACATCTGAACAATGAAGAAGACCCTGCCGTTCGAGTTCGTCTACCAGGTGATCGCGCTCATCGTCGCCATCATCATCGTGCATCTGACCTACGTGACGGTCGTGCGCCCGAACGCGGACGCCATCCTCGAGGCCCAGGCCAACCGCGCCCAGACGGGCGAGGCGTTCGTCCCCGACCGCTCCCTCTATGTGGTGCTGCGGGACTACGAGCAGGAGTCCTGCTTCATTTTGATGATCTGGGCGATGTCCATCATGGGGCTGAAGGCCAGGAACTCGCTGCGTGAACGCAGGATGCTGCAGGAGTCCTTCATCGAGGTGACCGAAGGCATCAGCGTACTGCCCGAGGACACCCGCGAGTACGCCCGGCCGCTGCAGGCCCTACCCGAGTCGACGCGCAGCAACCTGCTGCCCCGTGCGTTGCTCGCCGCACTGCAGCGTTTCGCATCCACCAGCAACGTCCAGGATGTGTCCAACGCCGTGCGCGCGGTCTGCGAAACGGAGTCCGATCGCCTGGACAGCGAGCTGGCGATGGTCCGCTACATCGCCTGGGCCATCCCGTCGATCGGTTTCATCGGTACCGTGCGCGGCATCGGCGACGCCCTGGGGCAGGCGTACCGGGCCGTGGAAGGCGACATCGCCGGCGTGACCGCGAGCCTGGGGGTGGCATTCAACTCGACCTTCGTTGCCCTGGTGATCAGCATCGTCGTGATGTTCCTGATGCACCAACTGCAACTCATCCAGGAGCGCCTGGTGCTCGATACGCAGCACTACTGCGACGACTACCTGATCCGTCACATGCAGGTGCGCTGACCGTGATCGTGCTGGACATCAACGACGTCGAAACCACCCTCTACCGGGACGGTGAGATCGTCTACCGCGAGCCGGGCTTCGCCTTCGTCGACAACGACGGCGCGGTGTTCGGCCGCGAAGCGCTGTCCCGGTCGCGTCTCCATCCCCGGCAGTCCCACAACGAATTCTGGCAGCGCCTCAACGGGGACCCGGTGTCGCCGCCCGGCCAGGGCGTGGCGAACCAGGCCGATCTCGTCTACCTGCAGTTGCTCGCCATGCGCGAGGCCCTCGGCCTGGGACCGACCGATGCCGACCGGCCAGCCCTGGTCGTCGCCGCGCCTAGCACGGTCACCTCCGAACAGTTCGCCGTGCTGCTCGGAATCGCCGGCGAAGCCGGGTTCGAGGTGCGCACCATCGTCGATGCCGCGGTGGCCGCGGCCTGCCTGCTGCCGCTTTCCGGATCCTGCCGGCTACTCGACCTGTCGCTACACCGTGGGCACGTCACCCACTTGGACGTCGACCCCGGGCAAGCCACGGTGCGCCGAACATCCGTTGACGAGATCCCCGCCATCGGGCTTGCCTCGCTGATCGAAGGCTGGGTGGACGTGGTTGCCGACCGTTTCGTCGACGGTACGCGCTTCGATCCGCTGCGTATCGCCGAGACGGAACAACGGGTTTTCGAGCAAGTGGTCGCCGGGATCGAGGCCGGGGATGCCGAACTCACCATCGAGGTCGTCCATGACGAGGTGGCGCGGCGGGTCACGGTGGCAAGGCACGCGCTCGGGGAGAAGTCTCGGCAGCGCTACGAACTCCTGGCGCGGTCCATCGGCGACCCCGGCACCCTCGTGATGAGCCATCGAATGCGCCGACTTCCGGGTCTCGCTGGCTTTCTTCAGGACGCCGGCCACGAGCTGCTGCCACTTGCTCCGGACGCCGTGGTCGCCGGCATCGCGGAGAATCCCGACCACATCCAACCGGATGGCGCACGGGCCGGCGCAAGACTGGTCACCAGCCTGCCCAGCCGCAGCGAGAGCCAAGGCGCGATGTTGCGCGAACCGCCCACGCACCTATTGTGCGCGGCCGTCGCGATACCGCTCGCCGAAGACACCAACGCACGCGATCATCCCGGCTGCAAGGGTAGCCCGGGGTTCCGCGTGCTGCGCGCCGACCGCAGTTTCTCGGTGGCCCCCGCCGACGGCGCGGATGTCGCCCTGAACGGCAGTCACATCGACTTCGAACATCCCGCCGAGGCGGGCGACCACATCGTCGCCGGCGGCCAGGAGTTCCAATTGATCAGCGTTTCCGACCAACAGGACGGGTAAGTGGCCAAGCGCGGCGGCCGCCGGTTCAACGTCTTCTCCCTGTCGTTTCTCGACGTCATGTCCTGCGGCTTCGGCGCCGTCGTGCTGGTCTTCCTCATCATCAACCACCGCATCGAGGACACCACCAGGGACATCGACCGCGACCTGCTCTCGGAGTCGCGCAAGCTCGACTTCCAGATCGAGGAGGGTGAGAAGAACCTGGTCGATCTGCAGGAACGGCTGCAGGACACGAAGAAGCGCGTCGGCGATGCCAGCAACCAGCTCGTCGCCCTGATCGAGGACCGGGACGCGCGCCGCGAAGAGCTGGAGGAACTCGACGCCAAGTCGGCGGCGGAGCGCGACAGCGTCGAGCAACTGCAGTCCGACGTCGAGACCCGCGAAAAGGACGTCAAGCAACTGCAGGACGAGGAAGAGGCCCTGTCCGGTACCCGGGTTCGCCAGGTCAAGGGCGAAGGGGATCGACAGTATCTCACGGGTCTGTATGTCGGCGGTCGGCACGTGCTGATCGCCCTCGACGTGTCGGCGAGCATGCTCGACGAGACCATCGTGCAGGTCATCCGGCGGCGCAACATGCCTCGCGAGCGCCAGCTCGCATCACCCAAGTGGCAGCGAGCGCTGGCAACCGTGGATTGGCTCTCTGCGCAGATCCCGTTGGACAGCAATCTCCAGATACTGCTCTACAGCGACGAGGCCAGAACGCTCCTGCCTAGCGACGCGTGGTATCCGGTCAGCGACGCGGCGATCGTCAACGCGGCCTTGGACGACTTGGCCGAGATGGTCCCGAGCGGCGGCACCAATCTCGAAGGGTTGATCGAGGCCCTGGCGCAGTTGCGGCCGTTGCCGGACAACGTGTACCTGATCACCGACGGTCTGCCGACCCGATCCAATCGCCAACCCCGCTCCGCCGCGGTGAGCGGACGCGACCGCGTCCGATTCATGGAAGACGCCGAAAAACGGATGCCACGGGACGTAACCGTGAACGTCATCATGTTCCCCATGGAAGGTGACCCCAACGCATCCGCCGCCTATTGGATCCTGGCCGGCCGCAGCGGCGGCACGTACATGTCGCCGTCCAGGGACTGGCCATGATCCCGCGACGCGGATTGGAAGAGATCGGCCTGTCGTTCCTCGACGTCATCTGCTGTGGATTCGGCGCCATCATCCTGCTGCTGATGATCGTCAAGACCGTGGAACCGATCCTCCTCGAGGAGCCGGTGGTCAATCTCGAGGGCCTCGTAACCGAGAAACGGGACTCGCTCAACGAAATCATCGGCCGCACGCGGATCCTGACGCGGCAGCTCAGCGACGAGGAGCGGCAACTGGCCCGCGACCTGGCCGAGCTGGCTCGGCTGGAACGCGACCTTAACGACATCCTCGCCCGCTACCACGCCACTAGTGAACAAGCCGAATTTCAGACCAACCAGCGTCTGCGGCTCGCCCGGGCCAAGCAGTCGCTGACCGAGGAGATGGAGCGTCTGCTGGGCCTCGACTTCGTGCGCAGCACCATCGACAGCGAGTACATCATCTTCGTCATCGACACCTCGGGCAGCATGCGCCAGTGGGCTTGGCCGATCGTCCAAAGGAAGGTCCAGGAAACGCTGCAGATCTATCCCCGCGTCAAGGGCATCCAGGTCATGAACGACATGGGCGACTACATGTTTCCGCAGTTCGCCGGCCGCTGGATTCCCGACTCCGAACGCCGCCGGCGCGACATCGTGCGGCTTCTTGCGACCTGGAGCGCGCAGTCGAATTCCAGTCCGGTCGAGGGGATTCGGGCGGCCATCACGACGTTCTACGCCACCGACCGCAAGATCAGCATCTACGTCTTCGGCGACGACTTCTCCGGCCGGTCCATCGAGGACGTCGTCGACACCGTCGATCAGCTCAACCGCATCGCCGAGGACGGAAGCCGACGCGTGCGCATTCACGCCGTGGGCTTCCCCGTGGTGGTGGGTGCCCCCTCCGGCAACCGGTTCGCCGCACTCATGCGCGAGTTGACCTACCGGAACAACGGAACCTTTGTCGCCCTGCCACGATTGGAGTAGGCTTCAACCAAGCGCTCGCCACGCCGACGCAGCAGGTCGGACGATGACCACCGGACGACTTGCCCCACGCGGCGCCGCGGCCGGCCTGATCGTCCTCTCGGCCGCGTGGCTCGCCGGCGGCTGTGTCCAGACCACGGTCCAGGGCGTGCGCCAGGCGGAAACCGACCTCGGCGCGAGCGAATCCGTCGTGGTCCTGTCGAGGAAACACGAGACCCAGGGCGAGACCGAAGACGACTTCGTCTCATGCGTCAGCGACCAGATCAACCCCGCTCCGCCACGGTGAGCGGGCGAGACCGCACCCGATTCATGGAGAGCGCCGCAGAACTATTGCCAAGGGGCGTCGTGTTGAACGTCATCCTGCTTCCAATGGAAGGCGACCCCGGCGCGTCCGCCGCCTATTGGATGCTGGCGGGCCGCATCGGCGGCACGTACACTTCGCCGTTCAGGGACTGGCCATGAACCCGCGACGTGGATTGGAAGAGATCGGCCTGTCGTTCCTCGACGTCATCTGCTGTGGATTCGGGGCCATCATTCTGCTGCTGATGATCGTCAAGACGGTGGAACCGATCCTGCTCGAGGAGCCGGTGATCAACCTTGAGGGGCTCGTGATCGAGAAGCGGGATTCGCTCAACGAGATCATCGGCCGCACCCGGATCCTGACCCGGCAGCTCAGCGACGAGGAGCGGCAACTGGCCCGCGATCTGGCTGAACTGGCCCGGCTGGAACGGGACCTCAACGACATCCTCGCCCGCTACCACGCCACCGCCGAGGAAGCCGAGCACCAGAACACCGAGCGGCTGCGGCTCGCCCGGGCCAAGCAGTCGCTGACCGAGGAGATGGAGCGTCTGCTGGGCCTCGACTTCGTGCGCAGCACCAGGTCGACAGCGAGTACATCATCTTCGTCATCGACACCTCGGGCACCATGCAGCGGGGGGCGTGGCCGATAGTCCAAAGGAAAGTCCAGGAAACGCTGCAGATCTATCCCCGCGTCAAAGGCATCCAGATCATGAACGACATGGGCGGCTACATGTTTCCGCAGTTCGCCGGCCGCTGGATTCCGGACTCCGAACGCCGCCGGCGGGACATCGTGCAGATTCTCGCGACTTGGAGCCCAATGTCGAATTCCAGCCCCGTCGAGGGTATCCGCGCGGCCATCACCACCTTCTACAGCACCGACCACAAAGTCAGCATCTACGTCTTCGGCGACGACTTCTCGGGCAGGTCCATCGAATATGTCGTGGACACCGTCGATGAGCTCAACCGTATCGCCGAGGACGGCAGCCGGCGCATGCGCATTCACGCGGTGGGCTTTCCCGTGAGGGTGGGGAGCCCGTCCGGCAATCGGTTCGCCGCGCTCATGCGCGAACTCACCTACCGGAACAACGGAACCTTTGTCGCCCTGCCGCGATTGGAGTAGGCTTCAATTGACCCGTTCGGAGCGCCACTCGCATGGCACTCACTCGCATTGCACTGGGGCTGGCTCGTTGCCCGGCGTCGGCGGCGACGCTTCTCGCCGGAACAATTCGCGTGGCGAATTCTCGGCACGGCCGTGAGGCGGTGGCGTTTGGCGTGCATCGCAATCGACGGAGTCCCTACGGTGCGCTGGCTACCGCGTTGGTCGCCGGCTGGCTACTCGGCGGCTGCAGCAGTGGCGCATCCATCACCGTGGATGTCGACGTGCCCCGTCCGCTGGTCGAACCGATCAACGCCGCGGTCGGCATCTACTACAACGACGAACTGAGGAACTACGTCCACGAGGAAGAACTCGTCGACCACGGCAAGTACCGGATCGACATAGGTGCCTCCCATGCACCGGTGTTCGCCCAGGTCTTCGATGCGATGTTCGAGACCGTCGTGCCCATGGCCCTCGTCCCTGGCGACGAGGCACCGGCCGACGAGCCACCCGCGGACGAGACACCCGCCGACGACGAGGCCGGTGCGGGGGATGCCGACCTCGAAGAAACGGACGCCGCGACCGACAGCGATGCCGCGGGTGCGCCACCGGTCAGGTTCACCCGCCCGGACGGCAGCAAGCCCGCCGTCGCCGGCATCATCGCGCCGAGCATCGAAGAGGTCCAATTCGCGATTCCGAGACAGACGGGCGGCGAGTTCTACGAGGTCTGGATCCGCTACCGACTGGATCTCTACGACACCAACGGCAACCGCTTGGGCGAATACCCCGTGATCGGCTACGGCAAAGCCAACAAAGCCAACTTCGGTGGCCTTGGGCAGGCTTCACCCGCGCTCAACGAGGCGACCATGTGGGCGCTGCGCGACGCAGCCGCAATGCTCTCGTTCCAGTTCCGCGACCAATCGGAGTCCAAAGACTGGCTCGCCATGATCGCCACCCGCAACGCCTACGCCACGCCGCCGCACGCGGTCGGACAATGACTACCGGACGGCTTCCGCCACGCGGCATCGCTGTCGGCCTACTCGTCCTCGCGGCCGCGTGGCTTGCCGGCGGTTGCGTGCAGACCACGGTCCAGGGTGTGCGCCAGGCGGAAACCGACCTCGGCGCGAGCGAGTCCGTGGTGATCCTGTCGAGGAAACACAAGACCCAGGGCGAGACCGAAGACGACTTCGTCGCCTGCGTCAGCGACTATGTCAAAAGCGGCAGCGACGCCGTGCCCATCCTCACCGAACGCGAGTTCGTCGATGCCACCTTCCCCTGGTTCGAGCCGCGCACGGCGCCGCTCAACATGGACGATCTCACCCAGGTCATCAACCGGCCCCTCATCGCTGAACGAATCGACGAGATCGGCGTCCGCTACCTCGTCTGGATCGAGGGCCAGACGCGACGATCCGATCAGACCGGCAGCCTCCAGTGCACCATGATGACCGGCGGCGTACCCGGTTGTCTGGGGTTCCTGTCGTGGGAGCGGGGGTCGAACTACGAGGCCTCGGTGTGGGACGTCCGTCGCAAGATGACCGTCGGCACGTTGAGTTCCGAGGCCGCCGGCACGAGTTTCGTCATCGCCGTGGTGGTTCCCGTGCCCGTCATCGCCCGGGTCCAGGAGGAGGCGTGCGCCAACCTGTCGCAGGAGATCAAGAACTTCCTCGGCCCGCAGGACTCGTCGACCGCCGACGCGTAGGACGTTCCCTCGCATGGAAGCCCCACGGTGCGCTACGGCCTCACTTCAAGGATTTCCCCCGTGGTGCGCGACGGTTCGACGGCGTACCACTCCCTGAGCGTCACCCGCCAGTTCTGCTTCTGGCAGCGATCAGCGAGTTCGTAGAACGTCGGTCGGCCCGGGTCGGCGATCACGAACCGCTTGGCGCCACCTTCCAGCGCCCGCTCAACCACGTCGAACAGCGGCTTGATCATGCTGTCCCAGAAGCAGATGTCGGAACCGATCAACAGGTGTTCGCGGCCCAGACACTGGGCGCTTAGGTTGTTGAAGTTGCTCTCCAGCGGCGCGACCTTGACGTCGTTCAGCGCCGAAATCACCTCGAGGTAGGGGAAGACGTTGCCGTCGAGGTCCACGGCCGTCACCCGTGCCTTGAAACGGCGCGCGCAGAACACGGCACCCGGTCCCCAACCGCAACCGAGTTCCATCACCCGTACTCCGCGCTGCGGCGGGTTGTGCAGGAGGTAGTCCATCAGCAGGAAACTCGAGCGCCACGCCTTGTTGCCGTGGATGGAAGGCTCGTAGAGGCGTTTCAGGCGTCGAATCAGCCGGTGCTGCGACGTCAGCAGATAGATCCCGTAGGCGCGGTAGATGTGCTCCTCGGGAATGCGCTCGAGTTCAGGCATCGGTCAGCTATAGACCATCTGCATGTGCGCGCCGAGGTTGATCGTGGCGTGCATCGCCAAGGGCACGGCCAGCGTCCCGGTATGGGCCCTGGCGGCCCCCAGCACGATGCCCAGCAGGAAGATCTGCGCGATCTCGTAGATTCCGTATTGGATGTGCATGAGCGCCCACACGAACGAGGTGAGCAGGATCGTCCCCGAGACGCCCAGCCTCGATCGCGACCAACCGGCGAACAGGAATCCCCGGAAGAACGCCTCCTCGAACAGCGGCGCGCCGACGCCGATTCCGATGGCGAGGAGAAGCGGCAGTCGGACGTTGGCGTACAGATCGACCACGAACTCGGGCGTGTCGCGACCGAGGAGCACCGTGGCGGCCTGCAGCAGCGCGACGGCAGCGACGGTGACCGCAAGCCACAGCACGAGCGCCCTGCCCTTGGGGGTGTACAACGCCATGTAGTCCCGCACCGGGATGTCTCGGCGCAGCCAGGCGCACAACCACACGACAAGCGTGCCGAGCGTCCCCGTCGCGAGCAGCGCCGCAGCGATGTATTCGCTGTTCGCATTCAGCGTCCGCGCCACGTCCGCCGTCGACATGCCGGGGTTCTCGACCATGATGGCGATGCCGAACGGGATGCCGACCACGGTCTGGATCACCAGGAACGCGACGAAGACCGCTACCCCCAGTCCGGCCGTCGCCCAAAATCCCCACGGGGTCGGTACGGAGGCACCGGACGGATCGCCTCCGGACACTGCCGGTTCGCTATCGTTCATGGGTCCCTCCTTCTCCTACTCCCGCCGACGACTCGTCGGTGGTCCGACGAGCCCACGACAAACGGGTAGACTTGCTCTCCCATGGTCCCCGCACCCGAGTTCGCCGTCGAGACCTCCCGGCTGTGCCGCCGGTTCGGCGAACTGCGCGCCGTGGACGATCTCGATCTACGGATTGAACGGGGAACCCTATACGGCTTTCTGGGTCGCAACGGTGCCGGAAAGTCTACCACCCTCAAGATGCTGACCGGCCTTCTGGCCCCGACCGCAGGTACGATCAAGCTGCTCGGCAAGAACCCCCTCGACCCGGCCGCGGCCGTCGAGGTGAAGCGCCGAATCGGCGTCGTCCCGGAAGACTTGGCGTTGTACGACCTGTTGACCGGTCGCGAGAACCTGACCTTCGTCGGACGGATGTACCGCATCCCCAAGGAACTCGCCCAGGAGCGGATCGACGAGTTGTTCGCGCTGCTGGAACTCGGCCGCGACGCGGACGAAGAGAAACGCCTGGTCATCGACTACTCCCACGGCATGAAGAAGAAGCTCGCGCTGGCCGCCGCCCTGCTCGCCAACCCCGTATTGCTGTTTCTCGACGAGCCGTTCGAAGGCGTCGACGCGGTCACGTCCCGCGTCATCCGCAACCTGCTGACCCGGGCAGCCGACCAGGGTGCCACGATCTTCATCACCTCCCACGTGCTGGAGATCGTGGAACGTCTGTGCACCCACGTCGGCATCATCGACCGGGGCCGGCTGGTCGTCCAGGCACCGCTTGCCGAACTCCGTCAGTCGGCGAGCCTCGAAGAGACATTCCTCGCCAAGGTCGGTTCGACGGAGGACGTCCACGCCCACTTGAGCTGGCTGGACGAACGCGACGAACCCCTAGCCGACGGTGGCGATAGCCCAGAGTGATCGGGATCGACCGCAGTCAGTTCGCAGCGATCCTCCGGCTCGGCTGGACCCTTTCACACCGACGCTGGGAGCGCCAGAGTCCCCTCCTCGCGGGTTTCATGGTCCTGCTCACGGTTGTCGGCGCCGCTTCGGCGGTCAGCGCACTGTTCATCGGCTACTACGTCGGCGTCGTCTACCTGCCGGACTTGAGGCCGCTGTTCGTGCTGTTCATCTGGGACTGCATCGTCGTGGCCTTCCTGGTCTGGTGGCTAGCCGGTCTGCTGGTGCACCTTCAACTCGGCGGCGAACGGTTCTCGCTGACCAAGCTGATGCACATGCCGGTGTCGCCGCAAGGGGCGTTCCTGCTGAACTTCCTGAGTTCGCAGATGCGCGTCTCCCTCGGCTTCTTCTTCGCGCTGATGCTGGGCCTCTGCATCGCGCACGGCACGGTCCACGGCGTCGGCGGCGGCACCGTGCTCGCCTTGCTGGTCTTCGCCTCGATGGCCATGGTCGCCGCCCTCACCTACCAGTTCCAAAGCTGGCTGGGGCGGCTGATGGCCAACAAGCGGCGCCGGGGAACGGTGATCGCCGTGGCCGTCATCGTCACCGTGCTGATCGCCAACCTGCCCGCGCTCTATACGCGGACCCTGGACTTCGACGGGCCGGCGACGGACGGCGATGCTCCTGGCGAGACCGCTGCAGAGGAATCGCCACTCATCGACAACCTCGCGGCGACGGTCGTCGCTGCCAACGTGGCGTTGCCCCCCGGGTGGCTCCCCGTCGGCGCCTGGACCGTCAACCGCGGCCAATACTGGCCGTCGGCGTTGTGCTTCGCCGGCATGCTCGCCATCGCCGCCCTGAGCCTGCGCCGTTCCTACCGCAGGACGCTTAGATCCCTCACCGGCGGCGACAGCGGCGGGCGTCGCGATGCACGCCGCGAGCCGCGCACCGCTGCCCCGCGCCCGACAGCGCCCATTGGCCGGGCGGCGTCGTCCGGCGGCGGCTGGCGGACCCTTGTCGACAGGCTGCTCAGCCGGCTGCCGGAACACGCTCGTGCCGTGGCCTGGTCGTCCATGCTGCTGTGGCGGCGGGCACCCCAGGGCAAGATGGTGATGCTGAGTCCGATCCTGCTCATCCTGCTCTACATCGTCGTGTTCTCCGGCTTCGGTTCGGGCGACCTGGCCGCGCGCTTCTCGGCCCTGGCGTTCCTCGCCCTGGTGCTCATGATGTGCCTGACGCTGCTCGCCAACCAATTCGGCCAGGACGGCGGTGGGTTCCGCACCATGATTTTCGCCGGGGCCAGTCCAAAAGACATCCTCCTCGGCAAGAACCTGTCCCTGGCGCCGTTCGCCATCCCCATCGGCGTCTCGGCACTTGTCGTTCTGCAGATCACGAACCCGGTCTCCGCGGCCCACTTCGCGGCCCACGTCGTCCACTTGGTGGCGCTCTACCTCGTCGGCTGCCTAGTGGGCAACACGTTCTCGGTCAGAACCCCGAGGGCCATGTCCCCGAGTTCGATGAGCGTGCCCAACTCGACGGCGAAGATGACCCTCGCCACGTTGCTGGCCATGGTCCTGTTCCTCCTCATGACCTTGCCGCTCATCCTGGCTCTGTTGATCGAGCGAGGCGCCGAAGCAGCCGGCTGGCCGGTACCCGTGTTCCTGATCTTCGCGATCCTGGAGCTGGTGATCGTCGTCGCCGTATACCGCAGGATGCTCGCCGCGCAGGCCCGGCTGCTGGCCGAGCGAATCGAGGTTGTCCTTGATCGGGTGACCGAGCCGGTGGAATAACCGAGTATTTTAGTCGGCTATTCGCTACAATCCGCCAACCGAGACCATCGGGGCTGTTCCGATGCCCGATCAAAACGAGCTGCACGACCTCGTCGGTAGCGAACATGCCGCCGCCGGGAGCGAATACTCGGCGGGTTTCGTCACCGACATCGAGACGGACACCCTGCCACCCGGCCTGGACGAGGGTGTCGTGCGCGTCATCTCCGCGAAGAAGGACGAGCCCGAGTGGATGACGGAGTGGCGGCTCGATGCGTTCCGCCGCTGGCGGGAGATGCATACTCCCCGCTGGGCCCATGTGCAGTTCCCCGACATCGACTTCCAGGCGATCTCGTATTTCTCGGCCCCCAAGGGCGATGCGCCGAAGTCCCTGGACGAGGTCGACCCGGCACTGCTCCGCACCTACGAGAAGCTCGGCGTTCCCCTGCACGAACGGGCCAGGCTCGCCGGTGTGCGGGAGGACGCACCCGAAGTCGCCGTGGACGCGGTGTTCGACAGCATCTCCGTGGCAACCACGTTCAAGGATCGGCTGGCGGAGGCGGGGGTCGTGTTCTGCTCCATCTCGGAGGCGATCCGCGAGCATCCGGAGCTGGTGCGCAAGTACCTCGGCAGCGTCGTGCCGAAGCCGGACAATTTCTACGCCGCGCTGAATTCCGCCGTGTTCAGCGACGGCTCGTTCGTCTACGTGCCGAAGCACACGCGCTGCCCGATGGAGTTGTCCACCATATTCCGCATCAACGCCGAGAACACCGGGCAGTTCGAACGCACCCTGATCATCGCCGACGAGGGCGCCTACGTCAGCTACCTCGAAGGCTGCACCGCGCCGATGCGCGACGAGAACCAACTGCATGCCGCCGTGGTCGAGCTCGTCGCCCTGGACGACGCCGAGATCAAGTACTCGACGGTGCAGAACTGGTATCCCGGCGACGACCAGGGCAACGGCGGCATCTACAACTTCGTCACCAAGCGCGGCGCCTGTCTCGGCGAGCGCTCGAAGATCAGCTGGACCCAGGTGGAGACCGGCTCGGCGATCACCTGGAAGTATCCGAGCGTGGTGCTGCGCGGCGCGGACTCCGTGGGCGAGTTCTACTCCGTCGCGCTGACGCGGAATTTCCAGCAGGCCGACACGGGCACGAAGATGACCCACATCGGACCGCGCACCAAGAGCACCATCATCTCCAAGGGCATCAGCGCCGGGCGCAGCCAGAACAGCTACCGCGGACGCGTGCGCATGAATCCCGGCGCCAAGGGTGCGCGCAACTACACCCAGTGCGATTCGCTGTTGATCGGCGAGAACTGCGGCGCGCATACGTTCCCGTACATCGAGTCCAAGCTGCCGTCGGCGATGATCGAGCACGAGGCGACGACCTCGAAGGTCAGCGACGAGCAACTCTTTCTCTGTCAGCAGCGCGGCATCGACCCGGAGAAAGCGGTGTCGATGATCGTCAACGGCTTCTGCCGCGACGTGTTCCGGACGTTGCCGATGGAGTTCGCGATGGAGGCCGCCCAACTCCTCGAAGTCAGTCTCGAGGGCGCCGTCGGATGAGCCTGCTGAACGTCGACGACCTGCGCGTCGATGTCGACGACAAGACGATCCTCAACGGCCTGAGCCTCACGGTCGACGCGGGCGAGGTCCACGCCGTCATGGGCCCCAACGGCTCGGGCAAGAGCACGTTCGCCAACGTCCTGGCCGGGCGACCCGGGTACGATGTGACCGGCGGCGCCATCACCATGGATGGCACGGACATCACCGGACTCGCCCCGGAGGAACGGTCCCACCGGGGCCTGTTCCTCGCCTTCCAGTATCCGGTCGAGATTCCGGGGGTCAGCAACATGGAGTTCCTGAAGGCGGCGGTGGACGCCCATGCGCGCATGCGCGGCGAGGACGAGACCTCCGCCCCCGAGTTCATCGGCCGCGCCCGGGACGCCGCCTCGAGGCTGGAACTCGATGTCGACTTCCTGAAGCGCGGGGTCAACGACGGCTTCTCGGGGGGCGAGAAGAAGCGCAACGAGATCCTCCAGATGCTGCTCCTCGAACCCCGCCTCGCGGTGCTCGACGAGACCGACTCGGGCCTCGACATCGACGCCCTGCAGGTCGTCGCGGCGGGGATCAACGCGTTCCGCAACGACGGCAACGCGGTGGTCCTGGTGACCCACTACCAGCGGTTGCTGAACCATGTCGTGCCCGACCGGGTGCATGTCCTCACCGGCGGCCGGATCGTCCGCTCCGGCGATCGGTCGCTTGCCCTCGAGCTGGAGGACAAAGGCTATGGCTGGCTCGACGACTGAACCGCACGCCGTCGCCAGGCGGCTGTTGGACACGGGACCGAGCGACTACGCACCCTGGTTCGACCGCGACGCCTGCGCCGCCGTCATCGCGAACCACGGATTGCCGATCATCCGTTCCGAGGCCTGGCAGCACACCAACGTCGGTCGCTGGTACGAGACGGTGCTGGACGCACCCCGCCCCACCCATGGGGATGCGGTGTGGGAGTCCCCGGACGAGGTCGTCGTGCGGGACTTCGCCGATGCGCGCACGGCCAACCTCTTTGGTCCCCGGCAGACGTTCGATCTGGAGCGCTACCCCTTGGCTGCGGTCAACGGCCTATTGCTCGGCGGCGGCTTGGCGATCCGGGTGCCCGCCGGCTGCCAGGCATCGGGTCCGGTGCGGATTTCGCGTCTTCCCTCCGCGTACCAGCACTGCCTGGTCAGCGTCGAGGCCGGCGCCACGCTGGAGCTCATCGAAGAGCCCTCGCCCCATACCCACCGCATCGTCGAGGCCGTCGTTCACGAAGGCGCGGTGCTGCGCCACCATCGCCGGCAGGCCGCGGCGGCGTCCCGCGAGTGCACGCTGGTCGGGGTCAACGTCGCCGCCGGCGGCCGCTACGAACTGTCGCAACTGTCCCTCGGGGCCGACTTGAGGCGCAACGACATCCTGGTGACGCTCGCAGGTGCCGGTGCCGAGACCGTCCTGCGGAGTGCCTGGCGGGTCGACGGGCGCGGGCATCTCGACAACCAGGTGGCCGTCGAACACGCCCTGCCGGGCGGGACGAGCCGCCAGACCTACCGAGGCGTCGCCGCGGGACGGGCGCGGACGGTCCTGAACGGACGCATTCACATCGCCCCGGGCGCGCAGCACAGCGATGCCACCCTGTCCACCAAGAACCTGCTCGCGGA
>JAGWBN010000003.1:44323-54310 GCA_021295875.1 Pseudomonadales bacterium
CTGTCGGACGAGGCCACCCTGGCCTTCGAGGCGGCTCGCGCGACGCTGGCCCGGCGCATCAACGCGCGCTCGACCAACGAGGTGATCTGGACGCGCGGCACCACGGAGTCGATCAACCTGGTCGCCGCGGTGTACGCACCGCTCGTGCTCGGCGAGGACGACCATGTGCTCATCACCGAGATGGAGCACCACTCCAACATCGTGCCGTGGCAGACCGCCTGCCGACGCACCGGCGCGGTGCTGAAGGCGGTGCGCGTGCTGCCTTCGGGGGAACTCGATCTCGACGATTTCGATGCCAAGCTCGACGCGCGAACCCGCATCGTTGCGCTGAGCCATGTCTCCAACGCGCTCGGCACGGTCAACGACATCGAGACCCTGATCGCGCGCGCCAAGGGATTCGGGGCCGCCGTCGTCGTCGACGGTGCCCAGGCCATCGCCCACTTCGACGTTGACGTGCGCGAGCTCGGCTGCGACTTCTACGCCTTCTCCGGCCACAAGATGTACGGCCCGACAGGCATCGGCGTGCTCTACGGTCGCGAGGAGCTGCTCGACAACATGCCGCCGTGGCAGTCCGGCGGCGAGATGATCGAACGGGTGCGCATCGAGGCGACGACCTACGCCCCCCTGCCCTTCAAGTTCGAGGCCGGCACGCCGGACATCAGCGGCGTGGTCGCCCTGGCCGCCGCGGTGGAGTATCTCGACCAGGTCGAGGCTGCCGCCGTGCAGGCGCACGAAGCCGATCTGCTCGCCCACGCCACGTCGGCGCTGAAGCAGGTGGAGGGGCTGCGCGTGGTGGGCACTGCGCCCGCCAAGGGACCCGTCCTGTCGTTCCTCCTCGACGGCGCGCATCCACACGACGTCGGCACGCTCTTGGACGCCCAAGGCGTCGCCGTCCGCACCGGACACCACTGCGCGATGCCGTTGATGGACCGTCTCGGCATACCCGGCACGGTGCGTGCATCCTTCAGCCTGTATAATTCAGGCGACGACGTCGACAAGCTGGCTCGCGCCCTGCACGAAGTGCGGGGAATGCTCTGAACACGGTCCCGATGGAGGTAAGTTTGAGCGCCGAACTGTTCGATCCAACCGCAATCGCCATGACCCCGGCGGCACAGGCCCACGTGCGCCGGCAGTTGGCGAAGGAACAGGCGGTCGCCCTCAAGCTCGGCATCACCGAGAGCGGCTGCAGCGGGTACATGTACGAACTCTCCTACCTGGAGGGCACCATCACGAGTGTGCACGAGTTCGATTTCGACGGCGTCACCGTGGTGGTCGACGACGACGACTGGAGACTCGTCCAGGGCACGGTGATCGACTACGTCACCGAAGGTCTCAATTCGGCGCTGACCTTCAAGAACCCCAACGCCACCGCCGAATGCGGCTGCGGCGAGAGCTTCGCCATGAATCCAGAGGTCGCGTGAAACGCCGGGTCGTGCCGGTATCCCGCACGGTCGAGGCACGCCTTGTGCCCACCGGCGCGCCGCTGACGGTGCCCGCCGGCGCCTTCGTCACCATCACCCAGACCCTGGGCGGCGCCTGCACGATCATCTACAACGGCAACATGGCGAGGATCGAACCCGAGGACGGCGACGCGGTGGGACTCGAACCGGAAGTCCTCCTGTTGGAGCCTCCGGCCGACGGCCAGGTCTCCACCGAGCAGATCTGGCAGGCCCTGCGCACGGTCCACGATCCGGAGATCCCGGTGAACATCGTCGATCTCGGCCTGGTCTACGACTGCAACGTCGATGGCGACGCCGTCGACATCGAGATGACATTGACGGCACCCGGCTGCGGCATGGGGCCGGTGCTTGTCACGGACGTGGAGCGCCGCGTGGGCCGAGTCCCCTTCGTTCGCGCCGTGAACGTCAACCTGGTGTTCGATCCGCCTTGGGACCGGGGCATGATGAGCGACGAGGCGCAACTCGAACTCGGGCTTTACTAGATTCCTTGAGCGGGGCCAATGTTAACGGACAGGTTGCATTTGCTGACGCGCGCCACGAGTCGCTCTTGTACGGCTCCCGAAGGGAGACGCGCTCGCGTACTCGCGAGACGCGCTAGCGTTCCTTGAGCGGGGCCAATGTTTACGGTCAGGTTGCATTTCACTGACGGGCNCCGAAGGGAGACGCGCTCGCGTACTCGCGAGACGCACTAGCCGCAATGCCAGCAAAGCAATCGCTCGACGACATCCGGTCGACTTTTGCCTTCTTCGACGAATGGCAGGACAAGTACCGCTTCCTGATCGATATCGGCCGCCGGCTGGAGGAACTCCCGGCCGCGGACAAGAAGGAAGACAACCTCGTCAGGGGCTGCCAGAGCCAGGTCTGGCTGACTTCCCGGTTCGACGCCGAACGCGACCGCGTGCACCTCGCGATCGACAGCGATGCGCACATCGTGCGGGGACTGATCGCCGTCGTCCTCGCGGCCTACGATGGCCGCTCGCCGGACGAGATTCTCGACTTCGACATCCAGGCCCTGTTCGCCGAACTCGACCTCATCAACCACCTGAGTCCAACCCGCGGCAACGGCCTGAACGCCATGGTCGGCAGGATACGGAGCGTCGCCTCGGGCTACGCCGAGAACGAGGCCCAATCAAATACTGGGTGATTTGCCCACCCGACGCTGCTATATTGGATCGGTTAGGGAGAAGGACCGGGCAGCACCAGCCAATCGGCGCGTGACCCTCGGTTCGGTGATGCCGAACGACGCGCTGAAAGGCTCGACGCGGCAACTTGCACTGAAGAAGCACTTGAGGAGGACGCTTTGAGCCGCGCCCAGAAGAAGCTGAACCAGAACAATATAGAAATGCGAAAAACCATCGAACAAGACTTAAAGGACTTTCTCGCCTCCGGCAAGAAAATCCAGACGATCCCCATGGGAGTCAGCGGCCAGGACAAGATGGGCCGCAGCAAGAACATCGTCATTTCCCGCAAACGCCGCACGGCGATCCGCGCCACCTAGACGCCCTCCTCGGGCTCCTCGGGCTTCAATCACCGTACAGACCGCGCCACCGCGCGAGGCCTGCGGCGTCGTCTACATCCCATAGGGGTTCCAGCAACTCAACCGACAACCCTTCGGCCGCAGCCAGCGTCGCCGCCAGGACATCGGGCGTGCTCCACGGAACACCTTCGAAGACCTGGGTCTGTGACGTGTTCATGGCGATCAGGCAATAGCCGCCGTCCTCGGTGGGACCCAGGACGAGATCCGCACGGGTCAACGCGTCCAAAGCCCGTTCCACGTAGTCCGGACCGATGAGCGGGATGTCCGTGCCCACCAGCACGCTCACGCCATCGTCGAACGCCGCCGCCATCCGCTCTCCCAAGTCCCCGGGCGGCTGCTCCACGACGCGAAAGCCGGGTAGAGACCGAAGCGCCGAGGGGTCGCCTTCGACCCAGATCTCCGGCACGAACGGTCCGGAGCCCGGTGCGAGCCGCTCCAGGGTCAAGCCAAGAAGCTCCTGGTACGCGGCCAGGGCGACTTTTTCACCCACCGATCGAGCCAGACGGGTCTTGACCCGACCCAACACGGGCGCGCGGGCGAAGATCGCGAGCCGCGGTGGCTCAGCCGTCATAGGACCGGGCCAGGGCCTCCGGACTCGCACCCAGGAAGTAGCGCAGGCGCAGGGTCCACATGAGCATGATCGTGCGCACGACGCCCGCCCGCTCCCACCGCCGGCTGGACGTGTCGATCGCCGCAGCCAAGCGCCGTGGTTTGGCGATCCGGCGCAGGCGCTTGCTGAGCTCGACGTCCTCCATCAACGGCTGGTCGGGGACACCGCCGACGGCATCGAGGAGCCGACGATGGACGAAAATGCCCTGGTCGCCGGTGGCGATGCCCGTGGCGAACGAACGCCAATTCATGGCCCGCTCGATCACCCGATAGGGCCACGCCCCGTTGTCCAGTCGAATCGCAAAGAAGCCCCATCCCGGCGAATCCAGCCTGGCGGAAAGTACGCGAATAGCCTGGGCATCCACGTGCGTGTCGGCGTGCAGGAACCAGAGCCAGTCGCGCTCGCTCGCGTCGGTACCGGCACGGAGCTGGCCGCCACGGCTAGACGGTGCCGCAACGACCTTGTGCGCCGCCGCCGCGACGACGCGGGTCTCGTCCCGGCTGCCGCCATCGACGACGACGATCTCGAGGTCCGGGTCGGCACGCAGATCGGCGAGCAGTTCGCGCAAGTGCACGGCATCGTCGAGTACCGGAATGACGGTCGCCAGGCGGGCCGTGGCACTCATTCACGATGCGCCTGACGTGCCGCCCGATGCACCCGCAGACTGTTCGCCAAGACCAGATCGAAGTCCTCGGCCAACACGTAGCCTTTGGCGACCAGGTCCTCCGTCACCGCCCGGGCGCGCTGCTCGAAGACCTCGACCGGTGGCGGTTCGTCGACGAACACCGTGAAGCCGACGAAGATCGCCGGTTGCTCGGGAGCGCCGTGGTCGGGGTGCCGGGGATTCCAACCGCTGTGGCAACCCACCGACAGGGCGATGTCGGGTAGGCGAATGCCCGCCACCTCGTTCAGCGTCGCGTCGACGTCGGCAACGAGACGCGCGTAGGCGGCACCCTCGCGGGCCGGAAACGCGCACACACCGGCATCCACCAGGGGGCCGAGGTCGAGTACCCGCAAGCCGCCGAGCCGATCGGCATCGAGCCTTGCAAGATCCGGCCGGGCGACCGCGAACCGATCGAGCACCGTGCGCCGGCCGACGAGCGTTTCCTCCCTCAACGTGGGAACCGCCGACGGAGGTGGCGATTCTCCTTCGACCCAACCGACGAGATTGGCGAACGCCGCGCGCACCAGCGGGGTGTGATTGACCACGTTGAAGGTATGGCGGGCCTTCTCCCCGGTCAGCGCGAAGGTGTTGGTCGGCGGCAGGATGCCGTTGACGTGATGCGTACCGGCGAACAGGTAGTTGCGCTCGTTCGGGTGCGGTTCCAGGTCACGCTCGCCGTCCGGCGCAACGTGCGTCAGCGCGGCGTCTCCCCGCCAGTACTCCCAGGAGGTGTTGGTGACGACCACCTTCGGCATGTGCTCGAGGCGCGCATACAGGCCGTCCTCGGCCCCCGTGAGCGAGTCGCAAGTCGTGGTGCCCGAGAACGGAAAGCGCTGCCCCGCCGCCGGCACACCCGCACTCGACGGTTGCGCAAACCGGTGGTTGAAATCGCCGCGCTGGCCGCCGGCGATGTGGATGTGCACGCCATCGAACACCGGACCCCCCGCTGCGTCGGTATTCAGGCCGAGGTGCAGCAGATGGCGCAGCGCGCGACCGGTCTGCGACGCGCCGAAGGCAAGGACATGACGAAATGTCCCGGCGGCGGGTCCCGCACCCGCCCGCAGGCTGGCCGCCGCATCGCGCAACGCCAGCAGTCCGCAGCCGGTGACCCGGGCACCCCGGGCGCGATACACCAGCGTATAGATCCGTCCCTTCTCGAAACCGCCGTCCAGATGCACGAAACGGTCGCTGCGCTCCAGGCGGCCATCGCGTTCCCGCGCGAAACGCCACGACGCACGCGGGATCTCGGTCCACGGCAGGTTGTCGTGGTCTCGAACCAGCAGTTTCGCCCCCGCATCGTCCGGATCGGTCGGCGGGTAGGTGACCTCGCCGAGCTGGCCGAAGGAGACGAAAGGCCGGTCGCTGGCGGGCTGGACCCGGCAGACGACATCGCCTTCCACCGCCTCGCCGTTCTCCAACACCTCCGGCGCGTCGAGCCCGAGGCCCGCCTGGACATCCCACTGCCAGCCGATGGATGCGACCGCGATGCCCCGGCGAAACAGCAAGCCGTCGCCCGGCGCGCAGGGATCGTTCAGGAGGTCGCCCGGAGAGGCCCGGTTGAGAGCCGAGAAGGCCAGGCGGCGACCGCGGTTGGGGACATCGATCAAGAGCTTCGTCGCCGTGCCGTCCCGCGGGGTCACGAGGGTGTAGTCGCCGCCGAAGCGAACGAGCCCACGCTCGTCGCGCGGCGCCAGGGCCAGATCCACGATGCCGCAGTTGCGGGGGTCGGCCGGATCGACCGCGTAGTGGACGCGACCCTCGACGATCTCGAACGGCCCCCAGGGTCCGAAGGGTTCGCCGTCGGCGTACTCGCGACGCGTCGCCACGTCCCACTGCGCTATTGCGGGCGGATCGTGCGCGTGCGGATCGTGTGTCGGTCGGCCCATGCGCGGAACCGTAGCAGGCCGGTCGGTGGGATGTCAGGGACTTCCGGCCAACAAGCCCAATCCCTTGATCAACGCCGCCAGCAGGGCCGCGCCGAACGCCACGGCCAACACCGCATCGCCAAATCTCGACAGGCGTGCCAAAAACCACACGACGAGACCGAGAAAGCAGCCGAGGGCGACGTACCGCAGGCGCGCGAGCCAAGCGAAACCCGCAATCGTCTCGAACCGCGTCTCGAGCGCACTGGGTTCGGCGACCTCGAACACCGACAACCCTGTCGGCGGGTCCGCCATCAGCAACGCGACACCCAGCCAGACGTAGGCGGCCACCGCCCAGAACGCCCTGGCCGTGGCGGCCGCGATGGACCCGGGCGACGGTTGCTCACCGAGCCAGCCCAGCATGGCGCCGGAGGCGATGGCGAACACCGAGGCGAAGCCCACGGTCATTGCCGCAACCGTTCCCGCCGTCACGTAGGCGGTCAGGCGCGCAACGGCGAATATCGGCTCTCTGCCGGCGAACAGGCACTCGACACCGACCACCGTGTAGACCGCGAGACCGGTGAGCCAGAGCACCACCGGCACCACAGACGAGGACACCAGGCGAAGCAAACCCGCGCCGACCTGCGCAAACCGGGACACCCGGTTCACCCGGCCAACTCGGCGGTGACAAAGGCTTCGACAACCGCCGCGACGGTGAGCGCACACAGGCCGAATCCGAGGACCAGTCCGAGGCGCAACGACTTCAAGGTGCCACTTCCCAGATTCGACAGGTCCAGGACAAAACGGAAGCCCTGGAGTCCGACGGCACCGGCGACGCACAGCGTGCCGAGTTCGAGAACCCCGTGGGGAAGGAGCAGGTCGATGAGGGTGTCGTTGGACATGCCCGCCAGTCTCGCGAAACCGATGACCTGGCCGATCGCGATCCCGTTGCCGAGGAGAATCACGAACGTGACGGATCCTGCGGACACCAGTCCGAAAAGCAGCAGGACGTAGACCGCGAAGTTGTTGCGCAGGATGAAGGCGAAAAGTTGCCAACCGGCGCGGTCGTCGGTTCGGCCCGTCACCTCAACGGGGACCGCCTCCGGCAAGGGGCTCAAGGGCAACGTGTCGATCCACTTGACGAACGCGTGACCCATCGCCATCCCGGACAACAGGACAAGGCACGACACGGCAAAGGCCACCATCCAGTTGTACCCGACCATCGTTCGCGGCGTACGTCCATGCGCGGAGATCTGGGGGTCCATAGATCGCAATCCCCGAACACGGACGAACGCCTAACGCTGGCTTACAGGACAGCCAGTGGCGGGACCTCGCCAGGGAGCGGAATCCACAGCGGCTCCAGGATGTCATTGATGGCGTCCGTGAAACCCCCTTGGCAGACGAACTCAACCATTCGCCCGTCCTGATACTCCTCACAGAACATAACGGTTGTCACCTCCACCACGTTGGCCTGCGACGCAGGTGCGCCGGCTTCTGGATTGGCCAAGGCGAACATCCCCATGCCGAGCACGGCCGCCAGCGCCAAATACTGCTTCCTCATTGCTATACCTCCACAAGTCGATGAATGAGCCCTTGGAGGCTATGTCGTCGTGAAGGGTGTACGGGTGCCACGGGCGCTTGTCCTACATGAGATTCGGCGATGACTCAAAGCTGGCATTACCGGCACCGGCCACGGCAGCCGCGCGGAGTCATGGTTTGGGCGACCGCGTCGGCTCGCCGCGCGGGGTCGCCGCTACGGCGACGGACCCCGAGTATTCGCTGTCGATTCGAGATAGACGGCGCGCAGGGGTTTGAAACGCTCGAAGTCGCGGTCGTTCGTAAGGATCGTCGGAATCCCATGCTCCCGGCAAAGCGCTGCCACCTGGGCGTCGAAAATCAGGTTGCCTCGCGCGCGGGACTCTCGAACCACGGCATCAAGTCGGTTCATGAACGCCGTTTCGGGATTCGCCACGGTGCAGCTTGGCGACGCAAGTAACCCATCGAGGAAGTCCAGAGCCTCCGAGGCGGTTGACGGCGGATTGAATACACGCGTGTGGGTGACGACCCGCAGGAACTCCGTGATGCAGAACACGGGCACCACCCACGGCTCGTCGCCCTCGGCCAGCGTCACGAGCTGCTCTTTGGCCGTCCCGTGGAGTTCCATCTCGGCGCGATGCGCATAGATGAGGACATTCGTGTCAACGGCGATCATCCGCGGTCGATCACGTCGTAGAGCGCATCGCGGTCCGTGATGTCCACATTGGGCGGGCGAGTACCCCGCACCGTCCTCAAAGCCAGCCGAAAGGCGGGACGTTGCTGCGATGCTGCGATCTTCGCCCGCAGAGCATCGTCGACGAATCTCGTCAGGGTCACGCCCGTTCTAGCGGCGCAGTCCTTGGAACGTCGCAACACCTCGTCATTCAGGTTCAGGGTAGTCTTCATCGGCGTGGGGTGGCAATCAGTCGTATGGTGAGACCATATCAGAGAAGCCATATATATGGCTACCTGGTTGTCTCGTGTGCGGTGCGCGCGGCGGCGGTCCACTCCGCCGAACGCGCCATCACCAGGGCGCGGCTCCTGGTGAGAAAAGCAGGCTGGCACTGTGCCGCACTAGGGAAGGCCTTAATCAGACCTTCCCTAGAAGCCGACCGCGACCAAGTCCTGAAGCCGCACGACGCCGGTCGGTCGACTGCCGTCGACCACGACGAGCACGGTGATCTGGTTGGCCTGCATCTGACGCAGACAGTCGATGGCCATCGAGTCCGCCGACGCCAGTCCGTCCACCTCCGAGGGCGCCGAACTCTCGGTCCCCCGGCGGCTGCGCTCGAAGCACTCCGCCACCGTCAGGTGGTTGACGTTCTCACCCCGCAGCAGCAGGCGACGAATGTCCGCATCGGTGACCACGCCGACGTAGTTGCCGCCATTGTCCACCACCACCGTCATGCCGATCCCCTTCGACGAGATCTCGTAGACGAGATCGGAGACATGCGCCTGGGTGGTGATCGTCGGCAGGCCATCGCCCTTGATCATGACGTCGTCCACGGACAGCAGCAGGCGGCGACCGAGGACGCCGCTCGGGTGGAACTTGGCGAAGTCGTGTTCGGTCAGGCCCCTCGCCTGCTGCACCAGGATGGCGAGCACGTCGCAGACCGCGAGAGCCGTCGCCGTGCTGGTCGTTGGCGCGAGATCGAACTCGTCGATCTCAGCCAGCGCCGGGATCTCAAGCGAGATGTCGGCGACGGCGGCGAGGCGTGAGCCGGGCTCGGTCAGGGAGACGACCTGTCCGCCGGCAAGGGCCTTGAACTGGCGGGCGAACGCGATAGTCTCTTCGTTGCCGCCGCTCTTCGACAGCGCCAGCAGCGCCGACCCCGGACGGACGATGCCGAGGTCGCCGTGGAGCGCCTCCACGGGATGCACGAAGGCCGCCTGCGTACCCGTGCTCGACAGCGTCGCGGCGGCCTTCTGCGCGACCAGGCCGCTCTTTCCCAAGCCGGTGACGATGAGGATCGAGTGGAGTCCGGCGATCAGTTCAACCGCCTCGGCGAATCGTTCGTCAAGCAGTTCCTTGGTCGCCGACATCGCGGCCGCGTACTGATCTAGCATCTCGCCGGCCCGACCGATCAGGGAACTCGTCATTGCCTCTGGCTCCTTGCAGTGGCCGCGATGTTGCCAAAGTTGCGACGATCCGTCTCTAGGGGAACCACATCGCAAGTCTCCATGTACCAAGCGAGCATCCGCTCCTTGAGTTCGAGCACCTCGTTGCGGTAGTCGGCATTCCCGATCAGGTTCCGGATTTCGCCGGGGTCGGCCTGCAGATCGTAGAACTCGTCGGTCTCGAAGGCGCGGCGGACGTA
>JAGWBN010000003.1:54404-56947 GCA_021295875.1 Pseudomonadales bacterium
CCTCTCGCTGGCCTGGACCTCGTCGGCGAGCCGGCCGCCCTCGCAGAAGACCGCGTCACGGTGATCCGCGTGCGGATCGCCCAGCAGGCCCGCCAAGGAGCGGCCGAAGTGCCAGTAGCCGCAGTCGATGCCGGCCAGGTCGTAGACCGTGGCGGGGAAGTCCACCAGCTCCACGAGCTGGTCTCGAATACCCGGCGCGGCGTCGACATCCGCCGGCGGCTTGACGATGAACGGCACGCGGCTGAGGCAGTCCTGGAACGTGTTCTGGGTCTTCTCCACCAGTCCGTAGTCGCCGGTGAAGTCGCCATGGTCCGAGAACAGGAACACCGCGCTGTCGTCGTACAGGCCACTGTCCCGCAGCGCCCCGAGCAGCAGACCGAACTGATGGTCGACGCGGGCGCACATGCCGTAGTACCAGCGGTCCTCGGTCCACGCGGTCAGGCGCTGGCCGTCGCGGATTCCCGTCAGCAGGCTCGGTTTGTCTTCCCAGGTCTCGTAGACGTGCCGCGGAGGCACATCCTCGCGGTCGATGAGCGAATACCAGGGCTCCTCCACGCAATAGGGCGGATGCGGATAGCCGAGGGGCAGAAACAGGCACAACGGCTGGTCCCCCGGGTACTGGCGTACGAAGTCGATGGCGCCACGGACCATCGCCCAGTCGCCGTCGAACCAGACCTCGCCCTCCGGCGGTTCCAGACGTCCCTTGAGGAAGCTGAAGTAGTTGTCGCCGTCCGGCGGCCCGCGCCAGGACAGATCGCCGCCGTGCGAACCGGGCCGGGGAGTGGCGCCCCAGGCGGCGTAGTCCTCCTGGCTGGGCCGGAAGTGCAGGTCGCAGTGTTCCTCGAACCCGAGCTGCCCGGGCACCAGGTCGTTCTTCCCGCCCCACCACACGAAATAGCCGTTGTCGCGGAGCACCTTCAGCAGGTTGGTTTCGCCCAGCGTGGGGTTCAGCATGTGATGCATGGTCCGGTGGCCACGCACATGCGGGTACCAACCGGTCATGAAGGAGCAGCGGCTCGGCGTGCACACGGTGGCCTGCACGAAGGCATGGCGAAAGGACACGGCGTCCGTCGCCACCAGCCGATCGATGGTCGGCGTCCGCACCGCCGGATGGCCGAGGTGGGCGAGCGCATCGCCCCGCCACTGGTCCGGGTTGAAGATCACGATGTGGGGTCTATCGGGCATCCGTAACACGACACCGTACCTCAGATCGCCGCTCCAAGAACCGTCCGATGCGGGGCTGTTGTAAACTATCGGGTTTCCCGTGTGCCGAGAGCAAGGCCGTACTTTGCCGCCCCGCGCAGCCGCCATCCGTCCCACCGTTCGTCCCCGACGAGGCCCGTCCGTGCTGTCGATCCGCACGATTCGCGCCGCCGGAATGACTTCTCTTGTCGGCCTGGCTTGCCTCGCGACCACCGGCTGCGGCAGCGACGCAGAATCCGCCGAAGCCCCCTCGACCGCCGATGTACCTGCCAAGACCCGCCCGGGCAGGGGTAGGTCCGAGGAGCCGGCGATCCCGGTGGCCGTGGCGCAGGTGCGGCGAGGACTCATCGAAGCGTTCTACCAGGGTTCGACCAACTTGACCGCCGCAGGCGAAGCCGTCGTGGTCGCCCGCACACAGGGCGTGGTGGAGGCGCTGTTCGCCGAGGAAGGCGACGTGGTCGCGGCCGGGCAACCGTTGGCGCAGCTGGATACGGAACGACTGGCCCTGGAACTGGCGCGATCCGAGGCCCAGCTCGAGCGTCTGAAGACCGCCTACGAGCGCGCCGAGCGGATGTTCGAGGCGAAGATGATCTCGCCCAACGACTTCGACGATGCCAAGTACGCCTTCACCGCCGAAGAGACCAACCTGCAGTTGCGCCAATACGAACTCCGCGAGGCCACCATTCGCGCCACCATCGACGGTGTCGTCACACGCCGACATATCAAGGTGGGCCACACGCTGAACCAGAACACCCCGGCGTTCGAGATGAAACGCCTAGAGGTCATCGAGGCCGAATTGAACGTGCCCGAACGCGAGATCGTGCGCATCAGGCAGGGGCAATCCGCGCGTGTGAGGATCGATGCGCTGCCGGACGAGAAGTTCACCGGAGAAGTCGTGCGAGTCGCGCCGGAAGTCGACCCCACGTCCGGCACCTTCCGCGTCACGGCCTCCCTCGCCAACACCGAGGGGCAACTGAAGCCCGGCATGTTCGCGCGCATCGACGTCCGCATCGACGCACGACCGGACGCCCTGCTCGTGCCGCTGGCCGCCGTCGTGACGCGCCGGGACCGCAGCAGCGTGTTCGTCGTCCAGGGAGCAACCGCCGAGCGCCGAATCGTCGCGACCGGCTACTTCTCCGACGGCAACGTCGAGATCCTCGACGGCGTGGACGAGGGCGAGTGGGTGGTGACGACCGGCCAGGAGGGTTTGCGCGACGGCGTCCGCGTCCTCGTCGTGGAAGGCCAAGGACCCACGGGCGCGGGCTAGCCCGCATTTCTCACCACGTCGCTTGTGCGAACAACATATGCTTCGAATATCAGTTGCTTGTGTCGGATTCCCG
>JAGWBN010000003.1:57034-57387 GCA_021295875.1 Pseudomonadales bacterium
AGGCCCGCTATGCTTCTCGGTCGCGAGCACGCGCACGGGGCCAAAATCCTCGGCGATCATCGCGGCCCGTGGTGAGAAAAGCGGGCTAGCCGCGCTCCAGACGACCCTCGCCGGCCAATGAACATCATCGCGACCGCGATCGCCCGGCCCGTCAGCATCGCCATGGCCACCTTGGCCGTCGCCTTGTTCGGCGGCCTGTCGCTCGACCGCCTGGGCTTGAGTCTGCTGCCCGAACTCGCCTACCCGACCCTGACGGTGCGCACGGACTTCGAGGGCGCGGCCCCGGCCGAAGTCGAGGAGCAGGTCACCCGCCGCCTGGAGGAACGCCTCGGCGTCATCAACGGCCTGCGGCG
>JAGWBN010000004.1 GCA_021295875.1 Pseudomonadales bacterium
GATACCCACTGGCCGGGTGGAACACATTGATGGCACTCTATCGCCCTTGTTTCCTTTGGCAACGAACGGGCCATGGCCAACGCGAGAACGCCGGTCATCGTCGGCGTCGGACAGCTAGTCAATCGAATCGAGTCCCTGGACCAGGCAATCGAGCCGCTGGCGATGATGATGCGGGCCGTGTACGCGGCCGAGGCGGATGTCCGCTGTCCGCCTTTCCTCGACCGCGTCGACTCGGTACGGGTCGTGCGCGGCATGTGGAGCTACGGGAATCCCGCCAAGGTGATCGCGGAACGCATCGGCGCCCCCGGTGCACAGACCATGGGAACCTTGATCGGCGGCAACCAGAACCAGGCATTGCTGACACATACGGCCATGGAGATCCTGGCTGGCAAGCACGACCTGGTCGTCATCACGGGTGCCGAGAACGGCAACAGCACGGGCAAGGCGAGGAGGGCGGGGATCGAGCTGCCGCAGACCGAGGTTCCCGGCCGCCCGGACGCCGTGTTCGGCGCCGAGCAGCGCCCCGAGCATCACGACTACGAGGTCGCCAAGGGCATTCGGCGCGCCATCCAGGTGTACCCGATGTACGACAACGCGCTTCGCCACGAGCGCCGCGAGAGCCTCGACGAGCACATCACGCGGGTGTCCGAACTCTGGTCGCGGTTCAACGATGTCGCCCAAGACAACCCCAATGCCTGGGTGCGCGACAACATGAGTGCGGAGACGATCCGCACGCCGTCGCCGGCGAACCGGCAGATCAGCTTTCCCTACACGAAGTTCATGAACGCCAACATGTCGGTGGACATGGCGGCCGCCCTGATCGTTTGCTCCCATGGCACCGCCAGACGCCTGGGCATCGCCGAGGACCGCCTGGTCTATCCGCTGTCCGGCGTGGAGGGCTACGACCACTTCTCGGCGTCGGTACGGGACAACTTCCACACCTCGCCGGGTATCCGCATCACGGGCAACCGAGCCATGGAACTTGCCGACATCGATGCCACCGATCTGGACTTCGTCGATCTCTACAGTTGTTTCCCGTCGGCGGTGCAGATCGCGGCGGCGGAGCTGGGTCTGCCGGAGGAACGGCCTCTCACGGTCACCGGCGGTCTGACGTTCGGCGGCGGGCCGCTCAACAACTACGTCATGCACAGCATCGCGCGCACCGTGGAACTGCTGCGCGAAAAGCCTGACGGCTACGCGCTCGTCACCGGCAACGGCGGCAACCTCTACAAGCACGCCCACGGCATCTACTCCGGGCAGCCGCCCGCGCGGGACTTCGGCCACGACGACGTGAAGGCCGAGATCGCCGCTCTGCCGGCGCGCGAGTGTCTGCCCGAGTACGAAGGCGACGCGGACATCGAGTCCTATACGGTGATGTACGACAACGACGAACCGGTCATCGGTCATGTATCGTGCCTCACGCCTGCGGGGGCCAGGGCATGGGTGAATACCGACGATCCGGAGTTGGTCCAAGCCATGGTGACGGAGGAATTCTGCGGCCGACGCGCCAGCGTGCACGGCGGTCGACTCTCGGTGACGAGTTGAGGAGTTGATTGGACATGGTCTTTGAACGCGACGGCGTCAGCCTCTACTACGAGATTCACGGCGACGGCTTTCCCATCCTGCTGTTCGCCCCCGGTGGCATGCGCTCGGCCGCGTCGTTCTGGCGCGGTGCCGAGTGGGATCCGATCAAGGCACTGTCACCGCACTTCAAGGTGATCGCCATGGATCAGCGCAACGCGGGGCAGTCGCGGGCACCGGTGAGCGCCAGCGACGGCTGGGACACCTACACGGCGGACCATCTCGCGCTGCTGGACCACTTGGGTATCGACAGGACGCACCTCTTGGGCGGCTGCATCGGCGGCCCGTACTGCCTCGGCGTCATCGAGCGCACACCGGATCGCGTAGCCTCGGCGGTGCTGCAGCAGTCCATCGGCAACGACGGCAGCAACCGGGAGCTGTTCTTCGAGATGTTCGATCTGTGGGCCAATGACCTGAAGACCTCGATGCCGTCGGTGTCGCAGGACGCGTGGCTCAACTTCCGCGCCAACATGTTCGACCAGCCCTTCCTCTACAACGTCTCCCGTGACTTCGTGGCCGGATGCGAGACGCCGCTCCTGCTGTTGATGGGCAGCGATCCCTACCACCCGGAGTCGATCTCGCGGGAGATCGCCGATCTCGCGCCCAACGCCCGCCTCGTGGAGCGGTGGAAGGATCCGGCGACCGACGGCACGGTGGACACGGTCGTCGAGTTTCTGAAGGCGCATACCCCGTAGCGCGTCCTTGTGCCGCGTTGGGGAAGCTCTTGTTCAGAGCTTGCCCAACGGTTTAGCGACGGTGCGGCTTCTGCAAACGTCTGACGGCACGCCGGGTGAGCGAACCGGTCGCCCTAGGGCTGTCGTACGCGCAAGTGCGGTATTGGGCCGTGATGGTTCGTTCATGGTGCCTCCATTTTCCCTTCATTTTTCGCCCCGTTCAGGCTATAGTTGCGCATCTGCCAACCACAGGCACCCGCCATGCTGTATCAACGAACGTTAGATCGGCCCGCCCACGCCATCGGCATCGGTGTGCACACGGGCCGACCGGTTCGAATGACGATGCGCCCTGCGGACCCCGACACCGGAATTGAATTTCAGCGTGTCGGCATGCCGGGGCGAAGCGTGAAGGCGCTCGCGCAGAACGTGTCCGACACGACGCTCGCGACGAGCATCAGCGGCAGCGGCGTCCAAGTGGCGACGGTCGAACATCTCATGTCCGCCCTTTGGGGTATGGCGATCGACAACGTCCGGGTCGAGCTCTCCGACGAGGAAGTGCCGATCATGGACGGCAGCGCACGTCCGTTCGTCGAGTTGATCCAGGGCGCCGGTATCCGAACCCAGTCCGCGCCGAGGAAGTTCATCCGCATTACCCGCAGCCTGTCCGTCTCGCAGGGCACCGCCACGGCGACCCTTGCCCCCTTCGATGGCTTCCGCGCAAGCTACACGTTCGTCGCCGACCACCCGGTGTTCAACCGCTACCCGAAGCGAATCCAAGTCGACTTCTCGGACACGTCCTACCTGGAAGACGTCTGTGGTGCCCGGTCGTTCGGCCTGATGAGTGAATTGGACCAGGCCCGGGCCATCCGCAAGTGCATGGGCTCGAGCCTCGACAACGCCGTCGGAATCGACGACTCGGACATCGTCAACAGCGAAGGGCTGCGCTACGAAGACGAGTTCGTCAAGCACAAGCTGCTTGACGCCATCGGCGACCTGTACCTGCTCGGACTACCCGTCGTCGGTGCCTTCGATGGCTACATGTCGGGACACGCGCTGAACAACAAGCTGGCGAGGGCCCTGTTGCGTTGCACCGACGCCTGGAGGCTGGAGGAAGCCTCCACCGACGCCAGCCGGCGGCGCGCGACGAGCGCCTAAGTCCCCTTCCCGAATACGGGCCTGCGCATTGGTGCCTTCCACGCCGGGGGTGTCGACGTGGGCCGCTTCCACTCGGCGGTATACTCGTTTCCATGAGCGTTCGCACGCGTGTCGCCCCAAGTCCCACGGGCGACCCCCACTTGGGTACGGCCTACGTGGCGCTGTTCAACTTCGCCTTCGCCCGCCAACGCGAAGGCCAGTTCGTGCTGCGCATCGAGGACACGGATCGCGCCCGCAGCACGGCGATGGCCGAAACCGCGATCCTGGATGCGTTGCGCTGGACGGGACTCGACTGGGACGAGGGTCCGGACGTCGGTGGCGCGCACGGGCCCTATCGCCAGAGCGAGCGCCTCGACGTCTATCGTGAACATGCCGAGCAGTTGCTGGGTTCCGGCGCGGCGTTTCGCTGTTTCTGCACGAAGGAGCGTCTGGACGACGTACGGCGTCAACAGCAGGCGCGGGGAGAGACTACCCGCTACGACGGCCATTGCCTCGACATGGACCCGGACGAGGCGGCCGACCGGGCGGACCGGGGCGAAGCGCATGTCGTTCGCCTGAATGTGCCGGGCACCGGCGTCTGCCGCGTCGAGGATGGCCTACGGGGAGAGATCGAGATTCCCTGGGCGCAGACCGACATGCAGGTGCTCGTCAAGTCCGACGGTTTCCCGACCTACCATCTGGCGGTGGTCGTCGACGACCACCTCATGGGCATAAGTCACGTGTTGCGGGGTGAGGAGTGGATCAGTTCGATGCCCAAGCATCGGCTTCTCTACGACCGCTTCGGCTGGCAGATGCCCGTCCACTACCACCTGCCGCTGTTGCGCAATCCCGACCACAGCAAGCTCTCCAAACGCCGCAACCCGACGGGACTCGACTACTACCGTAGCACCGGCTACCTGCCGGAGGCGCTGCTCAACTACCTGGCGTTGATGGGGTGGTCGATGCCCGACGAACGCGAGGTGTTCAGCCTGACGGAGATGATCGAGGCCTTCGACATCGAGCGCGTGTCCACCGGCGGGCCCGTGTTCGACTTCGCGAAACTCGATTGGATGAACGGCCAGCACATCCGCCGTTTGAGCCCGGACGAGTTCATGGATCGGGTAGGGGTCTGGGCACTCAACCGGGAGGCCCTCGCGCCCTTGGTGCCGCTGGTGCAGCAACGAACTGAACGCCTGAGCGATCTCGTCTCCCAGGTGGACTACCTGCTCGGCGACCGGCGACCGCTGTCGATGGAGGACTTCAACCACAAGCGCCTTGAACCGGCGGACTGCAAACGCATCCTGGACCACGCGATCAGGCGCCTCGACGACCTCCAGGACTGGAGTCGCGACACGTTGCACGACTCGCTCCGGGCGTTGGCGGAGGTCATGGACATCGGCATGCGCGATTTCATCGCCCCGCTGTTCATCGCGGTCTCGGGACGCGCGGTGTCGCTACCGCTGTTCGACGCCATGTCCTACCTCGGCCGGGGCCGCGTACGCGCGCGTCTGCGCAGCGCCTTGGAAGCCCTCGGCGGCGTGAGCAAGAAAGAAGCCAAGCGCCTGGAACGGGGTTATCGCGAACTCTGGTAGGGTCGCGCACAGCGAAGCGAAGCGCAGGGGACGGCCCTGGGGCGCCACGGAGCTTGATACGGAATAGAGCAACGGCTTAGTATCGCCATCCGCTCTTGGGGCCATGGCATTGTAGAGGTCGCCGGTTCGATCCCGGCTGGCTCCACCACCTTCCCCTTGCGGATCAGGGCAGATCAGCCCGCTGCGGCTTCCGCCTTCAAGGCGGCGATCTCGGCATCCACCGCCGAGGCGTCGGGTAGATCGCGACCCGCGCGACCGTACCAGTGCCCGGCGTTGCGCATATCGCCTTCCATGATGTGCACGATGCCGTGCGCCCAACGGCCCAACGACGAGGAGTCCTTCTGCACGATCCCGTGGGCGGCCTGCCAGTCGCCGCGCTCCAGGAGTCGTATCGCTTCGTCTAGTGAGGTCATGGTTCGACGCTAGCAGTACGGTGAAGCCAAGTCCACCGTTGATCCGGTTTGCGTGCATGTCCGCTTGCGCGTCTCGAGGGAAGCGAATCTAATGCGCCCATGACGGACCCGACCGATCACCTGATCGAGACCTTCGCCGATGGCGTCGCGACGCTGACGATGAACCGGCCCGAGGCGCGCAACGCCTTGTCGCCGACGATGACGTCGGGACTGGAGGAAGCCGTGCCCCGGTTGGCGCGAGACCCGAAGGTCCGCGTCCTGGTGCTGACCGGTGCCGGCGATGCATTCTGTGCCGGCGGCGACGTCAAGGGATTCGCGAGCGCGCCGCCATCGTCCGGAACCCCGGGAGCGTCGGGCCGGGAACAGCGACCCGGCTTCGAACAACGGGTGGCGGGTCTCAGGGCCGCGACCGAGCTGTCGCGCTGGCTGCACGAAATGCCGAAGCCGACGCTGGCCGCGATTCCGGGTCCGGCAGCGGGGGGTGGCTTGTCCCTGGCCTTGGCCTGCGACATCCGCATCGCGGTGGAGACGGCGATCTTCACCACCGCGTTCGCCGGGATCGGGCTCGCCGGCGACTACGGTGGCTCCTACTTCCTGCCGCACCTCGTGGGGGCCGGCAAGGCCCGGGAACTCTACTTCACCGCCGACCGGATCGATGGTCGTGAAGCCGAGCGGATCGGCATGGTGAACCGGGTCTACGGGACCGACGAGTACCCCGAGGCGGTGCAGACCTGGTCGAGACGCCTTGCCGAATCGCCCACCATCGCGCTGGGCTACATGAAGAAGAACCTCAATGCCGCCGAGCGCGGCTCGCTGGCCGACGTGCTCGACATCGAAGCCGGGCACATGACGAGGACGTTCGATACCGAGGACCATCGGCTGGCGGCCCGCGCTTTCGTCGACAGGCGGGCGCCGACGTTCCGCGGTCGCTAGTCCGGCCTGGGAACGGTCGCAATGAGTCTGGGTTGTCGTCTACTGGTGCCGGCCTTGGGCATGGTGATCGCCGTGGGCACACACGCGCAGGACGACGGCACGAACGTGACCTATGAAGGCATGCTGGTGGACGGCGTGCGCGAGGGTCGCGGAACCCTGACGTGGGGCGGTGGGCACCGCTACGAGGGGGAGTTCAAGGCCGGCGAGATGCATGGTCAGGGCGTGCATACGACACCCAACGGCGAGGTCTACGTGGGGGCTTTCGCGAACGGTGAGCGTGACGGCCAGGGCACGCTGCGGTTTCCGAACGAGGATGTCTACACGGGCGAGTTCCGACGCAACGAGATGACCGGTCGAGGCCGGTTGGCGTGGGCCAACGGGGATGTCTACGAGGGCGACTTCGTCAACGGTCGTCGAACGGGCGGCGGCGTCCTCAGGTGGCGCACAGGCGCCGTTTACGAGGGCGACTTCCTGGACGGTGTTCCTCACGGTCAAGGTGTATACCAGTACGACGATGCCCGAACCTACCGAGGCGGGTTCGAACACGGACGACGCCACGGACGCGGCGAACTCGACTGGGAGGGCAATCGCTACGTCGGTGAGTTCTCGAATGATGAACGGCACGGGCTCGGACACTACCTGTGGCGGGACGGCACGCTCTACAAGGGCAATTTCGCCTACGACCGTCAACACGGCCCCGGGGTCAAGACCACGTCGGGCGGGGAGCTGGCCTTCGAGGTCTGGGACAACGGGGAGCCCAGCGCAGCCGTCGCCGTCGAACCGGTGGCCCGGTGCGGACTCCAAGTGGACGGCGAGCCCTGGATGTTCAACGGCGACGACTGCATCAACGGTCTCGCCCATGGCGAAGGCGACGCCGTGAGCCTCGACGGCTCGGCGTACGTGCTAAACGGCAGTTACGTCCTCGGCAGGCTGATTCGTGGCGAGGTGCGCAGTCTCGAGTTCTCCGATGGCGGCTGACATCCAGATTCCGGGCTACCGGCTGCAGGCGGAGATCGGCAGCGGGGCATCCGCACGGGTCTACGAGGCGCTGCAATACCGGTCTGGCCGGACGGTCGCCATCAAGGTACTGGACACCGCCGACGAGGAGCACCGGGGACGATTCCTCGCCCGCGGCCGGCTGGCGACCGGCCTCGATCACCGGAACATCGCCCAAGTCCACGATGTGGGAATGAGCGGTTCGGCGGCATACGTCGTCATGGAGTACTTGCAGGGCGGCAACCTCAAACACAACCTGGATCAGGGCCTTTCCGCACACAATGTTCTGCGCGTCGTGAAGGACGTCGCCATCGCGCTGGACCACGCCCACGCCAAGGATGTGCTCCACGGCGACGTCAAACCGGCGAACATCCTGTTCACCGAGCAGGGGGTGGCGAAACTGGCGGGCTTCGGCATGTCGGTCGAGTCGCCGGAGGGCCGCATCGGAACGCCTGCGTACATGAGTCCCGAGCAAGCCGCCGGCCGGGTGATCGACGGTCGATCGGACTTCTACAGCCTGGGCGTGGTGTTCTTCGAGATCCTCACGGGGCGTTTGCCGTTCAACCCGGTTTCCGAAGCGGCGGCCAAGTACTCGCGCGGCAGCATCCCGCCTGTGCCGCTCCAGTTCGGTGCCTTGGAGCCGGCGGTGGCGACGTTTCTCGCCCAGTCGCCGACGGAACGCTTCGCGTCCGCGGCCGCCGTGGCGGAAGCCCTGGACGCAATCCGCCGGGCCGGTCTCGTGCCCGACGTGGTCATCAAGAACGGCCCGGTGACGACGCGCGAGGTCGTGTCGGTGACGGATCGACGCGAACGCCAGCGAACGGTCGCGGGCACGGCGCCCGCCAAGGCGTCGCGGCCACGGCGGGCGGCGGCGGTGATCGGGGTGCTTTCACTCGCCCTCGCCGTCGTCCTCGGCGCCGCCTATGTCGGTATGGGCCAGGACTCGCGGGATCGGCTTCTGGCGGCCATCGGCGTCGCCGACGATCCCGACATCGTGATTGCCTGGCAGGAGGCCGAGAAACTGCGCCAGGATCCAAACCAAGGGCTCGGTGCGTTGGTTGCCGCCTACCGCCGCGTAACAGCCCTCGATCCGAGCCATGTCGAAGCCGCGGACGCCGTGGACGCGCTGACGGCGCAGTGGAAGCTGGATATCGAAGCAGCGATCGACAGCGACGACTTCGGCCTTGCGACGGCGAAGCTGAGCGAATTGGACAACGTCTTTCCGGCCGATCCCGACCTCACCTCGCTGTTCGACCGGTTGGATGTCGGCAGGCGGGCGCAGCGCATCCTAGCCGACACCAATCGGCAGTTGGCCTACGCAGGACTGGATGACGCCCGCGCGGTGGACTCCGCGGTGGGCCACTACAAGGAGGTATTGCGACTTGATCCCGGCAACCCGGAGGCGCTGACGGCGCTGGAGGAAATCGCCGAATTCTACGGTGCCCTGGCCATGCAGCATGCACTGGCACGTGACGTGACCCGGTCCATCGAGTCTTTGGAGCGCGCGGTCAACGCCAAGTCCGAATTCGACGGACTGGAGCTCGCCCGCGCGACCCTGAACGATGCCGAGGCGCTGCAGGCGGAGATCGACGACAAGCTCCGACAGGCGGCGGATCTGCGCCAGGCCGGCGCGCTCATCGATCCGCCGGGGTCCAACGCGACCGAGATCTACAACGACGTGCTAGCGATCCGGCCCGACGACTCCGTCGCCCGCCAGGGGCTTGCCGGCATCGTCGGCGAAGTGTTCGAGTCGTTCGAATCGATGCTTGCCGAGGACAGGCTCGACGATGCCAAGGCCTTGCTGGATCGGGCGGCGGCTTCGGGAATCGGCGACCAACCCGTGGATGAACTGAACGCGCGCTACGACACGGAACTGGCCCGAATCCAAGCCGTCGGCGCGTTGGTCCGCGAGGCGGAGTCCCTCTACGAGGAGGGCTTCATCACCGGACCGGCACCGGAGGAGAACGCCGTGGCCCGGTTGCGCGAAGTGCTGCGACTCGATCCCGACAACGCCGATGCCAACCGCCTGATGTCCATGGCCGGGGCGAGGCTGGCCCGTGTCGCCACTCACGCCTACAGCGCGGGTATGACCGAAGAGGGCCTGCAATACCTGGATCTGGCGCTCACGGTGACGCCGGGAAGCCGTCGCTGGCAGGAGCGTCGCCAGCGTTGGTTGGACGATCTCCAGCGCGCCCAATCTACGGCCGTGAATGAGTCCGCTGGCGAGGGGGACTCGTAGGGCGCATCGCGCGCGTTCACGCGATCTGCCGTCGCCGATCTCGGTCGGGGCGAATTCGCGACGAAAGAGCACACGGATGCAGCGTTCCGCACGGGTTAACATCGCCGTCGTTGCACGTTTCGAGGCCACCTCTTGGTCAGCATTCCTTTCGTCCGCGACCTCGCCTTCGACTACGGCGAGGTCCAACAGGTGTCTCCCGGGGTCCGGCGGGTCATCGCCAACAATCCGAGCCCATTCACGTTCCACGGAACGGGAACCTACATCCTCGGTCACGGCGAGGTCGCGGTCGTGGATCCGGGTCCGGCCGACCCGGCCCACATCGCCGCCATTCTGGGAGCGACGGCGGGTGAGACCATCACCCACCTGCTGGTCACCCACACCCACATGGATCACTCGCCGGGGTGCGCGTTGCTCCGCGAGCACACCGACGCCCGAACCTACGGTTACGGCCCGCACGGCGGCGATCGGATCGCGGACGGCGTCCAGGTGGAGGAGGGCGGAGACATGGACTTCGCCCCCGACGTGACCATCCGCGACGGCGACGTCGTGGAAGGTGCCGGCTGGTCGGTGGCCTGTGTGCACACGCCGGGGCACACCTCCAACCACATCTGCTATGCATTCGGTGCCGAACGCGCGTTGTTCTCCGGCGACCACGTCATGGGCTGGTCGACCAGCGTGATCTCGCCTCCCGACGGCCACATGGGAAGCTACATGGCGAGTCTGCGATTGCTCCTGGATCGCGACGACGGCATCTACTGGCCGACCCACGGACCGCCGATCACCGACCCGAAGACCCATGTGCGCACGTTCATCGACCACCGTGGCGAACGTGAAGACCAGATCCGAAACTGCCTGGCCAACGGCGTTGGGCGAATCGGCGACATGGTGCGGTCGATGTACGACGACGTGCCCCTTCATCTCCATGCCGCGGCGGCCCGCAGCGTCCTTGCGGCCATCGAGTATCTCGTGGAGCGGGAAGAGGTCGCCTGGGATGGTGAACTGGGGTTGGACGGACGCTTCCGCTTGGTACCTTGACACCCGTCTTGTTCGCTCGCAGCTCTGGGCTGAGTCGTCTAGCCGGCGGCGGTGGCATCCTCGGCGATCACCCCCGACTGGGCGCTCGCCAGCGGCAGGCGGACCATGAACGCGACCCCGGAGCCGTCGTCGAGGTTCATGGCCCAAACCGTGCCGCGGTGCTGTTCGGCGATGACCCGCACGACGTATAGGCCTAGGCCAAAGTGCAGCTTGCTCTCCCGCGCGCGTCGGGAAACCATGGATTCGAACAGCGAGCCCGTGGCGTCCGGGGGAAGCATCGGCCCGCGGTTCGCGACGGTGATCTGCAGCCAGTCCCGGCGCACGTCGAGCTGCACCCGGATGGGTGTGTTGGACCGGTGGAAGTCGACGGCGTTGTCGATCAGCTTGTCGAGCAGTTGCTCGATCCGGTAGTCGGCGACCTTGGCGTGGATCGGGCCCGGCAGCGAGCGGAAGTCGAACTGCTGACCGTCGTGGGTGGTCCTGCAGTTCGCCACGTAGGCCTCCAGCAACGCGCGAATGTCGATGACTTCCATGTCCTCGGACGCCAGCGACTCCTCGAGGTTGGCGGCGTCGGCGAGGTTCTGCACGATGGCACCGATTCGCAACACCCCGCGGCGGGCGCTCTCGAGATACCTGCTGCGGCGGACTTCATCGTCTTCCTGGGCAAGCTGGTCGAGTGAGGTGATCAGCGTGTTCAACGGGTTGTTGATCTCGTGCCGCAGGGTCCTCGGCATTTTCTGCAGAAAGTCGGTGTGCTGCTCCAGGCGAGCCAGCATGTTCGAGACGCCGCGGGCGAGGTCGCCGATCTCGTCGCCGCTGGTCATGCCCGTGGTCAAGGAACTGGTCTGCAGTCGACCGTACTCGTCGATCGCCGAGGTGACTTCCCGGCGCAGGCTGCGGATTCTCCAGGTCAGGCGGCCGGCGAACAGCACCAGGCAGAACAGCACCGCGATGAAGCTCGCGACCGACACCAAGGCGAGATTGTCGATGGCCTGGCGCTGGAAAATCTGGATGTCGTCGATGTTCTGTTCGACGACCACGGCACCGATCACGGCGTCCCCCTCCGAGATGATCGGGTGACCCGCGACGATGGTCTCCACGTCATCCTCGCGGAGCCGCAACGCCAGGGGATCGCCAGCCAGGGCGGACTCGATGATGCGGTGTTCGACCTGCCCGCGGCTTGAGCCGGTCCCCTCCGCGTCCGAGGATCCGCCGTCGGCGCGCGTGGCAAGCCAGCGTCGCGTGCCGTCCCAAGCGGTGGTCAGTCCGCGCCGTGCCGACGCGAACCAACCGGTTTCGTTGGCTGACAATGCCTGCCGCGGTTGGTCCTCGGTGCGGTATCCGCCGACATCCGCGCGCACGTGCTCATGGGCGTCGATGATGCGGATCCGCATGCCCGAAAAGCCCAGGCCTTCGAGAATGTTCAGCACGTCGGGCGAACGGTGGACGACGAGGTGCGACCCGTCATCGGAGTCCGGTCGCGTCTCGGTGACGGTGCGGATGGCCCTCGTCACGGGATCGTCCACGTCCACGAAGGACAGCGCGAAGCCGCTTCGTGCCGCGCTGCGGCCGGAGCGGTGGGATCCGACGAGTTCGAACGGGATGCGCAGTTCCAGCGCGTACCCGGAGTCCGTCTCCCGCACCCGGCCGCGCACGTCCTTCTCCGGCAGGCCGCCTTCCTCGGCGAACGTCCAGTCGGGATCCATGCGATACGCAGTGGTGTCACCCGACGGGTATAGCGTCACCGCGATACGCCCCGGATCGCCATCGGCCTCGAGGAAACTGATGCGCAGGTGGTCGGCGTTGTCGAGACGGCGAAAGTCCGGGTTGCGGTACACCCGGGCGTCGTCGGTGATGTCGAGATAGGCGTACAGCATGAGATGATCGCCCAGTTCGTCGAGCTCCTCCCGCCGGGTACCGAGGTCGAGTTCGAAGGAGCCGTCCCCGGGGGGACCGAAACGCCGCGGTCGAAGTGCATCTTCGCCCCAATCCAATGCCGACGCGTCCAGCCGGACGGGTGACGGGATCGGGGTCGCAACGAGATCGGAGTCGCTGGGATCGAGCGGCAGGTCCTCGAACAGGTCGTCCCTGCCGTTGAAGTTGATGGCGATGCTGTCGGCGATCAGCTGCTGGTGGTTCGACTGCATCTGTACCGAGATCGTCTCGATCTGGTCGAGCAGCAGGAACGAGAACCACGGCACGAAGAGCAGCGCCAGCGGCAGCCCCACCAGCATCAGCTTGGTGACGAGGCGTGCGCCGCGGACCTTCGAGACCTGGTCGCGGATGACCTGGGAGGCAAGCCGCGATGCCGAGCTGGCGCCCTGCTGTGCCCGACGGGCAGCCGAGGGAACACCGTCCGCTGGACGTTCGCGAGCGCCGTTCGGGCCCGACTCCGCCATGGCGTACCCGCCGCTACGCGGCCCAGCGATAGCCGAACCCGTATTCGCTCTTGATGCAGGCGAAGTCGGCGTCGACCTTCTCGAACTTCTTGCGGATGTTGCGCATATGCGTGTTGATCGTGTTGTTCGTCACCAGCGACTGCATGGTGGCATTCATCAACGTCTCGTAGCTGACGGCGTGCCCTGGGGCGCGAACCAGCTTGGCGAGCATGCGGAATTCGGTCGCGGACAGGTCGATGCGCTCACCCCGCCACGACACGAGGAGCGCGTCCTGGTCCAGCGTGAGGTCGCCCACATGCTTGGCATTGCCACTCTGGGTATTGGTGTTGGTGCGAACCTCGTTGATGCGCAGTAGCGAGGAGATCCGCTCGGCCAGATAGTCCAGCGAGATCGGCTTCGGGAGGTAGTCCCAGGCACCCAGCCGGAGCCCCGATATCTTGTCGATCTCGTTTATCCGCTCGGTGAGGAAGATCACCGGCAGATTGGGGTCGCGGCCGAGCAGGTCGCGGCAGAGTTCGAACCCCGCGTCCACCTCTTCTCCGAGGATGATGTCCAGCACCGCAAGATCGGGCATGCGCGCGTCGAATCCCTCGAGGGCCTCCTGACGCGTCGCATAGGCGCTGACTTCATGCCCCTTGGAGACGATGGCGTCGGCGTAGTTGGCCCGCTGGTCCGGGTCGTCTTCGACGATGGCGATCAGTTTTGCCATGAACGCCATTGTAACGCCTCAACGCGCTTGTTCACCGCCCACCAGCGCGGCGCGGGTGGACCGGGCCTGCTCCCGGATGGCATCCCCGTCGTTGCCGATGGCGATCTGCGCCACGGCCCAGGCGTATTCCCGAATCAGGAACGCCCGCGTGGTGTCCCGGAGGCGTTGGACATCGGCTTCGACCGTGCCCCCGTGGGCCTGGTAGGAGCCCAGGCAGGCGAGCGCCGCCGCCTCGTCCCAGTCGAGACCGAGGCAGAGGCCCACGAGATCGAACAGCGGATCGTTGTCACCGGCCGTCTCCCAGTCGAGCGTGCGGAAGTGCTCTGCGGGCTTCTCGGCAGATGCCGTGCGGATGATGTTCCAGGGGTTCAGGTCGTTGTGGCAGCCGCAGCGGACGGTTGGTGCCCACTGGAGGTCCTCGAAGCGCTCGGCGACCAGGGGATCGACCTGTTTGGCCCGACCGAACATGGTGGCGACTTCGTGCCGGTAGTCGTAGCGGCGAACTCCCATGGGAATCTGGCCGTGCAGTGCGGCGAGGTACGCCCCGGCCTCCTGTGGCGTGGGTTGTGCCTGGGCGAGAACCGAACCAACGATCCACCGCGTCAGAAGGTGGCCGGTATCGAAATCGTGGGCGACCACGTCGGGCGCGGCGGCGATCCGCAGATACCGTCCTTCGGTGATCTGGGATTCGCGGTGGTCCGAACTCGGCTCGTACGTGGCGGGCACCGAGCGTTCGACCACCCGCAGGGCATAGACGCCGCCGCCGATCTCTATTCGATAGTTGCGGTTGGTGTAGCCGCCCGGCAGGTAGTCGAGATGCAAGACAGGTCTGCCGGCCCAGTCGGGCTTGAGGGTCCGCAGGGCGGTCTCGACTCGGGTGGCATCGTCCACAACGGCGCGCGCCAAGGGCCTGGAAAAAGGCCGAGAATACCAGCGAAAACGGCGGTCGGATGAGCGCGACGGGAAGCGATTCCCTGTAAGATCGCGCTTTCGGCTTACGCCTCCCAAGGAGAGCGAGCAAATGGAAATCGACTACGTGGACAACGCGCCACGGCAGCTCAAGAGTTTCGACCCCGAGATCGACCTCAGCGAGAGCGACGCCGTGCACATCGCGGAGATCTTCCGCACGCCGCTCGATGGCTCGTACAACTGGGACTACCGGGTCGCGGACAACCGCATCCGGAAGCTCTACGAACTCGGCAAGGAGCTGAACTGGAACGGCTCCACCGACATCAACTGGTCGCAGAACCCCGATGTCCACGAACGGGACCCCATGACCGTCGAAAAGCAGGAAGAGATGATCGACGGCAACCCGTGGATCGGCTACGCGCCGTTCGACGCGCTGACGCTCGCGGACAAGGTCAAGTTCGTGACCCATGAGAACGCCTGGTCGCTGTCCCAGTTCCTGCACGGCGAGCAGGGCGCGCTGCTCGTCGCGTCGCAACTGGCATCGTGTGCGCCGAGCTTCAACGCCAAGCTCTACGCCGCGTCGCAGACCTTCGACGAAGCGCGCCACGTCGAGGTGTTCAACCGCTACCTGCAGACCAAGACCGGCTTCTCCTATCCCGTCACCCAGGGCCTCAAGGATTTACTCGACAAGATCCTCACCGACCAACGCTGGGACCTGAAGTTCATCGGCATGCAGATCATCCTCGAGGGCCTCGCCCTGGCCGCGTTCCATGTTTCGCGCAACGAGACCTACGATCCGGTGCTAAAGGAGCTTCTCTACCTCGTCATCCGCGACGAGGCCCGCCATGTCACCTTCGGCGTCAACTACCTGGAGGAGTTCGTCGCGACGCTGTCCGATGAGGAGCGCGAGGACCGGGCGGAGTTCGCCTACCAGGCGTGCATCGTCAGCCGCGACCGGCTGATCCGCAACGACGTCTTCCGCTATTTCGGCTGGAACGTGGAGGAGAGCCGCCAGGCGCTGGTGGACCGGGGTTTGAACGCGGACTTCCTCAACATGCTCTACGCCCGGGTGATCCCCAATCTGAAGCGCATCGGCCTGCTGACGGATCGCGTCCGGCCCAAGTTCGAGGAGATGGGCGTGCTCGACTTCGAGAATCTCTCCACCGACGGCGACATCGATTGGCGGGCGCTCGAGCGTCCCCTCGACATGGACGAAGCCGCCTGACCGTACTCGGGAGGCGTTCGAGAACGCTCTTTCGGCGACGCTCCATCCGAAGGGGCGTCGAGGGCACCGATTCGTGGAGGTGACCTTCGCCCGCTTCGTCGCGGCCCTCAGGAACGCCGACGTGCGCGTCTCGCCTGCGGAAACCCTCGATGCCTTCGACGTGGTGTCGCGGGTGGGCATCGCCGACAAGGACCTGTTGAAGGATGCACTTGCGCTCACCGTGGCGAAGTCACGTGATGACAAGGCGCGGTTCGACGACACCTTCGAGCGTTTCTTCCAACTCGCCTTTCGGGAGCCCGCGCAACGGTCGTTCCTGCGGGGCGTGGACCGAGAAGGCGTCGTTGACGAGCTGCGCGGCGAGCTGCCGGCCGGACTCGTGGAAGCGGTGGCGAATGTCCTCGATGACGACCGAGACCGCCTCGCGCTGCGAGTCCAGCAGATAGGAGAGGCCCTAGAAATACACAGAATCAGTAGTTTGAGAGAAAAATCGGTTTATTCCCGCAAGATTGCCCAGGCCCTTGGCATTGACGAGCTCGACGCCTACGTGGCTGGCGGTGGAGATGGCAGTGGGGATGGAGCAACCGAGCGCGCGAGCCTGGCGCGGCTGCGCTACCTGCGCCAGTACTTCCACCGCGCGATTCGCGACTACGTTGATGCGCAGTACCGGTTGCACGTCGACGCCTCCGGCAAACGCGCGCTTCTGGACGCGGCGCTCAAGTCGAACCTGGACCAACTTCCACCCGCGTACCATCGGGACGTGCGTCGCGTCGTCGAGCAACTGGCCGAGAAGCTCGCCAAGGAGCACCGCCGCAAGAGAAAACGCGCGAGCCGGGGGATGCTGGACGTCAAGCGGACGCTACGCCGCAACATCGCCTACGACGGGGCGCTGTTCGATCTCAAGTGGCGCCGCCAGAAGCGCGAACAGGGTAGCGTGTTCGTGCTCTGCGATGTGAGCAGCTCGGTGGCGCGGGTGGCGCGGTTCCTGTTGCTGTTCCTCTACGAGCTGACCGACGTTCTGCCGAATGTGCGGGCCTTCGCGTTCTCCAGCCGATTGGGCGAAATCACGGACATCATGCGCGGCAAGGCGTCGGAAGAGGCCATCGAGGAGGCGTTGTTCACCTGGGGCAAGGGCAACACCGACTACGCGCGTGCGTTCTTCGACTTCCGCGAGCAGTGCGCCACCGACCTGAATCCGCACGCGACGCTGATCGTTCTCGGCGACGCCCGCAGCAACTACTACGACCCGCGTACGGACATCTTCGAGGAGTTGGCGCGACGGGCCAAGCAGACCTTCTGGCTGAACCCCGAGACGCGCGACCAGTGGCGGGAAGGGGACTCCGTGATGCACCGCTACGCGCCGTACTGCTTCCGCGTCGACACCTGCAACAAGCTGCGGGACATCGAGCGCTTCGCCGACCGGCTGCTGCTCGCCACCCGTTGACGCGCGCGGCATGGCCCATTGCCGGGTGGTAGCCGGGTACGTGGCGCTCGCGTTGCCTAATTGACGCCGACGACGTAGCCCATGGTGGTGCCGATCTCGCGGTGAAGTGCCAGATCGGCGAGACCGTCGAGCGGCGTCGGTTGCCGGTTGACGATCACGAGACCCGCGCCGAGCCGCTTGGCGTACTCTGGAAAGCCTGCCGCCGGGTAGACCACGAGTGACGAACCCAGGACGATGAACAGGTCGCAGGTGTTGGTCTCCTGCTGGGCCCGCGCCATTGCCTCCTGGGGCATGGGCTGGCCGAACGAGATCGTTGCGGTCTTGACGATTCCGCCGCATCGCGAACAGGGCTCCACGCGCCCGAGGGTCTCGAACTGGCGTTTGAGATCGGCCAACTCGTAGCGGGTTTCGCAATCGAGGCACTTGGCGTAGCGGGTGTTGCCGTGGAGTTCGATGACCTGGTCGTCGGCGACGCCGGAGTCCTGGTGCAGGTTGTCGACGTTCTGGGTGATGACCGCCGTGGCCAGCCCGTCGCCAATCAGCTTGGCGACGGCACGATGGCCAAGATTGGGTTTGGCGTCCGTCCACTGGTTGCCGTCGTTGCCAAAGCGCCGCCGCCAGGACTCCTGGCGGCGTTCGTCGGAGGCGAGGAAGTCCTGGAACTCGATGGGCTTGATCTTGTTCCAGATCCCCGTGCCGGGACTGCGGAAATCGGGGATGCCCGACTCGGTGCTGATACCGGCACCCGTGAAGAACACGATGCGGTTGGCTGCCGCGACCATGGCGCGGAAGCGCTCCAGATCGTCGTCGGCATGACCCGCCTCTGTCTCGGACATTTCACCCTTCCCCGATCGCTGCACGCAGTTGCTCGAATGCCGTGGGCGAGGGCGGCTCGGCAACGATGGCCATGACCGCCTCGGCGCATTCCCGCGGCGTTGATTTCGCGGTATCGATCTCGACATCGTAGCAGCAGCCGTCGTGCACCCGGTCGAAGTGGCCGGCGGCGGTGCCGGGAAACCGGCCGGGGCGCAACGTCTCTCTGGCGTTCACCGTGTCGAGATCGCAGCGAACACCGACGAACGTCACCGCGAAGTCGCGGAAGACGTCCAGGTAGTCGTGCAGGAAGTCCGCTTCCAGCAGCAGGTCGTCGATGACCACGTCGATGCCGGTGGCAGCGAACGCCGCGGCGGCGCGGCGCATGCCCCTCAGGGTCTGCCGGCCGATGTCGCCGAAATGAAGCTCCGTGACGGCCCCGTTGGGCACGACGTTGAGGCCCCGCGCGCCTGGCTCGCCGGCCACGGAATTCATGCCGCGGTAACGCCCGCTCATGCCGTCGCGGAACTGGTCGAGGGCGATGAGCTGCACGGGTTCGCGACCCAAACGCTGAATCGCCAGCGCGGTGGTGGTCTTGCCGGCACTGGAAGCGCCGTTCAGAAGGATGATGCGGCCCGGCGGCATGCGGACATGTTAGTTCAAGCACGGCCTACGTTCAGGACAACGCCTACGACGCCCGTGGCGGTACCAAGCGCTTAAAACGCTGGGTGGGTGTCCCTTGGGGCTCCGTCGCCAAGCGCTTAAAACGCTGGGTGGGTGTCCCTTGGGGCTCCGTCGCTGGAGTAGTGGTGGTCGGTATCGGCGTGGAACCAGCCCATCTCGAACGGCTCGACGACCGTGATCTCGACCATGACGGGGCCGGCGCCCCCGGAGCGGAGCGGGTCGGAGAACTCGCGCGGAGCGGCCGCGACCCCCGCGCAGAGGGTCGCGGCCGCCAGGATCGTGGCGCTACCGCTCGGGAAACGCACTGATCGTCTGCAACGCCCCCGGCATGGCCCGCGCCGGCGCGTCGACGACGGTCCATCCGGGGTCGGGGCGAACAGCGCGGCACCCTCGTCGTCGGATCGCCCCGCTTCTGTCTCGGACACTTCACCCTTCCCCGATTGCTGCACGTCGTTGCTCGAATGCCGTGGGCGAGGGCGGCTCGGCAACGGTGGCCATGACCGCCTCGGCGCATTCCCGCAGCGTGGATTTCGCAGTATCGATCTCGACATCGTAGCAGCAGCCGTCGTACACCCGGTCGAAGTGGCCGGCGGCGGTGCCGGGAAACCGGCCGGGGCTGGAAGAGCCGTTCAGAAGGATGATGCAACCGGGCATGCGGGCATGTTCGTCCAAGCCTGGGCGGCGTTCAGGATGCACGGCTGCCGCCACGGTGGGTGTCCCCGTGCGACCGTTGCCTAGTGGGTGCCCCTTCGCGACCGACGGGGGGTGGGTGTCCCATGCTCGGGGGAGCGTCCGATGCAGGGTGGGTGTCCCCTCGTTAGGGGGACCCCAACCACGCCGGGTGGGTGCCCCATGCGTTTCGGTAGCGAGTGGCAAAGGCGTCGCAGCGGTGGGCCTGGGTGCCGTTGGCCTCCAGGGCGAGGGCGGCGGTCACGCCCCCGGCGCGAACCGCATCGGCGATGGCGGCACCCCTTAGGCGGGCGTGCACGTAGCCACCGCGGAACGCATCGCCGCAGCCGGTGGGATCGACAATCCGTGCCTCCACGGCGGGTTCGCGGCCGTCGCCTTCGGACCGGCTGCGCCACCGGGTACCGCGTTCGCCCTCGGTGACGATGACGAGGTCGACCGCGTCGAGCGCTTCGGACGCGAGCTTGCGCAGCGTCTCGTACTCGAACTCGTTGACGACCACCGCCTCGGAGAGTTCGGTCAACTCCTTGGCGTCGGAAGCCTCGAAGTCGGTGAGGTTCTGGCCGGGATCCGTCAGAAAGGGGACACCCACCCGGCGCAGGGCCCGCGCGGCGGGAATCATGTGCTCCGGGACGTCGGGAGCGAGGACGGCATAGTCGAAGCCACGGGCGAAGCGTCCGATACGTTCCTCGAAGTCCGGGCCGACGGCTGGCCCGCCGAAGAAGCCGGTCAACTGGTTCTGCTCGCGGTCGGTGAAGATGAACGCGTGGGCGGAGTGGGGCGAATCCGTGACTTGAACACCCGACGTGTCCAGGCCCACAGCGGCCAGGTGGGCGGTGTAATCGCTGTCGAAGTCGCGGCCGACGTGAACGTAGGGAACCGGGGCATCGCCGAGGAGCTTCAGCGTATAGGCGATGTTCATGGCGCAGCCGCCGAAGTGCCTCTCGATTCGCCCGAGTTGGATGGCGAGATTGATGCCTCGATGCCGGGGTAGCCCTGTGAAAATACCGGGGTACGAGCCCATGTAGTCAATGGCGAGCGTGCCGGTGAGCAGGATCCGCTTGGGTCGGACTGGCGTAATGGTGGGTGTCCCGTCGAGTAAACTCCGTCCGTTTAGCAGCCTGCGGACGTTCCCGCAATGTTGCTGGCGGTATCGGGGGAGGTGACGGTGCAGGGCGTTCTAGGCATTTTCGTACTGTTGGGCATCGCCTGGCTTCTAGGCGAACGCCGCCGCGAGGTCCGTTTCCTGCAGGTTGCGGTCGGCATCGGGATCCAGATCGCGCTGGCGTGGCTGCTTCTCCGGGTGCCGGTGGTCAAGGATGGCCTCCTGATGCTGAACCACTTCGTCCACGCGATGGAGACGGCGACCATGGCGGGGACGACGTTGATCTTTGGATTTCTCGGTGGCGACGAGATCCCGTTCGAGTACGCCGAGGGTCAAGGCCCACCGCTGGTCATCTTCGCGTTCCGCGTGCTGCCGCAGATCCTCGTCTTCAGCGTCCTCGTCGCCGTGCTTTGGTACTGGCGGATCCTTCCGCTGTTGATCCGGGGCTTCGCCTGGACATTGAAGAAGACCCTGGGGCTTGGTGGCGCCGTCGGCGTCGCGGCCGCCTCCAGCGTGTTTCTCGGCCTGGTGGAGTCGCCGCTGGTCATCCGCGCCTACCTGAAGAGCCTGTCCCGCTCGGAGTTCTTCGTCGTGATCACCTGCGGCATGTCCACCGTCGCCGGATCGATCATGGTGGTGTACGCCAACGTCCTCGGGCCGGTGATCGACGGTGCCCTGGGCCACGTCCTCATCGCTTCGGTGGTGAACGTCATCGGTGCGGTGATCATCGCCCGCATCATGGTTCCCGAACAGGCCGATGCAGCCGTCGGCGACCTCGCTGATACCTTGCGCTACGACAGCGTCATGGACGCCGTTTCCCGGGGCACCATGGACGGGCTGCGCCTGGTCGCCAACGTCGCCTCGATGGTGATCGTGCTGGTCTCCCTGGTGGCGCTGGTCAATCTCATGCTCGGTGCGGTGGAGGTGTTCGACGCACCGCTCAAGCTCGAACGCATTCTCGGCTGGGCGTTCGCGCCGGTGGCGTGGCTGATGGGAGTGCCGTGGGCGGAAGCCACCGAGGCGGGCACGCTGCTCGGCACCAAGGTCGTGCTCAACGAGTTGATCGCGTATCTGCAGTTCGCGCAAGCCGGCGACGCGCTCTCGGCCGAGACCCGGGTGATTCTCACCTACGCGCTGTGCGGATTCGCCAACTTCGGCAGCCTGGGGATCCTGATCGGCGGCATCAGCATCCTGGTGCCGGACCGGCGCAGCGAGTTGCTCCGTCTCGGGCCGCGGGCCGTACTGTCGGGCACCCTCGTGGCCTGCCTGACCGGAACCATCGCCGGGCTCGTGGTCGGTATTGGGGGATAGCTCGACTGGCTGGTCATACCTCGTCGGTCTCGACGAGGAAAGCACACCCGCGGCTCATCCGGATAGGCCTGCGGCGGTGTCGACGATGTGGCGGAGGTCGCCATCGTCAATGTCCAGGTGAACCACCCACCGCGGGCCGGAGACGCGGACTCCGCCGGTCGCCATGTGGGCGCGCATTCGCGCCGATTCGATCCCGTCGACGTAGACCATGTTCGTGCGTTGGTCCGCAGCGATGCCGGCGGCGCGCAACCCGTCGGCCAGTTCGCGCGCCCTGCGATGGTCGTCGGCAAGGCGTTCGACGTTGTGCTCAAGTGCGTATAGGCCGGCCGCGGCAAGAATACCGCACTGGCGCATGCCGCCACCGAGGACCTTTCGCCAGCGTCTCGCCGCGACGATGAAGTCCGAGTCGCCACAGAGGACCGATCCAACCGGTGCGCCAAGGCCCTTGGACAGGCACACCGAGACCGAGTCGCAATAGCGGGTGATGCCGTCCACGTCGATCGCGAGAGCGACTGCCGCGTTGAACAGCCGGGCACCGTCGAGATGGAGGCGTAGACCGTACCGATTCGCCAGGGCCTTGGCGCGGTCGAAGTAGCCAGGTCCGATGGGGCGCCCACCCTGGGTGTTTTCCAGGCACAGGAGCCGCGTCTTCGCGAAGTGGTAGTCGTCCGGTTTGACGGCGGCTTCCACGTCGTCGAGGTCCAGCGTGCCGTCCGGCTGGAAGGGCAGGGGTTGTGGCTGGATACCCCCGAACGCCGCGCCGCCGCCGCCTTCGAACCGGTAGGTGTGGGCGTCCTGCCCCGCGATGTACTCGTCTCCCCGACCGCAGTGGGTGAGCAGCGCCGCCAGGTTCGATTGGGTGCCGCTGGCAACGAACAGGCCAGCCTCGAGTCCCAACCGTTCGGCGCAACTCTTCTCAAGGCGTTTGGTGGTGGGGTCCTCGCCGTAGACGTCGTCGCCCACCTCGGCGTCCGCCATGGCGGCGCGCATGGGCGCGGACGGTCGGGTTACCGTGTCGGAACGGAGATCGACTTCCCTCAAGGGACGGGTAGGGACGAGGTCAAGCGCTCGCGGCCAGCGACACGTTGTAGACCCCGGCTTGGCGCGCCGAGTCCATGATCTGGATCATCGTGTCGGTCCTGGATTCGGGATGCGGCTGGATGATGACCGGCGCTTCGGGATTCTCCGCGTGCAAGCGTTCGATGTTCGCTCTCACCGACCGGATGTCCACGTCACGCCCCGCGATGATGACGCGGTCGCGGTTGGTGACCCTAACGATGATGCTCTTCTTGTCTGGATCGACGGTCTGCGGTTTGTCGTCCTCCGGCCGGTTCACGTCGAGGCCGATCTCCTTGACGAACGTCGCCGTGACGATGAAGAAGATGAGCATGATGAACACGACGTCGAGCATCGGCGTCAGGTTGATCTTGTTCTCTTCGGACTCCGGTCGAATGTGTTTGCGCATCCGCTTCTCCGGCTCCCCTAGCTAAGGTGCCTGTCGGTCGGAGGAGTGTACTGCAACGTTCCCGGGACTCCAACATCCCGGATCACCCACCTTTGCATGACGCTACCCATGTCTTTAGGCTCTTCGCCTCTCGGAGCTGACTGCGGGCCGATGGACAACTACGACTACGACCTTTTCGTGATCGGCGCGGGTTCCGGGGGCGTGCGCGCGGCGCGCGTGTCGGCCTCGCTCGGCGCCAAGGTCGCGGTAGCCGAGGAACGCTATCTCGGGGGCACCTGCGTCAACGTCGGCTGCGTCCCCAAGAAGCTATTCGTGTACGGCGCCCACTTCGTGGAGGACTTCGAGGATGCCACGGCCTACGGCTGGGAGACCGGCGACGCCGAGTTCCACTGGCCTACGCTGCGGGATAACAAGACCCGCGAGATCGAGCGCCTGAACGGCGTCTACAACGGGCTGTTGACGGATGCGGGCGTCGAAATCCTGGCCGAACGGGCGGTCCTGACCGGCCCGCACTCGATCCGCGTGGGGCATGCCACGGTGACGGCCCGCAACATCCTGATCGCCACCGGTAGTTGGCCCGTCGTACCGACGTTCCCGGGTAGCGACCTGGCAATCACCTCCAATGAGGCCTTTTACCTGCCGGAGTTTCCCCGGCGGGCACTAATCATTGGCGGAGGCTATATAGCGGTGGAGTTCGCCGGCATCTTCGCGGGCCTCGGTGCCGAGGTGACCCTGGCCTATCGCGGCGAGTTGTTTCTGCGCGGCTTCGATGCCGGCATCCGTCGCTTCGTCCTCGAGGAGATGGCGGCCAAGGGGGTCTCCGTCCGCCTCATGACCCGGGTCGAGTCCGTCGAGAGCGTCCGAGGCGGTCTGCGCTGCCGGTTCGACGATGCCGCGAGCCTCGACGTCGACCTGGTCATGGCGGCGACGGGACGTGCTCCCGCCAGTGCGAACTTGGAGCTCGATGCCGCGGGTGTGGAAGTCGCGCCCAACGGGGCGATTCCGGTCGATCATGGCTACCGCACCAATGTACGCCATATCTACGCCGTCGGCGACGTGATCGACCGGCTTCAGTTGACTCCGGTGGCCATCGCCGAGGGAACGTGCGTCGCCCACAACCTGTTTGCCGACGAAACCCGTTGCGTGGACTACGACAACGTGCCGACGGCGATCTTCTGCCAGCCGAACATCGGTACCGTCGGACCGACGGAGGAGCGGGCCCGGGAGCTCTACCCGGAGCTCGCCGTCTACGAGTCGAGCTTCAAGCCGATGAAGCACACGGTCTCCGGGCGCAGCGAACGGACCTTGATGAAGCTCCTCGTCAATGCGGAGGACGACCGCGTGGTGGCGGCCCACATGTGCGGTCCCGAAGCCGGCGAGATCATCCAGGGACTGAGCGTCGCCATCAAGGCGGGTGCCACGAAGGCCGATTTCGACTCGACCATCGGCATCCATCCCACGGCAGCCGAGGAATTCGTGACGATGAGGGAAGCGGCTAGATGACAACGCGACCGCCAAGCGGTCGTGCGGAGGTTCGCGGCGTGAAATCTCTAGCGGAACAACGAAGGAGCGTAGTCGATGCGAGCGTATTGGTGTGGAGCGACAGGGTTGGTGGCCACCTTGCTGGGTCTGGCGGTCGCCGGCGGAGCCGTGGCGGAGGAGGGCGAGCCACGCAATGTCGTGCTCTTCGTCGGCGACGGGATGGGGGTCTCGACGGTGACCGCGGCACGCATACTGGATGGTCAGAACCAGGGGCTTGCCGGGGAGGAGCACCTCCTGTCGTTCGAGCACTTCCCCAACGTCGCCTTGATAAAGACCTACAATACCGATGCTCAAGTATCTGATTCCGCAGGAACAATGACGGCACTCGTGACGGGACACAGGACCCGTGCGGGGGTGTTGAGTATCGGTCCCGAGGCTCCGCGGGGCGACTGCGAAGCGGGGTTGGAGCACGAACTGACGACGCTGCTCGAAGAAGCCGAGGAGCGCGGCTACCGCACCGGGTTGGTGTCCACGGCGCGAATCACCCATGCGACGCCAGCCGCCGCCTACGCGCACTCGGCCGACCGTGGCTGGGAATTGCCGGGTACCCTGCCCGAGGCGGCCCAGGGCAAGTGTGTGGACATCGCCCGGCAGTTGATCGAGTTCCCGTACGGCGACGGCGTGGATCTGGTCCTCGGCGGCGGTAGGGCCATGTTCCTGCCGACCACCGCGCCCGACCCGGAAGAGCCCGAGACCACGGGGCGCCGACGGGATGGACGCAACCTCGTTGAGGAATGGCTTGCCGTTGCCGCTGGCCGCCGCTTCGTCCATGACCGCGCAGGCTTCGACGCCCTCGGCGAGATGCCCGAAGGCGGTCAGCTCCTGGGGCTTTTCGAGGCCTCGCACATGGAGTTCGAGGCCGACCGGGCGGAGGACACCGGCGGCGAACCCAGCCTCGCCGAGATGACGCGCTACGCCATCTCGATGCTCGAAGGAGATCCCGGCTACTTCCTCGTCGTCGAAGGGGGCCGGATCGACCACGCCCACCACGCGGGCAACGCCTACCGCGCGCTCGTTGACGCGATCGCCTTCGCCGACGCGGTCGGTGTCGCGGCGGCTGCAACCGATGCCGGGAACACGTTGATTCTCGTCACCGCCGACCACAGCCACACCCTGACGATTTCCGGGTACCCGGCGCGGGGCAATCCGATCCTTGGATACGCCGCCGCCGCCGACGGCGAGCCGCAGAAGGACATGGAGGGTGTCCCGTACACGACCCTGGGCTACGCCAACGGTCCGGGCGCCCGGCGTCCGGAGACCGAACTCCCACCCACCGACCCGAACTACCGGCAACGCGCCACCCACCCCATGCTGGCGGAGACCCACTCGGGAGAGGACGTGCCGGCCTACGCTCGGGGACCGGGCGCCGAGGGTGTCCGTGGCGTCATGGACCAGCACGAGCTGCACGCCGTGATGCGCGACGCTCTGTTCGGGGACTGACATGCCGTGGGAGGCCTTGGTCGACGCGACCACGAGGTCCATCGAGAACTTCCTGAACGCCCTCGACGGCGTACTGGGCAGCGCCTTCTATTTCCCGTGGGTGCTTCTCGGGGTCGGCTTGTTCTTCACCCTGTACCTGGGCTTCCCGCAGATCCGCTACTTCAAGCGTGCCTGGGGGGTGCTGACGGGACGCCACACCCCGCCCGACGCGGAGGGCGACACGACACACCTGCAAGCGCTCTCCACGGCACTCTCTGGAACGGTTGGCACGGGGAACGTCGGTGGCGTGGCTTTCGCCCTGTTCCTGGGTGGCCCGGCGGCGTTGTTCTGGATGTGGGCGACGGCCTTCGTCGGCATGACGACCAAGTTCGTCGAGGTCACGATCTCCCACAAGTACCGGGTCAAGGACGACCACGGCGAGATCGCCGGCGGCCCGATGTACTACATGGAGCGTGGCCTGTCGGCCGCGCCGCTGGCCGCTTTGCTCGAGCGCCGCCGGTTCGACGGTGCCGCGGGCATTCTCCGGCGAGTGAACTTCAAGTGGCTGGCGGTGTTCTTCGCCGCCGCCACGGTTCTGAGCACCATCGGCTCGGGCAATATGCCACAGAGCAACAACATGGCCGAAGGCCTTAAGGCCTCGTTCGATATTCCCGAGTGGGTGAGCGGTCTGGTACTGGCCAGCCTGCTTGGCCTCGTGATAATCGGCGGCATCAAGCGCATAGCTCGGGTGGCCACGGCAATCGTGCCGACGATGGGGATTCTCTACACCATCGGGGCGTTCGCCGTCCTTGCCGACAATCACGACCAGATCCTGCCGGCGTTCGCCGCCGTGTTCAGCGATGCGTTCACCGGCTCGGCCGCGAGCGGCGGCTTCCTCGGTGCCACCTTCGCCTACGCCTTCAACCGCGGTGTGGCGCGTGGATTGTTCTCCAATGAAGCGGGACAAGGGTCGGCACCCATCGCCCACGCATCCGCCCGTGCGGATGAACCCGTGTCGGAAGGGCTGGTCTCCATTCTCGAGCCATTCATCGACACCCTGGTCATCTGCACCCTCACAGGAATCGTGATCCTCGCCTCGGGCGTCTGGACCGAGAAGTTCGAGACCGACTTCGACGGCTTCGAGACCGAGTTCATCGCCGGGGTCTATACAGACCAGGAGCCTGCGGACGTGGAGGCCCTTCACCGGTACCTCAACGGGGTCGACGGTTCCGGTGTCGAACCAGCCAATGGTTCCTTCGCAGTGACCGATGGACGCCTGACCGCTGTGGGCGTAACCGTCCTGCACAAGCGGTCGGTGGCCGAGGACGTGATCTACCTGGTCGAGGACGATGCCCCCTACACCGGCACCATCGAGGTCGAGGACGGCACGCTGACGACGCCGGGAGTCGCCTTGCACGGCCGGTCACTGGTCCACTCGGTGCGCCTGACGACGGAGGCGTTCAAACGCAGCTTCTTCGGCGACTTCGGCCAGTACGCGGTCACGATCGGACTGGTGCTGTTCGCCTTCAGCACCGCCATCGCCTGGTCGTACTACGGCGACCGCGCCATCACCTACCTGTTCGGCACCCGCTGGATCACACCGTACCGCCTGGTCTACGTGGTCGGATTCTTCGTCGCAGCGGTGATGGACACGAGCCTGGTCTGGCTCGTGTCCACCGTCACGCTGGCCCTCATGGCGCTACCGAACCTATTCGGCATCATGCTCCTCGCCCGCGAAATGAAGGCCACCGTCCGCGAGTATTGGGAGACCCAAAAATAAGGGGACACCCACCGTCAAGCCTAAGGGCGTCAAGCCTAAGGGGACACCCACCGTCGATCCCAGACACCGAATTTCGTCGTTCATGCGCACGTAGACGAGCGATTTCGCCGACAGGGCGAACGTCGGCGTACGATTTCGTTGACCGGGGACCGAATGGTCGAGGAGTTGCCGCTGCTCGGGGTATCGGTGGCCGGGACTTGGAGGCGAACGTCGGCGTACGAATTCGTGGACCGGGGACCGAATGGCCGGGGAGTTGCCTCTGCTCGGGGTATCGGTGGCCGGGACTTGGACAAGGGCGGGCCGCCGCGGACGCGGTGGACGGGGGGGCTGGTCGTGTCAGGCGAGGGCGGGGACCCAGCGGGGCACGGACTGCCTGACGACGCGCCGGCGGAAGGACCGCACGAGCTTTAGCCAGGACTTGGCGTCGCCGAGTTCCGGCGGCGCGCGCCGCTGCGGCGTGTCGTCGCGCAGCATCCCGCCGGTCCACTCGACGTGCGCGCGGTACTCGCGCAGGGTCAGCTCCAGGGTC
>JAGWBN010000141.1:0-2965 GCA_021295875.1 Pseudomonadales bacterium
GGTCGTCGGCGGGCGGGTGGATGCCGCCCCAGATGCGCGACAGGCTGGTCTGGTCCGAGGCGTCCTGGTAGGTGGCCCATTGCAGGGTCATGTCCATGGACGGTCCTTCCTCGAACACCAGGAACTCGTTGGCTCGGATCTCGAAACCGCTCATGCCGCCCGGGAAGTACTCGTCGCCGGTGAGTACGGTCAGCACCTCGGCGGCGGCCCGGGAGTAGGTCGAGTGACCGGAGATGTAGCCCGCGAACGGCGGCGTGACGAAGGTCGGGCGCTGATACGGCCACCAGTTCTCGGCGAGGATCCAGTCCACGCCGGCGACATCCGTGTCCGGGTCGTCGATGTGGTCCGGGCCGCGCCAGGCGAGGAGCTTGATCTTGCCGACATGCTCGTCGTTGTCCCCGGCCAGTTCGTCGCCGGTCTCGACGAGTTCGACGTAGCCGTCCTCCAGCGGGATGCCGTCCACATGGTAGGACGCGCGCTCGGCATCGGAGCTCTGACCTCGGTCCGCCATGGCCCGGATGGCGGAAACGGGGCGGAGGTAGTCGTACCAGCCCTTGATGCCCCAGGCGGTGATGGCGGCATCGTGCATGGCGCCGCCGAGGACGAAGTACGCCTTGACGTCCCACTCCAGGTGGCCGAGCGGCTCGCCCATGCCGCGGTACCGACGTTCGAGGAGGTCGTGGTCGTTGACTTCGTTCAAGATCGTGAACCAGTGGCCCGGCGGCGTTTCGGAGTCCGGCCCGTCGGCCCAGAACTCGGCCAAAACGCGCGAGTAGTCGCCGCGGGGAACCACTTGGGCGGCATAAGGTTCGCTGGTGACGGGATTGACGTCGTAGCCGGTACCCGGATCGCCGCCTTGCAGGGTGTCGTAGAAGTCCGGGTAGTCCTCGAAGTTCTGCGGGTAGTCCTGGACGTTGCCGAGGCTCGCCGGCGAGATGTCGATGGTCACGCCGTCGTCGGGACTGAGGTGGGACGACCAGATGGCGACCAGGGAGAAGCCCCACTTGTAGTTGTCGGCGAGTGTGCCGTCGATGGTGGGCGGCATCCCGGGATCGTGGTAGACCCAATAGGTGAAGCCGTCGCGGTCGTAGCGGACCAGATCGGCTTCGGTGAGGGCGAACGGCACGACCTGGCCCCACTCGGGGCTAAGGAACTCGGGTTCGGACTGCGCGGGGTTGCCCGCCTGGTCGATGAAGGTCTCCAGCGCCAGCGGCTGCCAGCGGTTCAGGTCCACGATGTCCGGATTGCCGGGCATGTCCGGGCGCAGCGGAGGGTTCACCGGCTCGTAGGCGGTGTTGACGTAGTCGTTGGCCTCGTTGGCGCCGTCGGCGAGACCGAAGTCCAGGTAGCACTGCGCGATGTGGTTGCCGAGCGCCGCGGCCGATCCTTGCGTGTAGTCGGTGGAGTCGTTGCGGGGGTCGTACCCCAGGGCGCTCATCAGGGCGTTGATGTCGCGCCGAATCCGGGCGATGCCGGGAGAGCGCCGGAAACGCTGGAAGATGAGGCGGTAGGCCGCGTGGCTGATGGCTTCCTCGCGGGCAGCGTCGATGTCGTCCGGCTGGGGGAACGAGTCCCACGTGCACTCGACGCCCGAACGGGTGCGCCCGAGCAGCCACGGCACGGCCGTGTCGGAATGGGCCGCCCAGACGTCGTACATGGCCGCCGACGTGTGGAACAAGTTGCGGGCATGCACCGTGGGCCGCGCCCAATCGTTGCGGATCGATTGCAACAAGACCTCGTTCCAGCGACGGGCCACGGATACGTCCTCGCTCAGCGCCACACCGGGCAGGTAGTTGGCGAGGAGTACCACCCGACTGCCGGGCATGGTGAACACCGTTCGGGCGGCGTACCTATCCGCGAACGTGCCGCCGCCGTCGCTCGTCCAGTGGCTGAAGTGGTAGTTCCTGACCGCCGGGTCCGCCTCGATCTCGATCTCGTCGCCTTCGGCGTAGGTGCCGTCGCCGCCGCCGCGGACGACGGTCAGCCGCAGGGTGGCGTCCCGCTCCTGGGTCACGGTGAGCAGCTGGTCGGCGGCGACGGCGTCCAGCGTCGTGTTCGAACCGTCGGGCCAGCGGATCTCGACGTCGGCGACCCGCGCGGTACCGAGGCCGAAGTGGACCTCGAGGGGGTTTTGGGAGGCGTAGTTGCTCCCGGCGCGCAGTTCCCTGACCTGCTCCTCGCTGGTCGTGGTGACCGTGATCCTGGCACCGACGCCGGCGGTGTTCGTGTCCAGGGCATCGAGCTTGATGCCTAGGTAGTGGTTGTCGTTGTCGGTGTCGTTGCGGTAGTAGACCAGGTGGTCGTTGCTGTTGTTCACGACGACGAGGTCGATGTCGCCGTCGCGTTCCGCATCGAAGCAGGCGACCGCGCGGCCCTGGCTCTGGTTCACCAGGCCCACCTCCTCGGCGCGCTCGTCGAAGATGCCGTTGCCCCGGGAGTGGAAGAGGCGGACCCGGTCCATGGTGAAGTCCTTGTCCAGTTCCCGGTGCCAGCCATTGACGTGGAAGATGTCGAGGTGGCCGTCGTTGTCCACGTCCGTGAAGCAACTGGCCCAACCCCAGCCGCCGTCGGCCACCTGGGCGATCTCGGTCGCGTCGGTGAACGTGCCGTCGCCGTCGTTGCGGTAGAGCCGGTTGCCGAAGTGCTCGCCGCCGACGTCCAGGGTGTAGATGGAGGTGACGAACCAGTCCATGTCGCCGTCGTTGTCGTAGTCGGCGACGGCCGTGCCCATGCCCGCCTGGTCGGCGATCACGTCGGTGTCCGTGGTGGACGTGAAGGTCCCGTCGCCGTTGTTGACGAGAACCTCGGTGTGATTGAGATCCGACACCATCAACAGGTCGCCGTCGCCGTCGTTGTCGATGTCGCTCAAGGTCGGGGTGAAGGACCAGTCCTTGCCACCCTTGATGATCGCCGCGGCGACGCCGGACTCGATGCTGGTACTGGTGAACGTGAAGTCGCCATTGTT
>JAGWBN010000141.1:3036-9345 GCA_021295875.1 Pseudomonadales bacterium
AAAGGCGGCGGAGACCGTATTCTCGGCGGTTATCGAGATTCCGGACTTCGCGGTCACGTCCACGAACACGCCCGAAGGATTCTCGGCGGCGTCTAGGCGGTTCTCGAACAGGTAGAAGGGGTCGCCGTCGCCGGCGCCGACGAACAGGTCGAGGTCGCCGTCGCCGTCGACATCGCCGAATACGGGACCACTACCCCAATGGGTGACGTCGAGGCCGACGCTTGCCGCCACCTCGACAAACGTGCCGTCGCCTTGGTTCCGGTAGAGGTGGTTGGGACGGTTGCGCCCCCCGACGACGTAGAGATCGACATCCCCGTCGTCGTCGTAGTCGGCGGCGGCAATCCCGCCCGCGAAACGATCGGGATGCTTGATGGTCAGAAACCGCCCCGTGAACTCACGCGTGAGGCCCGAATCCATGACCTGCATGAAGCGGATGCCCGTTTCCGACACGGGCGGCGCGGGTCCGGGACCAGGCGGCGGCGTGGGTTCGGTAGGGCCGCCTCCGCCGCCACATCCGGCACCCAATGACGCGACAAGGATCGCGACAACACGCGCCGTCTGGCCTCTAGTCAAACGATGGCTCCCACCAGACCTGGACGCCGACCGTTCGTGGCTCAGTCAGCGAACCGATCAGATCGATCGAGATGGACTCGGAGACGCCGATCTCGTCGGTCAGATTCTGCACGAATGCGCTGATGCCGATCTCTTCGCTCGGCGATGTCCAGTTGGCTCGTAGGTCGATGCGGGCGTAGGCGGGCACCTCCGCGCGGGGAATGTTCCCTGCCCGCTGCGGCCAGCGCGCACCGGTGTAGCTCCAGGTGCCGAGCAACTGGAGCCGGCCTCGCTCGGCGAGCGGGACGAGGTAGGACACGGTGACCGCGCCCTTGTGGTTGGGCATCTGCGGCAGCTCGTCGCCGGTGTGGTCGCGCGGGACCGGCACCCGGTTGGTGTCGATGAAGTCGTCGGCGGTACCGATGATGCCGTCCTTGCCCTCGGGGAATCGCGGATTGGTGAAGGTGTAGTCGGTGTATTGCTGATCGGGGTCGGCCCGGACGACGGTCGAGTGGGTGCCAAGCTCGGAGCCGAGGAAGTTGTAGTAGCCTGCGATCCACAGGCGGTCGCTCAGGTAGTAGGCGCCCTCGACCTCGACACCCCAGATCTTCGTGTCGCTGCCGACGTTGATGGTTTGCTCGCGTAAGGGTGACTGGTCGGTCGGCTGCAGGAACCGAGGGTCCACGGGTTGGTTCGCAGTGAGCTGGTAGCCCTCGAAGACCTGGTAGAACAGTCCCGTCGAAAGCCTCAGGCGGCCGTCCAGGAAGGTGCCCTTCGTGCCGATCTCGTAGTTGATCAGTTCCTCTTCGTCGAAGGTCTCCTTGATGTCGGCACCGGCGAAATTGAAGCCGCCGGCGCGGTACCCGGTCGAGACGCGACCGTAGTGCATGTAGTGCTCTTCGGGTCGGTATTCGACGCTGATCTGGCCGATAACCGCGCTCCACGATGTCGGTGCCAGGTTCTCGAAGAAACCGGTGAACGCCACGGGCACCCCGGTGCCGAAGAAGTCGCCAACGAACGCGCTGCTGGGGACGGATCCGGCCTGGCCTGATCCCGGGTTGACTCCGGGAGGGACGCGGGCCGTACGCTCCTTTTCGTCCTCGGTCCACCGCAACCCGGCGGCTATGCGCCAGTGATCGTCGAACTCGTACTCGCCGTTGACGTACGCGGCGGTCGTTTGCGAGGCGGTGGAGCTGTAGAACGAGAAGGTCTTCGTGTGGTCCATGCCCTCGGGGCAGGCAACGCTCAGTCCGAAGGCCGTACGGGTTTCCGGATCGCCGAATGTCGGCAGGAAGAAGTCGTCCAGATACGATGCGCAGCTCGTCACCGGGTACGCGCCGAAGATCGGCGATGCCTCCACGGCGGCGGCGTCGGCGTCGACGAACCGCAGCGGGCTGGCGTAGTCGAGGCTTCCGTGCTCGAAGAAGGTCTCGTTCTCATACGCGTAGATTCCGGCCACGAAGTTGAACGCGCCGTCGAAGAACGAAACGAGCTGCAGCTCGTGCGACTGCTCCTCGTTGGTGAACGAATGCACCACGTCCGCGTCCGCAAAGGACGCGCCGGACTCGACCCAGATGACTACCTCGCTCGCGTCGAGGTCCGCCGGTATGGCCGGATTGTCCGCTCGACCCACGCGGCTTGTGCCGTCGCCGTCCTGGGAAGCGGACGTGCCCGTGTCCGACCGACCGTAGGTGTATTGGAGCACCAGGGTGTCTTGCAGCTTCCAGTCCCCGCTGACGACGAAGCGGTCCGTCTCGTGTTGCTGGATCCCGCTGCGATTGCTGACCACGACGTTCCGGATGTCATCGCAGATCAGTTTCCCGGTGATCGGTTGCGGCGTGAAGCCGACGATCGTGACCGGATTCGAGCACTTGGCGATGGACGGAATAGGCGAATCGTTCAGGTACCAGTTCCCCGTGTCGGGGTCGGTCCGGTCACGGTCGCCAAACGGTACGAGCATCTCCTCCGATCCCTCGTCCACGACATTCAGGTAGCGGAAGTTGATGTCGACGTGGTCGTTCTGGAAACGAAGCTGCGGCGATAGCGTACGCTGGTCCGGCGCACCGAGATCCTGCCCGGTGCCGATGTTCTCCTGGGTCCCGTCGCCGCCGTGGTAGCCGCCGTTGATTCGAAAACTGAAACCGCCGCCTAGCGGACCGCCGAACGCGACGTTGTACCGCTGGGTAAACTGGTTCGTGAACTCCGAGAGAAACTTCGCATCCCACGTGTCCGTGGGCTTCCTGGTGTGGAAGTGAATGGCCCCGGCAATCGAGTTGCGGCCGTTCAGGGTACCTTGAGGGCCTCGCGCGACCTCGACCCGCTCCATGTCGAAGAGATTCGGCGCGAGTCCGTAGGTGTCGACGGTGTACACGCCGTCAACGTAGATGGCGACGGCCAGATCCGAGTGGAGTTCGCGGGCGCTTTGCGTCCCGATTCCCCGGATCGTGATGCCTTGCCCGTCGCTGCGTTGCTGCAGGGCGGCGGAGCCAAGCTGCAGGCCGGGTACCAGCTGCTCGAGGTCGAGTGCGTTCGTGAGCCCGAGTTCGTCGATCGCCTCACCATCGAAGGCGGTCATCGTCAGCGGCACGTCGAGAATGCTCTCCTCGCGACGCTCGGCGGTCACGATGATGACTTCGGTTGCCCGTCCTGCCGGCTCCGAGTCTACGGCCTCCGCCTGGCTTGCGGCGGGCAGGGCTGCAAGCGCAGCCACGGCTGCAACCATCGAGCCCGTCATCGAGCGGACATGCCTGGTGCCAGAGATGCAGTTCAGTTTCTTCGCCATCGTCGTCCTCCTCGAGCGTTTGCGGCGGCTCGAGGCCGGTGGGTCGATCGGGGGCTGTAGTGCGTCGGCGCTTCCACCCGGTTGAAGTCGGCCGCTCCGCTCTGACCAGCTGGACATGTTACCACGCGCCTACACGCCGAGTCGGGGAGGACGCCAGGAATCCAGCCCCTGATTTCCCTCCCGGCGGCACCCTGCCCCGCTGTTGCTGCCCCGGTTGTTCTGCGCCACGCAGGCCGCCGCGCGTGGATCGAGCACTTGCCAGGACTTGCCTCACAGCACCGGTTCTTCGAACGACGATACGTTAGACTGCACACGCTCCTTCTCGATTCGACGGGTGATCGTGCAGGCTTCGACCGATCGATCCGCACCTCCGCCCGCCACCTTCGGATTCCTTGGCGTGGCCCGCCTCTTCGTCCGCACCTGGCCGTATCTGAAGCCCCAGTTTCTGCACATCCTGTGCTGGCTGGCACTGCAACTGACCCTCTACACGACCGTGGGCTTCGCCACGCTCCTGATCGACGATCTGCTGAACAACAAGATCATGCTCGGCGATCCCCTGGAACCGGCCCAGGCGATGCTCCTGCAGCTCGACCCGAGCTATGCCGAGGGCGAGCGCCTCTCGGAAGAACAGCAGTTCGCGGTGCGCGACCGGTTCGTACTCTACGTGGCCATCGGTGCCTTCATCAGCACCGTGCTCATGCAGATCTGCGTCCTGCACTACTACTACACGTGGATCATCCAGCGCATCAACCAGCGGTTGCGGGTGACCATGGTGGAGAAGGCGGAACACCTGTCGCTGCGCTACCACAGCCACGCCCGCACCGGGGATGCGATCTACCGGGTCTACCAGGACAGCGCGACGATCACCGCGATCATCGACACGGCGATCCTGGACCCCATCAACATGATCTGGAAACTCGGCTTCGCCTTCTTCATCCTGTGGCTGTTCAACCCGTTGCTGGGGTTCATCTGCCTGCTGGCGACGGTGCCGATCATCCTGGTGGTCGCCTGGTACACCCCGCGCCTGCAGCACTTCGCCCGCCTGGCCCGGGAGTCGAACAGCAACCTGACGTCGCGCATCCAGGAGTCCTTCGCGGCCATTCGCGTGGTCAAGGCGAACCAGGCCGAGACCACCGTGATGCGCCGCTTCGACCGCGACTCGAACCACGCCCTCGACGCCGCGCTGCGGGTCCGCATGGAGATGATCCTGTTGTGGATGATCGTGCTGGCGATGGCGGGCACCGCCATGTTCATCGCCGACTACCTGATGGCGGGGTGGACGGTGAACGAGGAGGCGACCTGGCTGGCCGGCGCCATCACCCTGGTCGGCATGGCCATCTGGAACCTGGGCGCCTTCCAGCAGGCACGCGGACGGGTGGGCGAGTACTTCGGCTGGGGCCAGGGACTCATCAACAAGTGGAGCCTCATGCAGGACATGGCGGTGGGTCTGCACCGGGCCTACCACCTGCTCGACGTCGAGCCGGAGGTGACGAGTCCACGAAGCCCCGTGCGGGTGCCCGCACCGATCCGCGAAGTTGCCTACGACGACGTGCACTTCGCCTACGACGAGGAGGCGCCCGTGCTCGCCGGGGTCGGCCTGACCGCCCGGGCCGGCACGGTCACCGCCATCGTCGGCGCCACCGGCTCGGGCAAGACGACGCTGATGTCGCTCCTGCTCCGCCTCTACGACCCCACGAAGGGTGCGGTGCGGATCAACGGTGTGGACATACGTCATATGGGGATCGACGATCTGCGCGCCAACTGCGCTATCGCGCTGCAGCAGAACGTCCTGTTCGCCGCGACGGTGGCGGACAACATCGGCTACGCGAGCCGGCGCGCGGCGCGGGAGGACATCGAAGCGGCCGCCAGGGTGGCCTGCGCCGACGGGTTCATCGGCGAGATGGCGGCGGGCTACGACACGGAACTCGGCGAGCGGGGCGGCAAGCTGTCCATCGCCCGGGCGATCGTCCGGGACACGCCGATCCTGATCCTCGACGAGCCCACGGCTTCGCTGGATGCGGAGACGGAACAGCGCCTCCTCGCGAATCTGTCGGTCTGGGGGCGCGAGCGGGTCGTCTTCCTGATCACCCACCGGCTTTCGACGATCCGCAACGCCGACCAGATCGCGTTCCTGGACCACGGTCGGATCGAGGAAATCGGCGATCACGACAGCCTCATGGCCATCCCCGACGGTCGCTACCGACGGTTCGTGATCGCCGAGACGGAAGGCGTACCCGCCGGCGGAGCACAGGCGTGAGCGACTCCGCCGCCGCAGGACTCGGCGAGGATGCCCGGTTCGACGACCGGATCGACCTGTCCGCGCGGATCACCAACCTCCAGTCCCTTGCGTTGATCGGTCGGGCGCTCGCCCTGCTGAGGCACGTCAAACGCCTCTTCGCGGGCAAGGTGGTTCTTTCCGCCTTGGCCCTCGTGCCGGGTCTGATCCTGCCGTTCCTCGCGAAGATCACCGTCGACCAGGTGATCCTCGGCAAGTCCTTCGAAGACAGCGAGATTCCGTTCCCGCCGCACATGCTGCCGTTCATCGACGCCGTCGCCGGACTCGGCCGCATGGAGACCATGCTGGCGGTGATCGTCTTCCTGGCGGTGCTGCTCCTGCTGTTCGGCCGCGGGGGCCTGTTCGTCTGGATCGGCGGCGGCGCGGACAGTGCCAGTACGTCCGAACTCAAGCTCAATGCCGGGCGCAGCTCGATGGCGGGCGTGCTCGGTGTGTGCGAGGCCTGGCTCAGCATCCGGCTCACCCAGCGGCTTGCGAATGGCCTGCGCACCCGGCTCTTCAACCGCCTCGCGCAGATGCCCATGAGCCGTCTGGACGATCACCGCATCGGCGACTCGGTCTACCGGGTCATGTACGACGCGCCGGACGTGCCGGAGATCTGCCTGGGACTGACGCTGGAGCCGCTGTTCACGGTGATCGGCGTCGTCGTCACCCTGTATCTGCTCGAGTTCAGCTACGG
>JAGWBN010000142.1 GCA_021295875.1 Pseudomonadales bacterium
CCGATTGGTTAGCATCCTCAAGCTACATGCTGCATCGGAGATCCGTTGACCGCCAACGCCGCAAGACCATCCTGGAGCGACGAGGCCATCGAGGCCGCGCTCGCCGAAGCCCACGTCCCCTCGCTCATCAACGCACTGGTGCACCTGACGGGCGACGAGTCCTTGGTCCGCGGCGAGGAGAAGCCCACCAGCCAGTTGTTCGGCGATCCCCAGGGGGGCATCTCACCCGAGCAGCAGGCGGTCCTCCGGCAACGCGCCCTTGTCGCCCTCAAGGCGCACCGGGACGCCGGCTTCCCGGACCTCCCCGCCCCGCGACCGGAACTCGTCAAGGAGATGGTGGACTTCATCACCGGTGTCGAACTCGACGACGCCTACGGCGACTTCCTGATGTCCGAGTTGAAGATCTTCGACGAGGATCCGTATCGCGTGTCCTTGGACGATCTGCCCGAGGCGACCCGGCGGGACTTCCACGTCCTCGTGATCGGCGCGGGCATGTCCGGCATCCTGGCCGCGATCCGCCTCAAGGAAGCCGGTGTCGGCTTCACCGTGGTCGACAAGAACGCGGGCGTCGGTGGCACCTGGTTCGAGAACCGCTACCCCGGCTGCCGGGTGGACTCGCCGAACCACACCTATTCGTATTCCTTCGCTCCCGAGGACTGGCCCCAGCACTTCTCGCCCCAGCAGGTCCTGCGTGGCTACTTCGAGCGGGTCGCGACGGAACACGGTATCCGCGACAACGTGCGCCTAGGCACCGAAGTCCTGGAAGCGCATTACGAGAGTCCCGGTGTGTGGCGGGTCAAGGTGCGCGGGCCCGATGGCGAGTCGTCACTCACCGCCAATGCGATCATCAGCGCCGTGGGCCAACTCAACCGCCCCAGGCTGCCCGAGATCGAGGGTCGCGACAGCTTCCGCGGTCCCGCCTTCCACACCGCGCAGTGGGAGGCCGAGCACGATCTGGAGGGCAAGCGCCTGGTCGTCATCGGCACCGGGGCGAGCGCATTCCAGACCGTCCCCGAGATCGCCAAGGTCGCCGAGCGGGTCACCGTGTTCCAGCGCACGCCGCCCTGGGTCTCCCAGCGCCCGGACTACCACGCGCCGATCTCGGACGCCAAGCACTGGTTGCTGAACGAGGTGCCGTTCTACGGCAAGTGGTACCGGTTCTGGATGTTCTGGACCACGGGCGAAGGCCTGCTGTCGATGGTGCGGCGCGACCCCGGCTGGAACGGCCATGCCGAAGGCGTGCAGAACGGCGAGCGTTCGGTCAGCGAAGCCAACGACCGGCTGCGGGCGATGCTGACGGCGAACGTCGAGCGCATGGTGGGCGACGATCCCGAGCTCTTCGCCAAGTGCCTTCCCGACTATCCACCCGCCGGCAAACGCATGCTGGTGGACAACGGCCACTGGTTCCGGGCGCTCAAACGCGACAACGTCGAATTGGTCACGGATGCCATCGCCCGCATCACGCCGGACGGGGTCGAGACGGAGTCGGGCCGGCGGGTCGACGCCGACGTGATCATCTACGGCACCGGGTTCCATGCCAGCCGGCTGCTGTTCCCCATGAAGCTCTACGGCAGGGACGGGGTCGAACTCCGCGAGCACTGGGGTGCCGATCCGCGCGCCTACCTGGGCATCGTGATGCCGGGCTATCCCAACCTGTTCTGCTGCTATGGGCCGAACACCAACATCGTCGTCAACGGCAGCATCGTGTTCTTCTCGGAATGCGAAGTGCGCTACACCATGGGCTGCCTGAAACTCCTGATCGAACGCTCGATCGCGGAAGACGGCGACATGCTCCCGGTCGCCATGGACTGCCGGCAGGACATCCACGACGCCTACAACGAGAAGATCGACGCCGGCAACCTCGGCATGGCCTGGGGCTCGCCCGACGTTCGAAGCTGGTACAAGAACGAGCACGGCCGCGTCACCCAGAACTGGCCGTTCACGCTGCTCGACTTCTGGAAGCAGTCGCGGGCGCCGGACCCCGAGGACTACGTCTTCACGTAGTCGGGCCCGCATCGTGATGACCGCCGAATTCGACAAGGCGCTGGCGCGCGTCGTGCTCCGCGAGATCCCCGGTTGCACCGAACTCGTTTCCGTCGAACGGCTCTCGGCCGGTGCCAGCCAGGAGACTTACAGGCTCGCGGTCGCCACGGGGCGTGGCGAACGACTGCTGTGTCTGCGCCGTCAGCCAGGCGGCGTGCGCATCCCGGCGACCGACTTCCACACCGTCGGCTCGCCCACCGAGGCGCTGCTGATCACCGCCGCCCGCGAGGCGGGTGTCCCCGAACCCGAAGTCCACTACGTGCTGACCGAGGCCGATGGCCTAGGCGAGGGATTCCTGATGCGGTGGCTCGAGGGCGAGACCCTCGGTTCCCGAATCGCGCGCTCGTCCGCCTTCGAGGGGATCCGACCCTCGCTCGCACGGCAGTGCGGCGAGATCCTGGCCCGGATTCACCGAATCGACGTCGACGCGACGGGGCTCGGCGACCGGCTGCCCCGAGACTCGCCGGAGGACCTCGTCAGGCAGACGTGGGAACGCTATCAGCGCTTCGACACGCCAAAGCCCATGGTCGACTACACCGCGCGCTGGTTGCTCGAGCGCCTGCCGATGGGCTACGAGACGACGCTGGTGCACAACGACTTCCGCAACGGCAACTTCATCGTCGAGCCGAACCGGGGCATCACCGGCGTCCTCGACTGGGAATTCGCCAACATCGGCGATCCGCTGCGCGACCTGGGTTGGATCTGCGTGAATTCGTGGCGCTTCGGCCGACCCGACTTGCCCGTCGGCGGTTTCGGTCGCTACGAGGATCTGATCGAAGGCTACGCGTCCGTTTCGGGCAAAGTGCCGGATGCCGATCACGTCCGCTTCTGGCAGGTCTTCGGTTCGTTCTGGTGGGCGGTGACGACGCTCTACATGGCGCATCACTACCGCACCGGGCCAGACCGCACGGTTGAGCGGCCGGCGATCGGCCGACGCTGTTCCGAAGGCCTGATCGACTGCGCCAACCTGATCATTCCCGGCCCGGTGACTCTCTTGGACGCGCAAGCCCCCAACGACGACGACATGCCCAGGCTCGACGAACTGCTCACCAGCGTCGCCGACTTCCTGCGCGAGGATGTCATGGACGAGACCCGTGGGCGTTCGCAGTTTCTTGCCCGGGTCGCCGCCAACTCCCTGGACATCGTCCTGCGCGATGCCGCACTAGGCGGAACGATGCGCGATCGCGAACGCCGTCGGCTGCGTTCGATGTTCGAAACCGACGGCGAGCTTGTCGAGTTGCGCTGGCGGTTGGTGCAGGCGCTGCGGGACGGCTCACTCCACCTCGAACGTGCCGATCTCGTTGCGCACTTGCGTCAGACCGTGGCGGACGAGGTCGCGATCGACCAGCCGCGCTACTCCGGTCTCGCAACCGCCCGGGCGACGGCGTAGGTTCAACCCCGCCGACGGCGTGCGAGGGGATCGAAGGGCGTCGCGGCGGACATGTCCACCACCTTGGCAACCTCGTCGGTGAGGTCCTCGTAGTCCGCCTCGACACCCAGCGAGACACCCTGGTTGGTGAACGTCTGAGAACGTGAGAAGCGCCCACCGGCCGCGTGGATGGTCTGCGCGGAGGGTGCATCCTCGCTGCACATGTAGAGCACCGCGGGCGTCACCAGCGACGGGCTCATCTGCGGCGGCGGCTTCGACATGTCGAGGGTGGAACCCGGCACACTGGCCGTCATACGCGTGGCCGCGCCGGGCGCGAGGCAGTTGACCCGGACGTTGTGGCCGGCACCCTCGATGGCGAGCACGTTCATGAGCCCCAGCATCGCCATCTTGGCCGCACCGTAGTTGGCTTGGCCGAAGTTGCCGAAGATCCCGGAGGTGGAACTGGTCAACACGACTCGGCCCCAGTTCTTGTCGTACATGATGGGCCAGGCGAACTTGGTGACGTAGGCCGAACCCCGGAGATGCACGTCGATGACGAGATCGAACTCGTCCAAGGTCATGTTCTTGAACGACTTGTCGCGCAGTATGCCGGCGTTGTTGACGACGATGTCGACCGTCCCGAACGCCGCCAGCGCATCGTCCACGATGCTCTTCGCACCGTCCCGGTCCGCCACCGAGGCCTTGTTGGCGACGGCGCTGCCACCCGCCGCCTTGATCTCCTCGACCACCGCATCGGCGGCATCCGACTCGCCTTCGCCGTGTACCGACCCGCCCAGATCGTTGACCACGACCTTGGCGCCACGTTTCGCGAACGCCAGCGCGTGGCTGCGGCCGAGGCCGTTGCCGGCACCGGTTACGATTGCGACCTTGCCTTCGAAATCACTCATTGATGACTGTCCTGGTGAAACGGAAGCGGGCTATTTCAAACCATCCCGCCTTTCCATTACAAGCCAAGCCAGCCAAGCTGAGCGGTGCAGGCTGTGAGTGAATGGGTGAATAGGAGATTGGAAACCGCGCGCCTTTCGGGAGCGATAGCGTCGCCCCTACGGGTCGAGGTCCGCAATCGTTGCCGGGATCTCGGCGAGGCTGGTAACCGTCGCGGTGGCGGCCGGATTGGCGTCGGAGGCCACGATGTTCACCCAGACCGTCGCCATGCCGGCGGCCTGCGCGCCCTGGATGTCGTCCACGGGGTGATCGCCGACATGCACGGCTTCGTGGGGCGCCACGCCGGCCTTGGTCAGCGCCTGTTCGAACATGGCGGTGTGGGGCTTGCTGGCACCCACATCCGCCGCGCAGAAACCGAACGCGAAGAACCGGTCCAACCCCAGCCGCCGGAAGTCGGCGTTGCCGTTGGTCAGGGATGCCAAGGTGTAGATCGCGGCCAACTCCGCGAGCACGTCCAGCGCCCCGCCGAAGAACTCGACGCGGTGCCGCCAGTCGAGGAATTCGGTGAACGCGCCCGCCGCCAGCCGCGCCGCGGCCTCGGGCCCGTGGCCGCAGTGTTCGATGGTCTTGGCGAGTACGCGTTCGCGCAGCAGCGACAGGTCGTGGACGATGCCGGGGCTGGCCTCGATGACGCCGTCGCGGATGGCGCCGTGTACGGCTGGTGACAGTCCCTCGTATTCCGGAACCCGGGGCACGAGCCATCGGCGCATGCGGGCTTCGGCACGTTCGATCACGCCGTCGATGCTCCACAGGGTGTTGTCGAGGTCGAAGGTGACCAGCCGGATCACGGCGGTGCGTCCTTCCCGGTCGGTCCGGCGCTGGCTTTCTTGCGGCGGGCTCGGGGGTGGGCGGCGTCGTAGACCTTGGCGAGGTGC
>JAGWBN010000143.1 GCA_021295875.1 Pseudomonadales bacterium
CCAGCCATGGATCGATTTCGGACCGCCCCCTCCCGGCGGCGGCAGGATCGGTAGTCGCGTCTGCGCCTTGTCCTTCTTCTGCACCTCGATCTGTTCGACCAGGATGGACGGCGAGACCGCCGCCACCGGCACGGGACCGGACTCGGCCCCGCAGGTCCCGTTGAAGACCTGCAGGTCGTCACCGCCGGCGATGATGCGGCTGAACGCGGTCAGCGGCGTGCCGATGAGGTCCACACCACGCACGAGTTCCTCGCTGCCGTCGAGATTGACCCGATACACCACCGTCGGCGTGACGTTGAACGCATTCGGCAGCGACCGGCCGGTGATCGTGAACCCGCCTTGGATGCGATCGAACAACAGCCCGAAGGTCTTGCCGTCGCGCTTCGCCAGGGCGAGCAGTTCCGCCTTCAGGTCTTCCCGGGTCCGGGGCTGTGCTACCTCGACAAACAGGTTCGACTGGCGGGCCACCGGTGAGAAACCCGTGTTCTTGCGACCGTGCCCGTTGGACTTGGGGAACCCCTCGATGGGTGCTCGCCCCATGAGGAAGTTCGTCAGCACGCCGCCGACGATCACCGGCACGCGCCGCGCCTTCACGCCTTCGTTGTCGTAGCGGTACGCGCCCACCAGGTCCGTGTCGCCGATGCGGCGAATGGTGGGATCGAAGACCACGGAGAACGTCTCGGGCAGCACGTTCTCACCCACCATCTCGCGGAACGTCTGCCCCTCGTCGACGCCCTTCTGCCGATGGCCTTCGAGGCGGTGGCCGAGAATCTCGTGGAAGAAGACGCCGCTGGCCCTCCCGGAGAGGATCGCGGGACCCGTGTACGGTTCCACCAGCGGCGCATCGCGCAGCGCCTCCAGATCGCGCACCATGCGGTGCACCGCGGCCATGACGGTCTCGTCGTCCGGCAGACCCTCCGGCGAGAAGGCGAAGAACTGCTCCGAGCGCGGCAGCACCATGCCGTCCTCCGCCCGGGTCGCGGCGTAGATGGAGATTCGGTAGTAGGCCGTCGATGTCTTGATCGCCGAACCCTCCGTGTTCACGTACCAGCGGGTTTCGGCATCCGCCCAAAGGGTGGCGCTGGCCGTGTAGATGTGCGGCGAGTCGGCGAACGGTGCCGAATAGCGGCGCACCTTCTCCTCCCAGTCGGCGCGGTCGACCTCGATCTCGACCGTGTCCTCCGCCGCCGTCTCCTTGGACTCGATGGAGAAGTCGCCGGCCTTGTCCTCCACCTCGACGTTGACCTGGACATCCGTCTGCACCTGGGTGAACCGCTCGATCGCGTTCTTGTACTTCTGGTCGGTTCGGTACCAAAGCACGGTGCGCAGACCCTCATCGTCGAGAGGGACCGGCGCCGACGATGATCGAAGGCCGAAGAAGCCCCCCCGCGTCCGCAGTTCGCGCGTATTGTCCAGTGCCGGGCTGCCGACTCGGAGGTCGATGTCGAGGCCCCGAGACTCGTTGGCATTCCACCGGATCAGGGCACCGAACGAGCCGTTTACCGACACCGACTTGTCCTCGGTGACCTCGTAGCTCAGGTAGTAGACCGGAGTCGGTTGCTCGGCTAGAACCGTGTGGGAGCGTTCGAGTTCGCCGCGCATGATGTCGAGCACGGCCGCCTGCGCACCGCTGCCGAACAGCAGCAGCGCTGCCGCGACGGCACCCATGACGGTCGCCCGAGCCGGTCGACCCGGCGTACGTTCCACGATCTTGTCCATATCGGTCACCCTTGATTGGTCTCGGCGCGAGCCTCGTAGCGGGGTCGGTCCCCCGCGACGGTCACCCGCCACATCCGCCTCACTTCGCCGTCCGGGCGGTTGAGGACCGGGTAGTGCTGCGCCGCACGATTGTCCCACATCACCACGTCGCCGGGCCGCCAACGGTGGACGTAGCAGAACTCCGGTCGGTGCGCGTGCATCGTCAGGTAGTTCAGCAACCCGGCGCTCTCCTCCGCCGACATGTCGGCGAAGCGGCGGGTGAATTCGCTGTTCACGAACAGCGCCGTGCGGCCCGTCTGCGGGTGCGTGCGCAGCACCGGATGGGTGGTCCACTCCTCGGCACGTTTGTGGGAGGAGGCATCGTGCACGGCTTCGAGCCCGGCGAGCAGCTTCTTCATGCCCTCGGACAGGGCATCGAAGGCGGCGTACTGGTTGGCGAACGCCGTCTCGCCGCCCCGGCTGGGCAGTTCCCTGGCGGCCAGAATCGAGATGGCCGGTGGACGTTCCTCGAAGGTGGCGTCGGAGTGCCAGCGGCCCCGCCGAACGCCACTCGGCAGGTTGATCGGCAGAATGAGTTCGTGGTCTTTCATTCCCTCCGCGTGCGGGTAGCGGTAGAGGTCCCCGAAGCGGCGGGCGAAGGCGAGCTGGTGGTTCGGGGTCAGTCTCTGGTTCGGGAAGACAAGGATGACGTATTCGAGAAAAGCCTGGTGGATGCACTCGAATACGTCGTTGTCGATGAAGCGCAGATCGACGTCGACCTCCGCGCCGATCAGCCCCGCAAGGGGAGTTACGGTCGGCTGGTCCTGCGTCGCGGTCAGTTCACCGGCCGCCTCACTCATGTCCGCTCATCCGTGGATCCGTGGAAAGGGTGCCTAGCATAGCCGAGCGGTCCTCTCCCGTCCGAGCGTGGCCAAATGGCGAATCTTTGCCGTTCGAATCCCTGTCCGCATCGCGGTACCTGCCACGGTGCAAACGACGCAAGTTACCCCGGCCCAGTAGGGGGCATCTCCACGGGGTCCAACGGTCGAGTCGCGGATGGGCGCGACGGCGCACAGGACTCGGTGTCCAATAACTCCGCGCTTCGTTCGAACACGGCGTCGGGCGTGCCCAGGGCCCTCTTCAAGGCAATGTCCCGGTCCCACACGTTGTCGATGTCCGAAAGCTCGCGGGCTGTGTCGAAGCCGATGTGGTCGACGTTGTAGAACGGTGAGACCAGGAGGGCGAACTGCAGCGGCCAGTCCGTGCCGTACAGCAGGCGTTCGTCGATGCCCGGTACCGCGAGCGCCCGCTTCAGGTAGTTGCGCTTGTTGATCTGGGTAAGGCTGGAGATCTCGGAGTAGAGATTCGGGAAGCGCGCGAACATCGGCAGAATGCGTTCGAAGTTGTCCTGCCCTTCGTTCTCGCCGGTGGTGGCGATGTGCGCGGCGATGACGGTGACGCCCATGGACAGGGGCAGCTCGAGGCGTCTCGGGTCGCCTAGCTCGTTGTGCGCATTGGCGAACGCCCGCTCGTGGCCGGCGTGGGTCAGCAACGGCAGGTCCAGCGCCACGAGCTTCTCGTAGAACGGCCGAATCGCGGGGTCGGCCGGATCGATGTGCATCGTGTTGGGGATCCACTTGATCAGCAATGCGCCATCGGCCTTGGCCCGCTCGAGGCGCTCGAGTGCATCACGCCGGTAGGGATTGACGCTGGCGCCGTAGCAGAGATTGTCGTGGCGCGCGACTTCGACGGCGACGAACTCGTTGGGCACGTAGACCTGGGTGGCGTCCCGATCAAGCTCGCCATCGGTGCCGACCACACCGTCCAGGGCGAGCACCACGGCGTGGGCGACGTGCTCCGATTCCGCGACCTGGGCGCTGATCCTCGCCAGCACGATGCCGTCGCCGCCGGCCTCCAGATCGGCCTCGGTGACGCCGAAGGCGCTCAAGTAGAAGCGGAAGCGGAAGTTGCTGCGCATCTCCGGGTGCACGAACGCGCCGCTTCCCCCGGCGCCGATCCCGGCGGTGTGGACATGCATGTCGAGATAGCCTTCCGCCGCCATCGGTGCGACGCACACCGACGCGAGAACCAACGTCGGCAGCGAACGACTACCCGGCGGGTTTGGCACGGAGCGGTTCGGGTTTGGTCGGTCGACCGGGATACCGGGCGCTGGGCGGTTCCAGGACGGTCATCTTGCGGTCGTCCATGTCCGGGTAGCCGCGGAAGTCGTCGGGGTTGAAGTAGTCGCCGGACCACGTCGTCGCGTGGGGCGAAAACTTGTAGAAGATCGTCTGGCGGTCGTCGTCGGAGGTCCACGGCAGGGTGCCGTGGGTGAGCGCCTCGGTGAACACGATGGCATCGCCCGGGCGCGCCGGAATCCGCGTCACGCAGTCCGGGATGCCTTCGCTCAGGTCCCGCCATGCCGTGGGCAGTGGCAGGTTGGACTTGTGCGTGCCGGGAATGCACGCGAAGCCGCCGCCATTGGCATGGGTGTCGTGGAGTTCGAAGCTCACCGACACCAGGCCGTTGTAGAACCGGCCGTCGTGGTACTGGAAGAACTGGCTGCCGCCGGTGCCGCGGCCGCCGCCGTGCAGCACCCCACCCTTGAAGCCTCGCTTGACGTGCGTGTGGATGTTGACGTGGTCGAGCCGGAAGGTGGGCAGGACCGTCACCGCCGGATTCTCTTCGGCCCTTGCTTCGAAGCGGGCCCGCAGGCCGTGGTTGCCGATCAGCTCTTCGAGGACGGGGCTCAAGCCCGGGAGGTCGAGCAGATCCCGCCACACCTTCGCCCAGTGCAGCGGACCGCGTGACTGTTCGACGGGGTCGAACTGCTCGGTGGGCTGCTTTAGCGTCGAACGCAGTTCGTCGACCTGCACCGGGGTGAGCACCCCCGGCAGGACGAGATACCCGAAGGTGTCGAACAGGTAGCGCTGTTCCTCGGTCAAGACGTGATCCTCTGCCAATGGGGCGGGCAGTATTCCATGCGCCGCAAGGATGCGTCGAGCGTGCGCGCGCGCGCGCCCTGCGGGCGCGTTGAAGTTCGCTGGCGCGTGCACGCCCTGCGGGCGCGTTGGAAGTTCGCTGGCGCGAACTTCGGAGCAAGTCGTGCGCGCCTTGGCCCATCCGAACGGTTGTTCGGCCCCAAGCTGTTCGGCCCCAAGCTTGTACGCTGTTCGGCAGGGCCGTACGCTTTGGGCGTCCACGCTTTTGCCGACCAGTCCAATGCAGGCCGACGCGACTCTTGCGGGGTTTCGACTTTGGGGTTGTGGGTGCGAACGGTTTCGCGCAGCCGCCCTCGTGCTGCTGCTGGCTGTCGTCTGCAACACCATGCCGGCGATGGCGGGCGGCTACGTCTACGAGACGCCGTTTACCGAACCGGTACGCTATGACGACGTGCTGGCGGGCGAATTTCCGGAGTCGTTCCCGAAACGCGACCTGCACACCATGGTCGCGTATCTCCAGCTGACAGGGCGCTTTACGGACGAGCATGCCAATCTGTTCCGACCGCGGGTTCGCGAGACTCGTAGTCGCCGCGTCGAATATCGTGGTTGGTACCGAGGGCCACGAGCCTCCTCCCGGGTTCTCACCCCACCGGCGCGAATCGATTGTCCGCACCGTCGAGCGTGCCCATGGCGGCAGCTACTCCTACACGCAGGTGCAGGTCGTCGCGAACTGCCAGACGGATGCGTTCAAGACCGCCTACGAGACGATACTTGACCGGCGCGCCCGCTACGGCAGCGGCTCCGTGGAACTCTCGAGGTGGATCGAAGCCCAGATCAAGGTCTTCGCGCAATGCAGCGGCGAGACGGCGTTCGATCCTCCCGCCGATCCTGCCGTCGAGTGGCTGCCATTGGAACAGCATGATCGGCACTACCAGATCGCCGCCAGCCACTTCTACAACGCCCAGTACCTGCAAGCGGCATCGCGATTCCGCAGGATCGGCCAGACACCGGACTCGCCCTGGCGGGATCTTGGCCGCTACCTGGTGGCACGCAGCCTGGCCCGGGAAGCGGTCGACAACGACAACGACCCC
>JAGWBN010000144.1 GCA_021295875.1 Pseudomonadales bacterium
TAGTCGCACTCGTTCACCGGATCCACCAGCAGCTTTCGCGGCGTCGTCATGCGGGCAATGATCGCGTGCCGGGGGTCGCCCCAAAATAGGACGCAAGCCATACAAACTGCGAGATATCGCCCATAACCTCGTACGAGACGGCTTACGCGTCGTAGGACCGGAACTGCGTGTGTCGCAGACTCTTTGTGTCGCAGAAACTCTTTGTGTAGCCGACTCTTGATGTCGGAATTGGGAAATCCGCCTTCGTCGTCGTGCGATTTGCGGCCCACGGCGCTGTAGGACCGGATTCGCGTGTGTCGCGAACCAACTACTTCGTGATATCGGAAGCGGGAAATCCGCCCCGGTCGTCGTGCGAGATGGCTCACGGGCTGTAGGACCGGAATCGCGTGTGTCGCCAACTAACTAACTGACGTGTTCCGCCCCGCAGCGCCGAGTATCATTGGCATATGAAGCGCTTAGGCGAATTGCTGGTCGACCGCAACGCCATCCAGCAGGCGGATGTCGATCGTGCCCTCTACATCCAGCGGACTGCGGGCGGCAAGCTCGGCGCCTTGCTGCTCAGGACCGGTGCGATCTCCGAAGACGTCCTCCTCGAGACGCTCTCCCACCAACTCGGCGCCACCTACCTCAGGGACGACGACGAACTCCCTGAAAACCTCGACGTGTACCGCTGCATGGCGGACTCGGAAATCAAGCTCGAGTGGTTCCTCGACCACGCCACCGTCGTCTGGCAGAACAATGGCCACCTCTGCTGCATCGCCAAGGACATCCACGACAGCGCGCTGGTCGAGACCTTCAACTATTTCTATCCCGGCGAGAGCATCACCTACCACCTCGCCGCCAACCACCAGATCGACCGCCTGCTCGACGCCGTGCGCAAGGAACGCGCCATGGAGGAGCTGTTCTCCGGCGACGACGCCAAGGCCCTGCGCGAGATGGCCGAGGAGGCACCGGTCATCGAGCTCGTCAACAACCTCCTCTCCCAGGCCGTGGACCTCAACGCCTCGGACATCCACATCGAACCCGCCGAGGAGCACTTCACCGTGCGCATGCGCGTCGACGGCGTGCTGCACGCCCGGCTGTCGCAGCCCATCGACCGCTTCCCCGCCGTCGCCTCGCGCATCAAGCTGATCTCCGAGATCGATATCGCCGAACGCCGCCTACCCCAGGACGGCCGCATCAGCGAGCGCATCTCCGGCAAGGACATGGAGATCCGCGTGTCCACCGTGCCGTGCGCCTTCGGCGAGTCCATCGTCCTGCGCCTGCTCGCCCAGGACCGCGGCGAGGAGTACGCCCTGGCGAGCCTCGGCATGGAGCCCGACCACCTCGCCATGTTCCAGGGCTGGATGAGCGCCAGCAACGGCATCATCCTGGTCACCGGCCCCACCGGCTGCGGCAAGTCCACCACCCTCGCGGGGGCGCTGGAGTATATCGACGACGGCATTCGCAAGATCATCACCGTCGAGGACCCGGTCGAGTACCAGATGCCCAGCATCACCCAGATCCAGGTCCACGCCGAGATCGGCTACACCTTTGCGAAGGCGTTGCGCCACATCCTCCGCCACGACCCGGACGTCATCATGATCGGCGAGATCCGCGACCTCGAGACCGCCGAGATCGCCATGCGCTCCGCCCTGACCGGCCACATCGTGCTGTCCACCGTGCACACCAACGACGCCGTGTCGAGCTTCACCCGCCTGATCGACATGGGCGTCGAGCCCTTCCAGGTGGCCGCGACCCTGCAGGGCGTCCAGGCCCAGCGCCTAGTGCGCAGACTCTGCCAACACTGTGCCGAACCGGACGGCCCCCCGGCGCTCGCCACCGAACTGCTGGACGCCGCGCCCGCCGAACTGCTCGGCGACCAATGGGCGCGCGCGGTGGGCTGCGAGGCCTGCCAGGACACCGGCTACCGCGGCCGCATGGGCATCTACGAGCTGATCCCGGTGACCGCCGAACTCCAGGACCTGATCGTCACCGGCACTTCCCTGAACGACCTCCGCCGCTTCGCGTACCAGGAGCAGGGCCACCGCACCCTGCTCGCCGACGGTCTAATCAAGGCCTCCCACGGCAAGACCACCGCAGACGAGGTCCTGCGCCAGGCCATGAGCCATGTCGAAGACACGTAGGGGACGGGCCTGTCCCGTCCCGCCGACCCGCGCGGACCATCCGCCGCGGACGACCACGACGCGCCCACCCCGGCGCGCCGTCGCGCCAACGGGTTGACCATGCCCCAGTACGACTACGAACTCGTCAACGGCGACGGCGAGCTGACCAAGGGCCAGATGGAGGCCGCCTCCGCCGCCGAGGTCACCCGCCGCCTGGGCGGAGAAGGCCACACAGTAGTCGCCGTCAACGAGACGCCGCCGTCCGCGCCGTCGCTGTTCCGCCGCCGCCTCCGCGCCGTGGACGTCGTCGTGGGCCTGCGCGAACTCGCCACGCTCCTGCGTTCCGGCGTCCCCCTCGGCGAAGCCGTTCGTTCCCAGGGCCAGGGCAGCTACCACCCGGCGCTGGCCGACGCCTTCACCCGGATGTCCCGTGAACTCGTGCGCGGCGCGAACTTCCTCGCCGCCCTGCGCGCCGCCGAACTGCCGCTGCCGGACTACGTCTACCACCTGATCGAGGCGGGCGAGCAGACCGGTCGCCTCGCCGCCTCCCTGGGCCAGGCGGTCGAACAGATGGAAGTCGATGAACGCGTCGCCGCCGACATGCGCTCGGCGCTGGCCTACCCGACGATCCTCGTCGCGTCCGGCATCGCCGCCGTGCTCGCGGTGTTCGTCTTCGTCGTGCCCCGATTCGCCAACCTGCTCGAGGGCGGCAAGGAACTGCCCATGATCTCGAACATCGTCCTCGGCGCCGGCCTGTGGTTCAACGACAACGTCTGGCTCGTCGTCCTCGTCCTCTCGGCGGTCGTGGCCGTCCTCGTCGTGCTGTTCCGCAACAGGCACTTCCGCCAGCGCGCCGTGGACGCCATCGCCCGCTTCCCGCTCCTAGGACAGTGGTACACGGAAGCCGACACCGCCCGCTGGGCATCGTCCATGGGCGCCATGCTCGAAAGCCGCGTCGAGATGATCGCCGCCCTGCGTCTCGCCGCCCGCGGCGTGCGCATCAGCCGCCGGCGCACGATCCTCGACCGGGCCTTGGTGGACGTCCGCGGCGGCGAGAACCTGTCGGCGGCCCTCGACAAGCACAACGCCCTCACCCCCACCGGCTACAACCTGGTTCGCGTGGGCGAACAGTCGGGTCAACTCGCGGAAATGATGCGCGCACTCGCGACCCTCTACGAGGAGAACAGCGCGCGCCGCATGAAGCGCGTCCTGACCCTCATCGAGCCGGTTGCCATCCTGTTGATAGGCGCGGTCCTCGGCGCGATAATGATCGGCGTCATTCTGGCCATGGTGACCATAAATGAAGTGCCGCTCTAGATGCCGGCGGCGGCGCCCGGCCCGCGGTTTCTCGCTGCTGGAACTGATGGTCGTGCTCGTCATCCTCGGCCTCCTGATGGGACTCGTACTGCCCAACTACTGGGCAAGAGCGGATCAGGCGAAGGTCCAGGCGGCGGAGACGCAGATCAAGATGCTCCACAACGCCCTGCAGACCTACCGGCTGGACGTCGGCAGCTACCCGACCACCGCCCAGGGCCTGGTCGCGCTCATGGAACCCCCCGCCGACGTCGCCGAATACTGGAAGGGGCCGTATCTCAGCGGCGAGGTGCCGGCCGACCCTTGGCACACGCCCTACCGCTACCAGGTCCCGGCGAACAACCTCCAGGGCCTAGCGCTCTACTCCCTCGGCGACGACAAGGCCGTGGGCGGGGAGGGCAACGCCGCCGACGTCGGATTCCTCCCGGACACCCCCGCCGAGTCGTCCTGACGCGCCGGCGTCCGGTCGCCGGGACATCCCCCATCGCCGCACGGAGTAAACTCCGCCCATGGCATCGCGGCCACATATGCCCCATGGACCGCCACTGGGACGTGCCGGCGCACCGCGTGGGCGCAGACGGCCGTCGCGGGGCATCACCCTGGTGGAACTCCTGGTGGTCCTCGCCCTCCTCGGCGTCATCGGCGCCCTGGTGCTGCCGAATCTCGAACGCTTCACCGGCAGCGTCACCCGAAATTCCGAACGCGACCTGATCCTCAACCAGATCGCCGGGCTCGGCACCGAGGCCATGCTCCAGGGCCGCGGTTTCGTCATCCTCGGCACCGAGGAGCTCGACGAACTCGACGCACAGGCGGTGGCGAACTCGGACGACGAAGCGCAAACCGCCCCGCCCGTGCACGACGTCACGGGCCTGCCGGTCCACCGCCTCGACATCCCGGACGGCTGGCGCCTCCACCTGGACGCGCCCCTGGTCGTCCGCGCCACCGGCGCCTGCCTCGGCGGCCGCCTGGCCCTCGAGCACGACGACGCGCCGCCGGTGGTAGTGGAACTCGTGCCGCCCTACTGCCGCGTCGAGACGACCGAGGGGTGACGGGATGACCCGGTCCCGCCCCGCCCGCCGGCGCTCCCGAGGCTTCACGCTGCTCGAGAGCTGCATCGCCCTGGCCATCTTCGCCGCCGGGGCCATGGCGCTGTACGGCCTGCTCGACAGCAACCTGTTCGCCCTCGGCCGCGCCAACGACGTCTCGCGCCAGACCCTCGTGGTGCGCAACGCCGTCGAGCACCTGGCCGCCGTCAACCCCATGACGCAGCCGAAGGGCCAGCTGGTCTTCGGTTCCGCCGAGGTCGACTGGCAATCGACCCTCGTCGAGCCGATCCGCACGGGCCAGACCCCGTCCGGCGCGATGGGCGATTTCGACCTCGGCCTCTACGAGGTCGAGTTCACGGTCACCGAAGACGGCCGCACCCTGGGCACCTGGCACCTGCGGGTCGTGGGCTACAAGAAGGTGCGCGGCTTCTTCTTCGACTTCGATCCCTGAGCGGCGACAACATGACCGCCAACCGCATCCGCATCCCCTCCAGTCGCCGCACCGGCCTGACGCTGGTGGAACTGCTGGTCACCTTCGTGATCCTGTCGCTGCTCGTGGGTCTCGTGCTCGAGGGCCTGAGCCTGTTCACCGCCCGCTACGAGACGGTCACCCGCCACTTCCGCACCGCCGCGTCACAGACCCTCGGCCAGCAGTGGTTCGCCACCAGCGTCCGCGGCATCGTGCCGTACAGCCTCTCCGCGCGCCGGTTCCAAGGCGACGGCGCGTCGTTCACGGG
>JAGWBN010000145.1:0-1943 GCA_021295875.1 Pseudomonadales bacterium
GGATGCCGCCCACCCGGCCGAGGGCCATCTGGAGAATCGCCGCGGCCTGTTTCTCGAGCAGTTCGCGGAACTCGAACTTGGTCGCCAAGCGCTCGCCGGTGGCCACCGGGATGGTGGTGGCGCGGGCGACCCGGGCCATCTCGTCTCGGTTCTCGGGCGGGACGGGCTCCTCGAACCAGAGTGGATCGAACTTCTCGATGCGGCGCGCAAACCGAATGGTGCCGGAGGTCGTCGACTGGCCATGTGTGCCGATCAGGATGTCCGCCTTGTTGCCGACAGCCTCGCGGACGGAGCGCACCACCGCCTCCGCGTTGTCGAGGCGATCGAGCGGCGGCTCGCGGGGATCGCGGTTGCCCATGACGTCGATCAGCGGATCGAACTTCAGCGCCGTGAAGCCCTGTGCAACGTGCGCCAATGCACTTCGCGCCGCCGCCTCGGGATCGGTGTGCGGTGAGCGGCGACTGGTGTCGTCCGGCGCCGGATGGAGATAGGTGTAGGACCGCAGCTTGTCGTGGTAGCGACCGCCAAGCAGGTTGTACACCGGTTGGTCGAGAGCCTTGCCGATGATGTCCCAGCAGGCCATTTCGATGGCGCTCAGCACCCCGACGACGGTGTGATCGGGATGCTGGTGGTGATCGTGGGACTCGTAGCCTTCACCGTAGTAGACCGCGCGCCACAGGCGTTCGATCTGGAAGGGATCGGTGCCGATCACGTAGGTCTCGCCGACGTCCTCGATCAGTTTGGCGACGGTGAGCGGGTGGAACGGCACCTTGTAGGCCTCGCCGACGCCCTCGATGCCGGTGTCCGTGGTGAGCTTGACGAAGACCCAGGTGCGTCCGCCCCGGTGCGGCGGCGGCGTGTCGACGACGATGGGTCTGACGTCGGCGATTCTCACGCCGAGTCCTCCGCCAAGTGCCCGTTGAGGAAGTCGAAGGCGAAGTCGATCTCCTCGCCCGGCACCTGGGGATGCAGACCCGGGTTCGCGTGCAGGCGCTTGTCGGCGCTGGCCAGCGCGTCGAACAGTTCCAGGTAGCCGTCCCTGGGGAAGAGTTCGTCCTCGAGCTGCATGAGGAACAGGACCGGACAGTGGATCGCCCCGGCGTCCGCGAGCACCCGCTCGGCAAACGGACGCCCTGCACGTGTCGTTCCCAACAGGCCGAGTACGGCCACCTTCACGTCGGCAAGCCTGGCGATCGTGGGAATGCCGAAGATCGAGCCCATGGACAGCCCGAAGTAGCCGAGGTCGCCGACCGCGACCTGCTCCCGGGCGGCGGTCAGTGCGGCCTGCCAGTCGTCCATCATGTCGTCGATGAACCCCTCCCGGCGCATCTCTTCAGCCAAGGCCTGCCGACCGCCTGGACCCACCTGGCGGAGTCCGTGCACGGGACCGTCGATCGCCAGCGACGAGCATCCAACCCGCGCCAGGCGTGCCGCGAGGTGACAGATGGGCGACTGGTACCGGTCGCCCGACGCACCATGTCCGAACAGAACCAAGGGCGCGGGTGTGTCCCCGCCAGGACCGGACCAAAGGACACCGGTCACGGGACGTTCACCGCCAACGCGCCGAAGGCGGAACTCCCGCACGCTTCGACCCGTGGGATCGTTGGCCGACCACCACTCGGACGGCATTTCGGCGGCCATCATGGCGAGAAGCCGCTGCCCATCGCGGTCCTCTTGTGAAGGGAAACACCCGCCAATATACGCGATACTTCCGCTTCACCGATCTCTTGGGGACTCGACATGCTCGACTTCGCCGGTCTGAACTGGTGGGCGATTCTCACCGCCACGGTCGCCGCGTTCGCGCTCGGCTACGTCTGGTACGGGCCGGTGTTCGGCAAGGCGTGGCTCGCCGCCCTCGGCAAGACCGAGGAGGACATCCAACCGTCGCCGACGCCGTTCGTCGTCAGCTTCGTCGCCGCCCTGGCGACCTGTGTCGTGGTCGC
>JAGWBN010000145.1:1985-7187 GCA_021295875.1 Pseudomonadales bacterium
TGACCGGCATCGCCTTCATCGCCGCTTCGATGGCGTCCGACACGGCCTTCTGCGGCTGGGGCTGGCGGCTCTGGGCGATCCAGGCTGGCTACCGGGTGGCCTATTCGGTCCTCATGGGCGCAATCATCGGCGTCTGGCCGCCCGTCTAGATGTCTTGAGCGGTGCCAATGTTTATCGTCAGGTTGCATTTCGTGGACGGGCGCTGCGAGTCGCTCTTGGACGGCTCGCGTACTCGCGAGACGCGCTAGCCAACAATGGCAAGCCGCCGTTCCGAACTCGGCGTTCGGCTGGCCATCGGTGCCGCGCTGGGAGCCGCCAAGGCACTCTCGCCATTGGATGTAACGGCACTGCGCCGGCTGGGCGTCGTCACCGGCGACCTGGCGTGGCGCCTCGACGGTCGGTCGGCACGTGTCACACGAACCAACATCGACCTCGTCTACGCCGATCGGGATCCTGCCTGGCGCCGGCGACTGGTCCGCGAGAGTCTGCGGCACACGGCGATGACGCTTACCGAAGCGGTGGCGCTGTGGACCTGGCCACTACCCCGCGTGGCGTCGCTTCTAAGGAACGTCGAAGGCGATCATCGGCTGCGCCCCGGGACGCTCGTCATCGCACCGCACTTCGGCAACTGGGAGTACATCGGCTACTTCCTCAACACGGTCGCGCCCCTGACGGCTCTCTACCAGCGGCCCGCGTCCGCCGCCCTGGACCGCGCACTCGCCACAGCCCGCGGACGTTTCGGCACCCGCTCGGCGGCCGACTCCATCGGCGGCCTGCGGCGGATCGTGAGGGCGTTGCAGACTGGCGGCCTCGTCATCGTCCTGCCCGACCAGGTGCCGCGAGGCGGCGCTGGTGTGATGGCGCCCTGCTTCGGCCAGCCGGCGCTCACCATGTCGCTGGTCTCGAGGCTCCTGCAGCGGGTGGACGCCAACGTGGTCATCGGTGCGGTGACGCGCGTGGAAGGAGGTTTCTCGCTCGGTTTCGAGGCGACCGTCGATGCCGTGCGCGATGCGGATCCGGAGATCAGCGCCCGGGCCATCAACGCCGCCATCGAGACCATCGTCGCCCGGGACCCGGCCCAGTACCAATGGGAGTACAAACGCTTCCGATCCGCCGAGCGCCCCGGCCTTTACTAGTGAGGGCTTCCATCGCTGTGTCGCGGCGGGGTCCGGCCGGCACCCTACGTCGTGGTTGGCAGACTCGACCAGGCAGATTCCCTTAAGCGGGCGATGGCGCGACGAGCGTCGCCAGGGTCTCCCGAACCGCTCCTTACGCCGTCTGAAGCTCGACGTAGCGTCGGTACGATCCGTTCGGATCGGCCATGAGGCTGTCGTGGTCGCCGACATCCCTGATCTCACCATCTTCGACGAACACGATGCGGCTCGCCTGACGGATGGTGGACAGACGGTGGGCGATGACGATCACCAGCCGCTCGGCCGAGGCGGTATGCAGCGCGCGCACGAGGGCGTTCTCGGTACGCGGGTCGAGGGCCGCGGTGGGTTCGTCGAGGATGAGGATCTTCGAGTCGCGCACCAGGCCGCGGGCAATGGACAGGCGTTGCTGCTGACCGACCGACAGGGTGTCCCCGGAACGGCCGAGCACGGTGTCGATGCCCTCCGGCAGGCTCGCCACGAACTCCGTGCAGCCCGCCGCCGCGAGTGCCGCGTGAACCTCGTCGTCGGTCGCATCCGGCTTCGCGAAGCGGATGTTGTCGCGCACGGACTCGGCGAGGAGTTGATGCTCCTGGAAGACGTAGGTCACCTCCCGGCGCAGCGAGTCGAGGGCGTAGTCGCCCACCTCGACGCCGTCGATCGACACCCGGCCGCGGGTGGCCCGCAGGAACGCCGGAATCATGTACGCGAGGCTGGTCTTGCCCGCTCCCGTGGGCCCGACGAACGCCACGAGTTCGCCGGCCCCGAGTTCCAGATTGATGTCGCGCAGCGCCTGCCGGCCGTCTGGGTAGACGAAATCGACGCCGTCGAACTTGACGCCCTCGCCCAAGGCGGTCAGTTGCCGCTCGCCGTCGGTGTCGTCCTCGGTGCCGTAGTCGACGAAGAAGAACACCCGGCGCAGCGAGGCGACGGCACCCTGGAGCTTCACCCATAGGCCGCCGAAGTCGCCGGCGGCGCCCCGGACCGACTCGTAGAGCCCCATCAACGCGAAGAAGTCCCCGGCGGTCAACTGGCCGGTGATCGCGAACCCCGAGGTGATGTAGCCCGTGATCAGGCCGATCGCCTCGCCGAAGAGGCTGATGAAGAAGATGAGGGCGACGCCGATGACCATGGCGAGGCGTTCGCGCCAGAACTGCTGCGCGCTGCGCTCGGCGAACTTGCGCGTCTCCTGGCGCGCACCGCCGAGGCTCTGCACCGCGCCGATGTTGTTCATCGTCTCTTCCATGGCGTTGGTGGTCGCCGCACCGGCGGCGCGGTTGTTGTGGTTGGCGCGACGGATGACACGGGTCATCGGCAGGGTGGAGAACAGCACCACCGGAAACATGACCCAGGCGAGCCAGATCAGCTCCGGGGCGACGTTCGCGTAGGTCTCGAGCTGATACATGGTGATCAGGTAGCCGAGCAACACGAAGAACGGCTCGAAGGTCGCCTGGTAGACGATCTCCGGCACCTCCGAGGAGTCGTAGATCACCCGGTAGATCTGATCGCCCACCCGTTGGTCGTCCACGGCCGTCATGGGCACGCGGGTCAGGCGGTTGAACAGCCGCGTTCTCAAGGCGTTGGCGACCCGCTGGTTCATGCGCACGTTCACCCACCACTCGGCGAGTCCCCAGATGGAACCGGCGCGGCTGCCACCGCTCGAGATCGCGTTCTCGGCGTGGGATGCCGCGTCCCGACCGCCGTGGACGCCGGCACCGGTGCCACCGCCGCGCGTGCCGATCAACAGCAGCCCGACAACGAACATGCCGCTGACGAGCAGCATGATCTCCATGGGCTCGCGTCCCTCGAGGAACCGCAGGATCGGCTTCATGTGCGGCGGGAACAGCGCCTCGTCGGCATCGAGTTCCCGACCGTTGATCACGTGGTCCATGATGATCTTGCCGAACCAGCCGAGGAACAGTCCCGGAATCCAGATCGCCGTCGACATCAGGAACTTGGTGGCGAACAGTCCCTTGGCGTGAACGAGCAGCTTGACCGCCCGCCAGACGATCCTCACCGCGTCGGCGTTGCTGATCTCGGGACCCGTGTCGATGTGGTCGTCGAACCGCTCGCCGCGCTTGTAGCCCGAGAGCAGCCGGCGGCGTTGGGTGGTGACGACGGTGTGGTCGGGGCCGGGACGCGTCGGCTCGCTCATTCCTCTTCCTCCGCGCCCTCCGCGCCAACCGTCTCGGCGAGCACGAAATCGCGGTAGCGCCCGCCATCGATGTTCATCAGCTCGTCGTGGCTGCCCGTCTCGACGATCCGCCCGTCCTCCAGGAAGGCGATCTGGTCGGCGTTCCTGATCGTCGACAGGCGGTGGGTGATCAGGAAGACGACCTTGTCCCTACCCCACTCGGCCAGGTTCGCCATGACCCGCTGTTCGGTCACGGCGTCGAGCGACGCGGTGGGTTCGTCCAGGATGAGAATCGGCCGGTTGCGAATCACCGCGCGGGCGATGGTCAGCCGCTGCCTCTGCCCGGCCGACAGTTTGCTGCCGCGGTCGCCGAGCTCGCTGTCGTAGCCTTCGGCCATCGTCTCGATGAACTCGTCGGCGCAGGCGACCCCGGCGGCCGCCTCGACGTCGGCGCGCGAGGCGCCCGGCAGGGCGTAGCCGATGTTGTCGGCGATGCGGCCGGTGAACAGGATGTTCTTCTGCAGGGCGATGGCGCTGTTGGCACGGATGTCGTCGATGCGTAGATCCCTGATGTCGACGCCGTTGATGGTCACCTGCCCCGACTGCGTGTCGTAGAGGCGCAGCAGCATGGACATCAGCGTGGATTTGCCCGAGCCGGTCTCGCCGACGATGGCGGTGACGGTGCCGGCGCGCGCCGTGAGATCCGCTCCCCGGATCACGGGCTTGTCCGGCTGGTAGGCGAAGTGCACGTCCTGCCAGGCCACTACGCGGACCGGCGCCGGGTAGTCCTCGGGATGCTCCCTCTCGACCACGTCCGGCTTCAGGTCGATGAAGTAGAACGCCCGCTCGAGGCCGATGAACAGGTCCTGGAGCATGCTCCACCAGCGGACGATGCCGTAGCCCGTGTAGATGACCTCACCGACCCGGCCGTTGGCCGCGTTGTAGGCGCCGAGGTTCCAGGTCCTGAACCCGAGCCAGGCGACGAACGCCCAACCCAGGTAGGTGGGTCTGGCCGGCTCGCCAACCGTCCAGCTCACCATCAGGTACTCGAGGCCGATGATGGCGGCGCCGCCCATCAGCATGACGAGCATGCTCAACAGCACCATTTCCAGGCGGTAGTAGATGGCCGCGTCCAACGCCCGGTGCGAGTCCTGGTTGAAGCGATTGAGCATGAGATCCTCGGCGCGGTTGGCCTTGACGATCTTCATCGCGCCGAAGGTCTCCTGGAGCCGCGAGGTGAGATTGCTGTTGGCGACCCGGTTGACCACCGACCGTCGTCGCAAGCGCGGCGTGAAGGCGATGGTGAGGAGCACCATCGGCACGGTGACGAGCAGGATCGCGCCGGCCAGCAGCGGGTCGAAGGCGACCACGAACGCCGCCGCGATGGACAGTCCGTAGAGCGTCGTCAGCGGCTCGACGATGGCCTCGTTGAGCGCCGCGTTGATCTGGTTGCTGTCCTGGTTGATGCGGTAGATGGCGTCGCCCACGCGCGAGTCGCTGTGGAACTGCAGGGACACCTGCTCGATCTTCTCGATCATGCTGACGCGCAGGTAGTGGATGACGTTCTGCCACGTCCACGAGGAGTAGTAGGGGATGACCCCGATGTAGACGACGATGCCGAACAAGGCGCCGAAGGCGAACCAGCCGATCGAGCTGTTGCGCACGGCGCGGCGCTGGTCCTGGTCGAGCTCGTAGACCCTGGGGGTGATGTCGCCACCGTCTTCAGCGAGTGCCGTCGCGATGGCCGACAGCGTGTCCCGGTCCATGGATCCGGAGACTGTCAGTGCCGCCTCGGCGAGTAGCTCCGAGTCCGTGGACGTGGGCACGGGTTCGGCGGGCTGTCGCCAGGCATCCACCGTGATCGCCTGTTCGTACACGGTGGCGCCCGCACCCTCGACCTCGGCGGCCGCGATCGCC
>JAGWBN010000146.1:0-502 GCA_021295875.1 Pseudomonadales bacterium
TCTCCCGGCGACCGAAATCGGCGAGCGCGATATCGGCGACTTTGTAGTCGGACATGAAGGGGCTTCTAGGTTTGCGAAAGCGGACGCGCACCATACCAGCGCAGTCGCGGGCGGCCAACGTGTGTGCCGGTGGCGTTCCCTCTCCGACGCCGTGATGCTTAGCGCGCGAGTTCGAAGACGATTCGGTTCCTCACGCCGTCAACCGCCACGGCGTCGCCATCGACGTATTTGGGCGCGTAGCGAAACTTCCTGACCGCCTCCACGGCGGCGTCTTCGAGATCCGCCGCGTATGCTCCCCCGGCCGGGGTGCGGCCCGCCTTCGACTCGAGGATCGACGGGTCGCGTACAAAGCCCATGTCGTCCACGGTGAACTCCACCAGTACGTGTCCTTCGATCCGCTGGCGGAGGGCGCTTCGCGGATAGGTCGGCGGTCGTTTGAACAGCGGCTGGTAGTCGGCTGTGCCGTTCCAAGGCACGGTCCTGCCGATCGCCAGGCAATGTT
>JAGWBN010000146.1:602-5785 GCA_021295875.1 Pseudomonadales bacterium
GTCCCGGAACTTGTCGCGTCCGAACTGAATCTTGCCGATCCAGAACTCCGCCTGCGCCTGTCGGACGGGCTGGCCCAGTCGCGCAAACGTCTCCGCGGCCTCTCCGAGCAAGCCCTTCGCGCGCGGGTCCCACCAAACCTGGCTGCCCGCCATGAGCTTCAGGCCGGCCATCAAGTCGCTGTCTTCGGCGTAGTGCCGGCGTGCCAGTTTCAGCAGTTGACTCAAGTGCCGTCTTGCCGCGGCTTCCGGCGCGTTGTTGAGCAGCAACGTCTCGACCTGCACGAGGTGCTCGTAGTCGCGACCAAACGCCTGCGACATGAGGGTCCGGGCCTCCTTGAGGGTCTCGTAGGCTCGGATCTTGAAATACGCCTTGGACAGCGCATAGCCGTGGTTCCAAGCGAGGGTCGCCCTCAACTTGGCGTCGTCGGGGTAGACCTCCTCGCCGAGCTGCCGGGCATTTTCGGCGTGCTCGGCCGCTTGCGCGAATTCCGACGCGTCCATGGCGTCGCGATAGCTGTTGAATGCCGCCGTGAACTCCGCCTGAGCATCCGCAAAGACGCAATGCGCCGAGCCGAAGGCAAGACAAATTGCGATTGTCCTCAATGCGTGCATGGCACCTCCGAACCGGGCCCAAGTCCTAATGTCCCGCTACGATCCTCAAGCAAGGACGCGCACCTTACCAACGGCAATGTCCCGAGCGCCCATCAGCAGGAGATCCCGGTCAGCGCATCTCGAAGATGATCCTGTTCAACACGCCCGTGACTTCGACAGGTTCCCCATCGACGAACTTCGGGGCGTAGCGAAACTCCTTCACCGCCTCAAGGGCGGGCTCGTGGAAGATCGCGCCGCCCTTGGAATCCACCACTTCCGGATTCCTCACGAAGCCCATCTCGTCCACGGTCATCGCCAACAGGACGAACCCCTCCTCGCTGTTTCTCAGCGCGCTCTGCGGGTACGTCGGCGGCATCTTGAACAGCGGCTGGTAGTCCGCGGTGCCGGTCCACGGCCGGGTGCGACCGATCGCCACGCAATGCTCCGTCGCGCGGTCGCTCTGGCCGAGCTTTTCGAATGCCTCCACGAGGTGCGCGCGCGCGGTCAACACGTACGGATCATCGGCAGCGAACGTGTCGATTACCCGGGTGAACGGCGCAACGGCCCTGCGGTAGTCCTTCGCGCCGAAGTGCTTCCTTCCCATCCACATCTGGGCGATGCCGTAGCTCCTGCGATTGCCGGTGGCCCGGTACGTCTCGGCGGCTTGCCCGAGCGTCCGCACGGTGTCCTTGTCCCACATCCGCACGGCCCCGTGGAGCTTGAGGTCGGCGATGAACTCGCTGTCTTCCGCATGCCGGGTCAGGGCGTCCTTGAGCGTGCGTCTGTAGTAGCGCGCGGCTCGAGAACGCGGAACCGAATCCAGCAGAGCGATGTCGATCTGCATCACTTGCTCCGCGTCCTCGCCGAAAGCTTCGGCCACCAGGGTCCTCGCCTCGGTCAGCACCGGGAACGCTTCTTCACCGCGTCTCGCCTTGGCGAGGGCCACCCCGTGGTTGAACACGAGGACGGCGATCCTGCTCGGATTGTCCGCAAAGAGTTCCTCGCCAAGTCGCCTGGCTTCGGCCGCGTGCTCTAGCGCGGGTCCGACCTGCTGCGCCGCCACGGCGTCCCGATAGGCTTGGTAGCTCTCCTCGAAGTCCTGTTGCGTCGCGGCGCTGGCGGCATACGCCAACACCAGCACGGCACCGACGACGGGTAGATTTCCAGTACGCATTGTCGTCTCCCAGGTCCCTATTCGAAGCTCGGTCAGTCGCGCAACGAGAACACGATCCGATGGCGCACCCCCGCTACCGGTACCGGCGCGCCGTCCTCGAACCTCGGCGCGTAGCGGAATCCCGTGATCGCCGCCAAAGCCGGCGCAACGAACTCCGGCCCGCCCACCGACGAGACGACGAGCGGATTCTGGACGTAGCCCTCGGCGTCCACGGTGAACTCGAGCAGCACGGAGCCCTCGACGGCGTTCGCCCGCTTCTCCTCCGGGTAGACAGGGTCGCGTTCGTAGAGTGGTTCGTAGGCCTCGACGCCCGTCCACATGGCGGCCGATCCGATCGCCAGACAATGTTCCGTCGCGCGGTCGCGCCGACCCTCGTGTTCGAGGGCCTCGACCAGGATTCGGCGCGCCATCAGCACCAGTTCGTCGTCGGACTGTCCCTCGACGACCGCCGTCATGGGCGCGATCGCCTCGGCCCGTCGGCCGTCGTCGAAGTGGCGCTTGCCGAGCCAGTACTGCGCCAGGACGTACTTGTCGGTCTTGCCGAGACCCTGGTACGCGTCCGCGGCTTCGACAAGGAGTTCGAGGCCACCCTCCCGCCAGATCCGCGTGGCGGCCTCAACCTTGAGGTCGGCGACGAATTCGCTGTCCTCGCCGTGGTGTGTGCCCGCCAGCTCCAACGCACGTTTGAGATGGTTCACCGCCGGCTCCGGCTGCGCGGTGTGGGCCAATTCGAGTTCCACCTGGATGAGCTCCGCCGCGTTCGCGCCAAAGGCCTTGCCCACCAGGCGGTGGGCTTCGATCAACGCCCGGTAGGCGTCGTGGACACGACCCGCCTTGGCAAGCGCGTAACCGTGGTTGAACGCCAGGATCGCCACCTCCGGGCTGTCGTCGTCCATGATTTCGCGGGCGAGTCGCAAGGCATCGCGGGCGCTAGCCACCGCGTCGACGTACTGACCCTGTTCGATGGCGGCGCCGTAGGCCCGATAGGCCTCGTTGAACTCCTGGCGCGGGTTCGCCGCCGCGGAAACCGCCAAGGCGATCAAGGCGGATGCCAGCAGGACACGAAGATGCATCAGCAGGGTCCCCTCACTACCTGCATATGGATATTTGATGATGGTGCAACACGGATGTCAACGCGACGATGGTGTCTTCGCGAGCAGCTCGAGCAACGGCACCAGGCCGCCCTCGTCGTTGCTCCCGGTAACCCAGTCGGCGGCGTCCTTGACGTCCGGCGACGCATTTCCCATGGCCACCCCGAAGCGGGCACTGCGGATCATCGGGAGGTCGTTTGCGGCATCGCCGACTGCGCACACCGCCGACTCGGCGATGCCCGAGTGCGCGGCCAGCCGCTTGAGGCCCGTCCACTTGCTGACGTGGCCGAGGATCGTCTCGAGATACCAGCCGGGGGTCCGCTTCGACGGCACGAGAACGGTGGCGAACGCGCCTTGCTCGACGAAGTCGCGCTCCAATCCGGCCAGTTCCTCCTGGCCCCCGAACGCACCGACCACCAGGATGTCGTCGTAGCTCGTCCTGTCGGGTGCGGGGTCCGTCCGCGCTGCCTCGCCGCCGACGGAGACGTAGTATTCCGTCATTTCATTCCAGGCAACGCCCGAGTCGACCACGAAGTCCGGACCGCCTCGACCGTCCGAGTCGCGCTGCAGGATGAGCGGGAGTCCACGCCGGCGGGCGAGCTGGAGCAACCTGTCGACCTGGCCGGGTGTGAACGGCTCGCTGTGCACGGTGTCACCGGCAGCGGTTTTGGTCAGTGCGCCTCCGAGGCACACCGCCGGCAGGGACAGCCCCAGTTGTTCCATCGCCGCTTGCGTCGTGCGGTAGCGCCGCCCGGTGGCGAGCACAATCGCGAGGCCCCCGTCAAAGGCACGATGGACGGCTTCGCGGGTGTCCGGCAGAACCTGGTTGGCCTCCGTGACCAGGGTGCCGTCGACGTCGATCGCGAGTAGCGCAATCCCCGAGGGGGTAATGGCGGGCGGGACGATCACCCTCGAAACGGTAGCACGGTCACCATGATGCCGGTCGGCCGCGCATTCACCATTGAATTACTTGCAGTAGCTTTTGTGGGTTGGAGTTGTCAGAATCCGGCGCTCAAGAACCCCCTCAAGAGGCGGAGGACACGGGTGGACCTAGTTGACTGGTGGTATGGCCTTCTCGGCCTGTCGATCCCCAAGGCCGTGATCTACACGCTCATCGTCACCCACGCGACCATCGTCTCGGTGACGATTTACCTTCACCGGCACATGGCGCACCGGGCACTCGAATTGAGCCCCGGTTTGAGTTTCTTCTTCCGCACGTGGCTGTGGCTCACCACCGGCATGAGCACCAAGCAGTGGACGGCGGTCCACCGCAAGCACCACGCCACGACGGAGACCGAGGACGATCCCCACAGCCCGCAGGTCCACGGCTTGAAGGAGATCTTCTGGAAGGGCACCGAATACTATCGCGCCGGCTGTACGCCGGAGGAGCTCGAGAAATACGGCAAGGGCACGCCCGACGATTGGTGGGAGCGACACGTTTTCACGCCCCACTCGTTCTGGGGCATCGCCACCATGGCGACCGTCGACATCCTCCTCTTCGGCAGCGTGGGGATCGTGATCTGGGCCGTGCAGATGCTGTGGATTCCGGTGCTCGCCGCCGGTGTGATCAACGGCGTCTGCCACGCCGTCGGCTACCGCAACTTCGAGACCCCGGACGCCGCCACCAACGTCGTGCACTGGGGCATCCTCATCGGCGGCGAGGAGCTGCACAACAACCACCACACCTATCCGAACTCGGCCAAGTTCTCGGTCAAGCCGTGGGAGTTCGACATGGGCTGGTTCTGGATCCGGTTGTTCTCCGTCTTCGGGCTCGCCAAGGCACGGTCAACGGGGCCGGTGGTCGCGCGCGAGCGGGGCAAGGTGCAGATCGACATGGACACCGTCTGGGGGGCATTGAACGACCGCTTCCGGGTGATGTCGCAATACGCCGAAAGCGTTGTCGCACCCTTGGCGCGATTGGAGGTCCGGAGTGCGGACGCCGCCACCAAGCGCATCCTGCGGCGGGCGAAAAGCGTCCTGTGCCGGGAGGAGATGCTGGTCGGCGAACGCGAACGCCGGGACATCAAGGCGATCCTCGAGTCGAGCCCGATCCTGAAGACGATCTACGAAAAGCGACTCGAACTGAATGCCGTCTGGGCGAAGCGCGGCGGCAGCCGGGAAGATCTGCTGAAGGCATTCAAGGACTGGTGCGTGGAGGCCGAGAACACCGGCATCCAGGCACTGCGCGACTTCGTCACCGAGTTGAAGTCGTACACCATGCCCCTCGGACGCGCGACCGCCTGACGATCAACCGCCACGGATGACCGCAGGCGTGGCCCATCGGAGCGGCGTCAGAGAATAAGCGCGAGAACGAAGAAGCCCGCCAC
>JAGWBN010000147.1:0-1224 GCA_021295875.1 Pseudomonadales bacterium
CTCGGCAGCGACAATCTGCCCCACGCGATCACCATGCCGGAGAGCGACAATCCCACCTACATCGCGTTCAACAAGACCTTCACCAACGACCGGCAGCACAAGGACTTCTGGGATCGTGCCTGGCCGGAGCTTCAAGCCGCCGCGAGGAAGTGGGAGGCCGCCGACCTCGCCGCCATGGACGATCAGGACCTGCTGGCAGGCATCGCCGAACTGGCCAATGCGGAGGGCCGTTACTGGACCAGCAACGGCGGACACACCTTCGGCGTGGCGAAATCCGTGGACGATCAGCTCCAGGCCTTGTTGAGAGAGTCGTTACCGGACCATCACTTCACCAGCGGCCAGTTCCTGTCCGGCTTCAAGTCGCGGATCATGCAGGCCAACGACGACATGTTCGCCATCGCCACCCTGATCAAGGCGGCACCCGCACTCTACGAGGTGGTGAGCTGATGACCGTCCTCCGGCAACGCGACGACACCGGCCCTGTGTTGGCAGCCATCGATGCCTACCTCGCGACGTACGGTCACCAGGGCTACAGCCTCGACTTCTGCGAGCCGACCCAGCGGGAAGACCCGTCCGCCATGTTCGTGACCTTGAAGAACATGGTGCAGCGGGCCGACTACGACCCGGCGCATCACGAATCGGAGGCGACCCGCAAACGGGAAGAGGCCCTCGCACAGATCCGCGAGCTGCTGGAGCCCTTCGAATACTGGCAGTTTCGTTATCGGATGTGGTTCGCCTACAAGTACTACCCCATGCGCGAGGAGGCCTGCTTCGTTCTCGGCACGGCCTGGCCCGTACTGCGCCGCGTAGCGGCCGAGTTGGGGCAGCGGCTGGTGGACGTTGGCACCCTGGGCGAACCGAGCGACCTCTACTACCTCAGCCGCGATGAGATCGAGTCCGCCCTCGTGGCGCGGGGATCGGGCAAGGCGATGCCCGAATGTCTCGCCCTGACGGCAGAGCGCCGGGAACTCCGGGAGGCGCGCAAACGCCTGCACCCGCCGGGCACGATCCCGGAAGAGGCCAGGGAGAACCCGGGACTGAAGTTCAAGGAGACCCAGTTCAAGAACGACGACTCCAGCGACACCCTGCGCGGCATCCCCGTGAGTCCCGGCACGATCACCGCGCCGGCAAGCCGGATCATGAACGCCCAGGAGTTCGACCGGATGCAGCCCGGGTCCATCCTGGTCTGCCCCATGACATCCCCCGCCTGGACCCAGCTGTTCG
>JAGWBN010000147.1:1338-8383 GCA_021295875.1 Pseudomonadales bacterium
GGCGACGCGGGGACCGTTGTCATCCAGGCGGACGACTGAATCGCCAGCTAGTCGATCGCCTGGTAGACCATCGATGTGTTCGACCACTAGTGTTCCACGGATCACTCGCGCCCAGGCATGGGCGTGCGCCGTGTCGTGCTTGCTGGGCCTTGGCGGCGCCACCGAGGAGCTTGAGTTCAGCCACGGCATCTCGCTGCTGCACGATCTGCAGTACGGCGCGGACTTCGAGCATTTCGCCTACGTCGAGCCGAACGCGCCGAAGGGGGGCATGATGACGTTCTCCTCGGGGGAGGACATCCGCAACTTCGCGGGCGAGTTCGACAATACGGTTGCGGCACCGCCTGGCTTCGGACGGATCTACGACACCCTCATCGTGCGCTCCGGCGACGAGTTGGGCGGCTTCTACGGTCGCCTCGCACAGGGGATCGCGGTGACTGGCGACCGCAAGACGCTCGTGTTCCGCCTGCATCCGCAAGCACGGTTCCACGACGGCGAACCGGTCACCGCCGCCGACGTCAAGTTCACCCTCGACTGGGCCCTCTCGACGATCGACGGCGGCCTCGTGCTCGCGTGGATCGCCGCCGTCGAAGTGACCGGGGAACGGGAGGTGCGACTGCACCTCAACGAGACGCTCAAGGACGCCCATCTCCGTTTCCTCACCGCAGAGCCCCGCATCCTGCCCGAGCATCATTGGCGAGGCCGAAACCCTTCCCAGACGACCCTCGTCGAGCCCGTCGGAAGCGGGCCCTATCGGATCGAGCGCTGGGCCCGGGACTACATTCGGTATCGACGCGTGGAGGACTACTGGGGACGTACCCTGCCGGTAACGCGGGGCCTCTACAACTTCGACGAACTCCACTACGACATCTACCGGGATGCGACCGTCCTCCGGGAATCGTTGCGCAAGGGGCTCATCGACTACTACGTCGAGAACGACGTGCGCCATTGGACGTCGAGCTACGACATACCGGCGGCCGGCGAGGGCCTGTTGAGACGAGGCGAAGTCACGAGTCGTGTGGCCGCGGGCATGAACACCGCCATCGGTCTCAACAGCAAACGCCCGCCGCTCGACGACGTCCGCGTGCGGGAGGCGCTCACCGTCGCGTTCGACTTCGACTGGCTGAACCGCGCCCTGCATGGCGGTACCTACGAACGCGCGTTCAGCTACTTCCCGAACAGCGCCTTCGGTGCGACCGGTCTGCCCACGCCGGACGAGGTCGCGCTGCTGGAACCGCTGCGCGATGACATCGACCCGCGCGTCTTCGCCGAACCGTTCGACCTTCCCTCGACCGACGGCCGAGGCGACGACCGGGAGGCGTTGGCCGAAGCCCGGGTCCTGCTCGAACAGGCCGGCTGGCGGATCGCCGGTGATCGCCTGGTCAACGCGGCGGGGGAACCGTTCGAGATCGAGTTCATCGCCCGCAACATCGACCAGCGCCGGATTCTGATTCCCTACGTCAATACGCTGCAGCGACTCGGTATCGACGCGCGCATCCGCCTGGTGGAGGTCGCGCAGTTCATCCGCCTCATCCGATCGCGGGAGTTCGACGCCATCGTGCGCGGGCTGGTGCTGCCGTTGCCGCCGATGGCCCTGCTGCCGTTCCAGTTCTCGTCGGCGGCGGCACACAGGCCGATGACGTCCAACCTGACCGGCGTGGACGACCCCGCCGTAGACGCGCTGATCGCACACGCCCTCCAAGCCACGACAATGCAGGACATGGTCGCCGCCTGCCGCGCCCTCGACCGCGTCCTGCTTCGCGGCTACTACCACATCCCCCTCGAGTCTTCGGGGGATACCCGCATCGTCTACTGGGACCGGTTCGGCCAACCGGGCACCGATGCCTTGGCAGACTCGTGGTGGTACGACCCCGAACGGGCGCAACGCACACGCTAGCGCGTCTCGCGAGTACGCGAGCCGTCCAAGAGCGATTCCAAGCGTTTTTCGAAGTGCAACCTGCGTGTAAACATCAGCGCCGCTCAAGGAATCTAGCGCCGCACAAGCGACCCTGGTGAGATATGCGGGCTAGGGCGTGTACCAGATGGGAGACGTGTAGGCGCGTTCCTGGATCACCATCGGTGCGTGCTCGGGCAGTTGTCGTAGGCCGTCCAGCGCGGTGTGGGGATCTGCAGCACACGCACGTAGTAGAACGCGAGCGCCTGGGGATCGAAATCCGGGTCGTGCCAGACGGCGGCCAGCTCGGAATCGCCGATCGAGTTGTCGTAGCGGGTGCCGTCGACGGTACTGCCGACGGGGTCCACCTTGCCCTGTGGGTTGGGGCTGCGGCCGTCGGACAGCGCCACGTCGTAGACCCGCTCGTGGAGGTCGCCGTCGGCGTCCCGCCAGCCCTTCACCACCTGTAGGCGATCAAGGTTGGCGCCGTCGGGGTCCTTGACCGCGCGGATCAGGAATCCGGGTGCCGATTCCGCCGGCGCCGCGGTCAGATCGCCGCCCATCGGCACGCCCTTGGCGTAGCCCGTCGCCGCCAGATCGGGACGTGCCGCATCGTCCGAGGCGAAGTCGAAGCCGCCGAAGAACCGCACGCGCATCCGCGGCCCCGTGGTGGCATAGGCTTCCCGGCGTTGCATGGCGGCGAAGATGGCGGCACGCGTGTTCTCCCGCGCCCACACCGCCGCGTAGCCGCCGGCGGCGTAGTGCCAGGTCACCACGGCGCGATACGGGTTGACCTCGACCATGGTGTGCTTGCCCCACCAGTTGTCCTCGTCGGCCGTGGCGAGGCCGGTATGGGAATCGGTCGCGCCGATCATGCCGAACTTGAACGGGTTGACGCCGAGTCGCGCCTTCAGGTCCAGGCCCACCATGAGTGCCGAGCGCGCGTACTCGTGGCGCTTCTTGTCGGCGAAGTCATCAGGTCGCTCGTCCACCGGCAGGATGTGCGGACGTTCATGGCGGGGCCAGGTCTCGAAGTCCGCGAACCCGTCGTCGGGCGACAGGACCGGGTGCGTCTCCGCATCGCCCTTGATCTGCGTCATCTCGTAGATGGGCTCCCAGCGCTTGCGGGTGCGTGCGTAGTCCTCATCGATCGGCTTGCCGTCGAAGTCCACCGGCAGGAACATCCGGCCGTTGGAGAGGTTGCCGTTGTGGGGGATCGCGAGCACCTTGCCGCCGGTCTCCCGCTCGTATCGGTCGAGATGCGCCCACAGGTCCTCGACGTTGCTGCTGTCCTGTATGGAGAAGGGCAGCAGCCGGCAGGCGTGTTCAGGTCCGCCTTCGAAGATGACGTTGCGATGGAAGTTCGGCGACTTCAAGTCGCGTGTCGGGGGTGTCCACTCGTAGCCGATGAAGGACGTGAAGGTGCCGGGTTGGTAGTGTCGTTCCGCGTTGGCGCAGACCTCGTCCCACACGGAGCGTCGGAATGTCTCGTTGGCGACGTAGTCGGTCGACCACGCCCGCCAGAAGAACGCCTGCTGGGCACCCGACCCCACGCCGAATCTGCGCATGGCGTTGCGCCACTCCTCACGGGATTCGGCGTTGAGCGCCGCACCCGGCGACCATTCGGCGTCGTCCCAGATCTCGCGCCACCTCCGGCCGACCTCGGTGGCGAGCAGGATCGGGTCGCGCGCCTGCATGCGCGGCATCACGCCGAGATTCACCGCATGGTCGGCGACGACGAGGAAGTCGAGCGGGCGCGCGAGCCGCACCTGCTGGCCGTTGTGGGCGCGCACGGACTCGCCCTTGGCGAACCGGTAGGCGTCGTCCGGAGACAGTTGCTGGTTGCCCATGCCGTTGGCGTCGACCGACATGTTGGTGTGCAGGTGGGTATCGCCCCAGAACACGTTGTCCGGGAAGTCCCGCGCCACGGGCGGGGAATAGGTTTCCGCGCCGGCGGTCGCGCAGACGGCGATGGCGCCTATCGAGATGGCGCATATCGCGTTGGCGCAGAGGATGCCGGCCATCGCCGACATCGTGGAACGGCGGACCATTGCTCTCACCTCGTGATCTGGATTCGGCGAACAGGGTGCCACACGACGGACCCGTGCTTCCACGTCGCACCGCAACGACCCAACGTCGCGGCCTTACGGCGGTCCCGGGCTGACGTGGCTGAAGCGCCCGCAGGTAGCATCGTCCGGTATGATGCGAGACGCGACACCGGGTCGGGTCAAAAGACAGCAAACTCAGGGTGGGTCAACCAATTGGATAGCACCACAGAATCCATCGACCAATTGCAGCAGAATGGCTTGGCCGGACCGTTCGAGCTGGCCGACAAGTCGATACTTGACGATGTCTGTGAAGTGGCCCTGGCGCTGGAGCTCCTGCAAGGACGGCAGAATGCGGCAGCACGACAGGCGGGACGGAGAGACTGGCAACGCTGGACCACCATCATCAATAGACATATGGCATTCCAGCCGATGCAGGACCTCTTTCGCGACGCCAACCTGCAGTCCGTGGTGGCCGAGCATTTCGGCAAAGATCTGGTGCTTTGGCAGACGAAGTTCTTTATCAAGTTCGAGGGCGTGGGAGAAAACTATTGGCATCATGATCGCATCATCGAAAACGGCGGTGACCCGATCAATCTCTACGACACCACCAACCACTTCTCTTTCGTCATCGCACTGACCGACCTCGGCGAGGAACACGGTCGTCTCGAATATATCAGGGGCTCGCACAGACCCATTGACGGCCTCGACAGGGATATGCCGCGTATTTTCGATGAGATGCCCGAGGTCGTCATCGACCGAATCACGCCTTTGACGTTCCAGCGAGGCGAATTCGCGATATTCCACTCTGCCGTGCTGCATCGCAGCCTGGCCTACGGACACAGGGAGGAAGACTGGATCCCGAACTATTTCGGCGCGCCCAACCCGGCGCTGCGAAGCAAGGCCGACGTGCGTTCCGGGCGAATCTCCTTAGCAGCCCGATTGGCAAGGAAAGATACGGTCATTCCTGAAAAGTCCGGTGCGAACCCGGCCGGCCCGCCGGACGCGATCGTGGAACCCATGCCGTACGACGATACGCTCCCCGGCAGGTTCGACTCGGCAGTGATGCCCTTTAACTGATCTCAGCAAACTCGCCCGATGGCTACGCCTCCCGATCACCCGCCATAACGCTTCGCCCGTTCAGGATCGATGGCACGTAACCTCGCGTGCAAAGTCGCTGCGGCCTGTCGCCGCATGTCGTCATTGGTGAGGCGGTCGTACAACCGTTCCGCCAACGCCACGTCGTTGCCGCGCGACAAGGCATGGTCGATGATGCCCATGATGGCCGAATCCCGTGATGCGGCGGGAACCTGGCCGAGGAACGCTGTGGCCGCGTCGGGGTCGAACTGGCTCCACGTCTGGAAAGCGTTTCTGTACAGCTCTTCAGCCGTGGTCGACCCCAGACGTGGGATCTCTCCGACGGCCGCCTGCGGATCCACCTTGGTCCAGGCGACTACGAGCTGTCGGGCGGCCCGCCACTTGGCGGGTCCAGCGGGTAAGCGGTCAACCAGGTGCCTCGCCCGGCGGGGCGACTCCTTGGTGACTTCGGAGATCAACAGGGGGACGTGACCGCTCTGGCCAGCATCTTGGGACATGAGCCAATCGAACGCTTCTTCCGGATCCAACTTGGCGTACGCGGGGATGATCTGGACCACGGCGCCGACGGGTGGTTTGGGCGATGCGTCGATCCAACGCGCGGCCGCGCGTACGTCGCTCTGCGCCCAGGTGGCGAACACGCTTTGGAACGCGGCGGTGCGCTGCAGGGCGTCGTCGAGGCGCGAGGCGAGCGAAATGGCGTCTGTGGGCGAGGATCGGGCGATCGAGGACACAACGGTGTGAATCAGCTCGCCCGGCATCGGCGATGCGGCCTGCGCGAACGCCCAATCGAGGGCTGCCTGCGGGTCGTAGGATGCCCAGTTCCAGGCGATGCGCAGGCTAAGCCGCCCGACCAGGAGGCGATCGCCCAGATCGACCAGGGTATCCAACGCAGCCTCGGGGTCGGTTCGAGCCAGCGTGGACAGCGCCGTGGCGATCGCCTCTCGGTGGCTTGAGGGTGGGAGCGCCAGTACCCAAGCCAGCGCGGCGTCCCGGTCCGCCCGCATCCACTCCGCCACCACGACGGGTTCCACTCTATCGCGAAGTTCCGTGTCCGGGAGGGCAGCGGCTGCTTCGAAGGCCGCCAGGGGATCGGACCGTGCCCATTCGGTTGCGACGAGGCGGAGCGATCCGGGTCGGAGTCCGGCGTCGAGGGACAGGGCGGCGTACCAGGCGCCCGCCGGATCGGTGTCGGCGGCCTCCAACGCCCGCGCCCGGTCGAGATCCCGGTGCAGCGAGAACCTCGCCGCAACCGCGTTGCGAATGTCGTCTCGCCCCTTGGCCTCCCTCAGAATTATCCCTGCCAGCATCGCACGGTGTGGTTCGCCCAAGGCATCGACGGTGTTCAACACACCGTCGGGGTCGGTCTTGGCACACAGCGCGATCACTTCGCGCAGCGCCCACCAGTTGACATCGTCGGCGACCATGCGGCCGATGGCGCCCCGTGGATCGAGTTCGGCATATCGCGTGTAGATCGCATGCTCCGTGAACTCGCGCCTCGGGGAGAACCGGTCGAGTGTGCCGGCTTCGTCCAGTAGCGCTTCCATGGCGCGGGGGTCGGACGACCGCAAAAGGTCGAGAAGTGCGAGCTTCTGCTCGAATGGGCTCGCCAGGCGATGCGTATCGGCCAGGGTCGAGGGAATCGCCCGCGGGGCGGTCTCAGCCACGGTTGGGCGGCGCAACGGGACAGGTTGCTCTGTGGAGTGCGGCTCCTCAATCGGCTTCGACGCGGGGATCGCGGACTCGACTTCCGGCATCCCAGGCCTCAACAGCAACACCGCGCCCGCACCAAGCAGCGCGCCGATCACGATGCCCCCCAGCCACTTCGGCACGCTGATGGTCTCCGTCAGTCGAACAAGCCGGTGGTGCGGGCGAGGAAGGCTTCGGTCAGCGATGTCCGGTTGCGGTCCGTCAAATCCCGATCCACGGCCACCACGATCAGAATGTATGGCAATTCAATGGGGTACGCAAACGGGGCTGGCATCCGGGGTTCGTCGGACGGTCGGACGGGGGG
>JAGWBN010000148.1 GCA_021295875.1 Pseudomonadales bacterium
TGGTGCCGAAGAGAGGACTCGAACCTCCACGGACGTAAGTCCACTACCCCCTCAAGGTAGCGTGTCTACCAATTCCACCACTTCGGCTGCGGTCAGGATCGGTTCCGATCATACATCGGGAAGATCGGAGTCCGAATCAGGTTCGGGTACCGGCAGGTCCGGCGGATCCTCAAGCTCGTCGACGGCAGCCGGATCGAATCCCGGCACGTCGGCGTCGCGCATGCTGTTGGCCCGCTCCTTGGCCGTGTAGGCGAGGCCGAACGAGATCACGAAGAAACCGATGGCGAGCCAGACGGTCATCTTGGTGAGGAATGACGCGGATCCGGCGCTGCCAAACACCGTGTTCGAGCTTCCCGCGCCGAAGGCGGCGCCGACGTCGGCACCCTTGCCTTGCTGGATGAGCACGAGTCCGCCCAAGGCGATGGCGTCCAGCAGCAGCAGGATGAGCAAAACGGTCTGTAGGGTCTCGAGGGTCTCCATCAATTCACCCCGGCGCTACGCGGCGGCGCAGCATATCTCGGCAAACTCCACGGCGTCCAGCGACGCGCCGCCGACCAAGGCGCCGTCGATATCGGGTTCGGCAAAGAGTTCCTGGGCGTTCGTGGCCTTGACGCTACCGCCGTAGACGATGCGCACGGTGTCGGCCAACTCGACGCCTTCACGGACAAGCTTGGCGCGGATCGCCGCGTGCATTTCCTGGGCCTCGGCCGGCGTCGCCGTCTCGCCGGTGCCGATCGCCCAGACGGGTTCGTACGCGATGACGCAGCCGGCCAGCATCGGCGCCCCGCATTGGTCCATGACGGCATCCAGCTGCGTGGCCACCACGGTCTCGGCAGCGCCTTGGCGACGCTCATCGAGGACTTCACCGACGCACAGGATCGGCGTCAGGCCGGCGCGAAGTGCCGCCGCGAACTTGCCCGCGACCACCTCGTCGGTTTCGCCAAAGAGGCGCCGTCGTTCCGAATGTCCGACGATCGCGAACGCCGCACCCAGATCCCCCGCCATCTCCGCGGCATGCTCGCCGGTGAACGCGCCACGCGGTTCGATCGCCGTGTGCTGAACGCCGAAACGAATCCCCTTGCCGTCGAGTACCGACCGGACACGGTCGAGATAGCCCCAGGGCGGACAGAGCACGACGTCGACTTCCGCGGGCACCTCGGGCCAGTCGGTCGCGTAGTCGAGCACCATCCACCGGGTGCCGTGCATCTTCCAGTTCGCGGCGACGAACGCGCGGCGGGGGGATTTGGTCATCGGTGATGTCGAAGGCCGGGTCAGGCCCCGTTGGCTTGCCGTACCACCGCCGCCAGGGCGTCGGCATGCCGGCCAACCTCGTCGGCTTGTTCGCCTTCCACCATGACCCGCACGACGGGCTCCGTGCCGCTCGGGCGGACGACGATTCGGCCCCGGTCACCAAGGGTTGCCTCGAGGTCGCGGATCGCATCTGCCACCACTGAACTCGCCAGTGCCTGAGCCGGATCACTGGTCTTCACGTTGACCATGGCCTGGGGCAGCTTGCGCATGCCGTTGCGCAGTTCCGCCAGCGACCGGTCGCCCTCCACCATCGCGACGAGTACCTGCAGCGCCGCGACGATGCCGTCGCCGGTGGTGGTCAGGGGCAGACAGACGATGTGGCCCGAGGTTTCGCCGCCCAACTCCCACGCCCTCGCGCGCATGCGCTCGAGCACGTAGCGGTCACCGACCGCCGTGCGCTCAAACGGGATGCCGCAGGTCGTAAGCGCCTGCTCGAGGCCCAGGTTCGACATGATGGTGCCGACCACGCCACCGCTCAGCCGGCCCTTCATGAAGCCGGACTTGGCGATGATGTAGAGCATGTCGTCGCCGTCGGCGATCACGCCACCGGCGTCGACCATGACCACGCGGTCGCCGTCGCCGTCGAAGGCGATGCCGACATCGGCACCCACTTCCGCCACCTTGGCGGCAACGGTTGCAGGATGCGTCGATCCGCACTCGTGGTTGATGTTCGTGCCGTCCGGGTCGGCGCCGATCACCGTGACCTCGGCACCGAGTTCCGAGAACACGCCGGGAGCCACCGCGTAGGTGGCGCCATTGGCGCAGTCGAGCACGACCTTGAGGCCGCGCAGGTGCAGGCCGCGATTGACCGTGCCTTTGCAGAACTCGATGTAGCGGCCGCGCGCATCGTCCACCCGATACGCGCGTCCGAGGGCTTCGGAGCCGACGGATACCACCGGCTGCCGGAGGCGCTCCTCGATGGCGATCTCCATCTCGTCCGGCAGCTTGTTGCCGTCGGCGTCGAAGAACTTGATGCCGTTGTCGCCGAAGGGATTGTGGGAAGCACTGATGACGATGCCCGCATCGGCCCGGAGAGTGCGCGTCAGGTAGGCGATGGCGGGCGTCGGGATGGGTCCGAACAGGTTCACGTCGACGCCGGCCGAGGCGAGACCGGCTTCCAGCGCCGATTCGATCATGTATCCCGAGATGCGGGTGTCCTTGCCGATGACCACCATCCGCGAGCCTTCCGACGCCAGCACCTTGCCCACCGCCCAGCCCAGGTGAACGCAGAAGTCGGGCGTGATGGGCGTCTCGCCGACGCGGCCGCGGATACCGTCCGTGCCGAAGTAGTCCCTGTCCATGCCGCTCTTCCACCGAAGGTCACACCGCCGACAACGGCGCAAGCCCTCGTTCGGGTTAGTGTTCCTCGGCCGGCCGGCCGATCGGGCCCGGATTCGGTCGGGGCCGCTGGGGTTCGGGACCGCTGTCCGGCACGTCCGGCGCGTCATCCGGCTTCGGTGCCGGATCGCTGCTGGACACATCCACCTGCCGTGGTGGCTTGCCGGCCATGATGTCGTCCACCTGTTCCGGGGTCAGCGTCTCGTACTCGATCAGCGCCTCGGCCACCTTGTGCAGCTTGTCCTCGTTGTCGGAGAGGATGGTCTTGGCCGTGCCGTAGCACTCGTCGATGATGCGCCGCACCTCCTCGTCGATCTCACGGGCCGTGCGGCCGGAAACCGGCTTCGGCTGCGCCCCCGCGGACATGCCGAGGAACACCTCGCCGTCGTCCTCGTCGTAGAGCAACGGTCCCATGCGTTCCGAAAAGCCCCACTTGGTCACCATGCTGCGGGCAAGCTGGCTGGCGCGTTCGATGTCGTTCGCGGCCCCCGTGGTGATGCCGTCGACGCCGTTGATCATCTCCTCCGCGACGCGGCCACCGAACAGGGTGCAGATCTGGCTCATGATCGACCGGCGGCTCAGGCTGTGGCGGTCCTCCTCGGGCAGGAACATGGTGACGCCGAGGGCCCGGCCCCGGGGCACGATGGTGATTTTGTAGAGTTCGTCGTAGTCCGGCACCGAGCGACCGACGATGGCGTGTCCCGCTTCGTGGAAGGCGGTGTTGCGCTTCTCGCTTTCCGACATGACCATGGATTTGCGCTCCGCGCCCATCATGATCTTGTCCTTGGCCTTCTCGAAGTCGTCCATCTCGACGGTGTTCTTGCCTGATCGCGCGGCGAACAGGGCCGCTTCGTTGACGACGTTCTCCAGATCGGCGCCACAGAAGCCGGGAGTACCCCGGGCGATGATCGAGGGATCCACGTTCTCGGCGGCGGGAACGTTGCGCATGTGGACCTTCATGATCTGCTCGCGTCCCCGGATGTCCGGCAACGGCACCACGACCTGACGGTCGAAGCGGCCCGGACGCAGCAGCGCGGGATCGAGCACGTCGGGCCGGTTGGTGGCGGCGATGACGATGATGCCGTCGTTGGCCTCGAAGCCGTCCATCTCGACGAGAAGCTGGTTCAGGGTCTGTTCCCGCTCGTCGTGACCACCGCCGAGACCCGCGCCGCGGTGGCGGCCGACGGCGTCGATCTCGTCGATGAAGATGATGCACGGCGCCTGCTTCTTGGCCTGTTCGAACATGTCGCGCACCCGCGAGGCACCGACTCCGACGAACATCTCCACGAAATCAGAGCCGGAGATCGAGAAGAACGGAACCTTGGCCTCGCCGGCGATCGCCCGGGCGAGCAGAGTCTTGCCGGTGCCGGGCGAACCGACCATTAGGGTGCCGCGGGGGATCCGGCCGCCGAGGCGCTGGAATTTGCTCGGATCGCGCAGGAACTCGACCAGTTCCTGGACATCCTCCTTGGCCTCATCAACGCCGGCGACGTCGGCGAACGTGGTCTTGATCTCGTCTTCGGACAACAGCCGCGCCTTGCTCTTGCCGAACGTCATGGGGTTGCCGCGCCCACCCATGCCGCCCTGCATCTGGCGCATGAACAGCATGAACACGGCGATGATGATGAGGATCGGGAAGCTGGCGATGAGGAGCTGCGCCCAAAAGCTCTGCTCTTCGGGCATCTTGCCCTCGACGTTGACGCCCGAGGCGAGAAGCGTATCCATCAACTGGTCGTCCCCGACCGAGGGCAGCACGACCAGGTAGCGTTCGTTGGAGGCTCGGGTGACGATCATCTCCTGGCCCTCGAAGACCACCGATTCGACCTGACCCGCCTGGACCTCGTTCATGAAATCCGAATAGGGCACCTGCGGCGGCTCGGCGGTCTTGTTGAAGGTGTTGAACACCGTGATCAACACCACGCCGATGATCAGCCAGAGTAGTAGGTTCTTGCCCATTTCGCTCATTCGGTCCTTGCGGCTCCGCCCGCCCCCGGGACGCGACGGGAGCGTGCGCGCCCTCAATAGCGCGCGGGCGGAAGGGTACACCACACGATGGCACGCGGCCATTGGCGTGTGGACGGTGATGGGTTCAAACATGAGGGCGCCGTGCGGTGTTTGCAAGGCGACGGGACACCCACCCCCACGGGCGAGCGGTGCAAGGCGACGGGACACCTACCCACAGGCGAACGGTGGGCGTCCCGATTCGGGTGGTGGGCATCCCACTCTCCGGGAGGTGCTGCGCGAGCGCACGTTGAAGCCCGACCACCGGGCGCGTACGACCAACCTCGGCGTCGCTACTTGACGTTCCCGGCATTTGGCAAACTTCAAAGATGGACCGATTCTTCGAGCTGTTGATTCTGACGACCCTTGCGCCGCCTTGGCTTCCATCAAGCACTTTCGCTCACAGTGGCTGGAACGGGAAGTGCGCCACTTCGTCATCGCCCTCGGCGGGGGCATACTCGTCGGCGCGGTGGCCCTGGTGCTCGTGCCGGAGGGCATCGATCAACTGCCCCAGCCTTTCGTCGCGACCGCCATACTGCTTGCCGGGGGTTTGGCGTTCATGGGGCTTGGTCGGTACCAAGCGAAGCGCAAGGTGTCGGCGCCGCAATTCACCGCCATGGCCGCCGACTTCCTGCCCGAGTCGCTGGCGCTTGGCGGCATGTTCGCCGTGAACGCGGAAGGCGCGGCGCTCCTCGCGCTGTTGATCGGCATGCAGAACCTCCCGGAAGGATTCAACGCCTGGCAGGAACTCGTCGGCCAGCGCGCGCGGCCGGCGAAGGTATTGGGCTTGGTGATTCTGCTGGCGCTGCTCGGACCCGTGTGCGGCGTCGTCGGCTGGTTCTGGCTTGCCGGCCACGGTGCCGCCCTCGGGGCGATTCTGCTGTTCGCCGCAGGGGGCATCCTGTACCTCACCTTCCAGGACATCGCACCGCAGTCGAGGCTGGAACGCCATTGGACACCCGCCCTCGGTGCGGTCCTGGGGTTCGGCTTCGCACTGATCGGGCACCTCCTGCTGTGACCGCGCCGATCAATTCCCGACACGGAA
>JAGWBN010000149.1:0-5016 GCA_021295875.1 Pseudomonadales bacterium
CGGGTACGAAACTGCCGGTGTGGGCGAGCAGTACGATCAGCGCCACCTGGCGCATGTAGGTCGACTTGCCGCCCATGTTGGGGCCGGTGACGATCAGCGTCCGGCGCATGTCCGACAAGTCGATGTCGTTGGGCACGAAGGGCTGGTCGGACTGGGACTCCACCACGGGATGCCGGCCGGCCTGCACGGTGATCACGGGATCGTCCGTGAGCGTCGGCATGACGTAGTCGTGGCGCTCGGCGACGATGGCGAACGAGTTGAGCACATCCAGGCGGGCGATCTCGCGGGCGGCGGCGCGCAGACCCTCCAGACTGGCGCCGAGACGCTGGAGCAGCTCGTCGTACAGCCGACGTTCGCGGCGCAGGGCCTGGGCCTGGCTGGTGAGGGCTTCGTCCTCGAACTGCTTGAGCTCCGGCATGATGTAGCGCTCGGCGTTCTTCAGGGTCTGGCGTCGCACGTACTCGGCCGGCATGTGGGCGTCGGCGCTGCGGGCCGCCTCGATGTAGTAGCCGTGAACGCGGTTGTAGCCGACCTTGAGGGTGGCGATCCCGGTGCGTTGGCGTTCCCGGACCTCGAGCGACGCCAGCCACTCGGCGGCGTTCTCCGTCAGGTCCTTGAGCCTGTCCAGTTCCTCGTCGTGGCCGCGTGCGAACACGCCGCCGTCGCGGATCGTCGCCGGCGGATCGGCGACCAGCGCTTGATCCAGCAGCGATTGTTCGTCGCCGAACGACGGTAGGCCGGCGAACCGTTCCGCCAAGTCCGAGTCGTCGAGTTCGTCGATCAGCGTGTGGAGCACCGGAATCGCGGCCAACCCCAGGCGGAGCCTGCCGAGGTCCCGGGGCGAGGCGTTGCCGAGGGCGAGGCGGCCGATGATCCGCTCCATGTCGCCGATGTCCCGCAGAACCGCCGCCGCCCGTGCCGTCGCGCGGTTCTCGAGGATGGCGGCGACGCCCGCCTGACGTCGCGCGACCTGGTCGCGATCGCGGATCGGCGCGTTCAGCCACGCCTTGAGCTGGCGCGCGCCCATGGCGGTCGCCGTGTGGTTCATCACCGCGAACAGCGTGCCCGCGGACTCGCCGTCGAACCGGCGGTCGATCTCCAGATTGCGCCGCGTGTGGGCGTCCATGACCATGGTGTCCGTCTCGGACACCTCCACCAGGCGGTTGACGAAGGCGAGATCCTGGCAACGCGCCCCCTGGGCGTAGCGCAGCACCGCGGAAGCCGCGCCCACGGCGGCGTCCGAGTCGCCCAGCCCGAAGGCGCCGAGGTCGGCGACGCCGAAGTGATCGTTGAGATGCCGCCGCCCGAGACCGGCATCGAACTCCAGGGTGTCGCGGACCTGCACGGGGGTGTCGGTGTGGATGTCCGCTCCTTCGGGGACCAGGAGTTCGGCGGGACGCAACCGGGAGAGCAGGGCGGCGACGGCCTGGGACCCGACGCCGTGGCAGTAGGCGAATTCCCCCGACGCCAGGTTGAGCCACGCCGCACCGAAGCCGTCGGCGGTCGGATTGAGGCCGGCGAGGACGCTGTCGCGCTCGGGCGACAGGAGTCCCTCCTCGGCCAGGGTGCCGGGTGTAACGACGCGCTGCACGCGCCGCTCCACCGGTCCCTTCGCGGTGCTCGGATCGCCGATCTGCTCGCAGATGGCCACGGTCTGGCCCGCCTCGACGAGCTTCGCGAGGTAGCCGTCGACGGCATGGAAGGGCACCCCGGCCATGGGGATCGGACTGCCGGCCGACTGGCCGCGCGCCGTCAGCGTGATGTCGAGCAGTTCGGCCGCACGCTTGGCGTCGTCGTAGAACAGCTCGTAGAAGTCTCCCATGCGGTAGAAAAGCAGGATGTCCGGGTACTGGGCCTTGATGCCCAGGTACTGCTGCATCATGGGAGTGTGGGCGGCGAGATCCATGGCGGCACAGCCTAGTGTTGCGACCCCGGAGTTTCTAGTGCCCGAGCCCGACGCGGTGATCTGACGGCAACCTGAGATCAGGCGTGCGCCGTTGACCCGTCACCCCGTGAGATTCGGCTGAAACGCCTCGAAACGGCTTGACGCCGTTACTGAGCAAATATACAGTACCGCCCAATCGTTCAATCGCGACTCGAAACCCAAGGAGGGAACTCGTGCCGGATATCAATTCAGACAAGAAACGCGCCCTGGACGCCGCCCTGTCACAGATCGAGAGACAGTTCGGCAAGGGCTCCATGATGCGCCTCGGAGACCGAGAGCTGGAGGCCGTGCCGTCCATCTCCACGGGGTCGCTGGGACTCGACATCGCCCTCGGCATCGGCGGTCTGCCCCGCGGTCGCGTGGTGGAGATCTACGGGCCGGAGGCTTCGGGCAAGACCACGCTCACCCTGCAGGTCATCGCCGAAGCGCAGAAGCGGGGCGGCACCTGCGCGTTCATCGACGCCGAGCACGCCCTCGATCCGATCTACGCCGAAGCCCTGGGTGTCAACACCGACGACCTGCTCGTGTCGCAGCCGGACACCGGTGAACAGGGGCTCGAGATCTGCGACATGCTCATCCGCTCGGGGGCCGTGGACACCGTGGTCGTGGACTCGGTGGCGGCGCTGACGCCGAAGGCGGAGATCGAAGGCGAGATGGGCGATACCCACGTCGGCCTGCAGGCGCGCCTGATGAGCCAGGCGCTGCGCAAGATGACCGCCAACATCAAGAACTCCAACACGCTCGTCGTGTTCACCAACCAGATCCGCATGAAGATCGGCGTCATGTTCGGTTCCCCGGAGACGACCACCGGCGGCAACGCGCTGAAGTTCTATTCGTCGGTCCGCCTGGACATCCGCCGCATCGGCGCCATCAAGGACCGGGACGAGGTGATTGGCAACGAGACCCGCGTCAAGGTGGTCAAGAACAAGGTGGCGCCGCCGTTCCGCCAGACCGAGTTCCAGATCCTCTACGGCAAGGGCATATACCGCAACGGCGAGATCATCGACCTCGGCGTCGAGCAGGGCATCGTCGAAAAGTCCGGCGCCTGGTACAGCTACAACGGCGAACGGATCGGCCAGGGCAAGAAGAACGCCGCCGAGTGGCTGGACGCGAATCCCGACGCCCGCGACGGGATCGAGGACCGGATCCGGGCCGAACTGCTGCCCCAGCGCGGGGCCACCGCGCGTGAGCCGGCCGAGGGTGCCAGTGTGCATCCCTTGAGCGGTAGGGCCGGTTGACCGAGGCCGTCGCCGCCCCTGGTTCCGCCGACGATGGCCGGCGTGCCGCCCGGGAAGCTGCCATAAGGCTCCTGGCCCGGCGCGAACACGCGCGAATCGAACTGCAGCGCAAGCTCACCGGGCGCGGCCACTCGCCGGAACTGGCGGAAAGCGTGATTGCCGACCTCGCGGCGGCAGGTCTGCAGTCCGACGAGCGCTTCGCCGAAGTCTTCGTCCGCTCGGCGGTCGACCGGGGCCACGGGCCGCTGAAGATCATCGCCGGTCTGCGGGAACGCGGCGTGGATGGAGACGCGGTACTAGCAGGTCTTGGCGATGACGAGTGGCGCGACAGGGCATCGATGGCGGTGGACAAGCGCTTCGGACAGGAGATGTCCCGGGATCGGGCGGATTGGGCGAAGCGGGCCCGATTCCTTGCCTCCCGGGGTTTTCCGTCGGGTATTGCGTACGAGGTCCTCGGCCGATTGGACGAATTCGCCTAGCCCACGTGGTGGGAAATGCGGGCTAGGGGTGTCGTCGGCGAAAGCGGCTCTGACCGGTCCGAACTCGCATCCGAACTCGCAACGTTGCCCATTCGAACCCAAGTATACTTGCCGCCTTTTTTCCACCGGCCTGGGTCATGAGAACCGACGAGATACGCGCCGCCTATCTCGACTTCTTCGATCAGCGGGGGCACCGCGTGGTGCCGTCGAGTTCGTTGGTGCCGGCGAACGACCCGACCCTGCTGTTCACCAACGCCGGCATGGTCCAGTTCAAGGACGCGTTGACCGGCCGGGAACGACTCTCCTACCGCCGTGCCGCCACCTGCCAACGTTGCGTGCGCGCCGGCGGCAAGCACAACGACCTCGAAAACGTCGGCTACACGACCCGGCACCAGACGATGTTCGAGATGCTGGGCAACTTCAGCTTCGGCGACTACTTCAAGGAGGATGCGATCACCTGGGCCTGGGAATTCGTGACCGATGTCCTCGGAGTCGACCGGGACCGGATCTGGGTGACCGTGCACCCGACGGACGACGAGGCGCGCGATCTATGGACACGCAAGGTCGGCATGCCGGCGGATCGCGTGGTCGATCACGAGGAGAATTTCTGGGCCATGGGCGACACCGGACCCTGCGGTCCGGACTCGGAACTCTTCTACGATCTCGGTGCCGACATCCCGGGTGGGCCGCCGGGGTCTGCCGACGAGGACGGTGATCGCTTCTCCGAGTTCTGGAACCTGGTCTTCCCGCAGTTCGACCGTTCCACGGACGGCACCCTCGAGCCGCTGGCCGCCCCCGGCGTGGACACCGGGCTGGGGCTGGAACGGATCGCCGCCATCGTCCAGGGCGTCAAGAGCAACTACGAGACCGATCTGTTCCGCCACCTGCTCGGCCAGGTCGCGGCGCTTGCAGGCATCCGCGACGAACCGGCCGCAGTCGCGAACTCCTCGGTGCGGGTGATTGCGGACCACGTCCGCGCAGCCACCTTCCTGATCGCTGACGGCGTGCTGCCGGGCAACGAGGATCGGGGCTACGTGTTGCGCCGGATCATCCGTCGCGGCCTGCGCCACGGCCACAAGCTCGACATCACCGGCTCGTTCCTGCATCGGCTGGTACCACCGGTGATCGATCTCATGGGCGATGCCTACCCCGGGCTCGTCAGCAATGCGAAAGCCATCGAGGAGGCCGTCGAGGACGAGGAACAGCGCTTCGCGGCGACGCTCAAGTCGGGTATGGCGCTGCTTGACCGTGCCATCGCTGATCTCGATGGCGACACCATCCCCGGCGAGGTTGTCTTCAAGCTCTACGACACCTTCGGGTTCCCCGCCGATCTCACCGCCGACGTCGCCCGGGA